>JAQUNU010000017.1 GCA_028717445.1 Candidatus Portnoyibacteriota bacterium | reverse complement strand
TCAGAGAGAGTCAACTGGGGCTTATCCCCGGCAATTTGAAGAAGAGAACGGGGGGTGGTGGTGCCGATGCCGATGTTGCCGCCAAAATATGATTTAGTGTTGCCATCTGCATAAAAAGCGAAGTTTTGGGCACCTTTCGTTAGATTTTCTACATAAAATCCGTAATTATTATCGACTGTCCCCGAACCGGCAAAGTTATAAACATAAGCACCGTAAACATTTGTGGCCCGACCAGTGTTAATAGTTGGATTAGCAAATAAGCCATAAATATTGGAGATTGTTCCGCTGCTGCCGTAAGTTGGCATAGCTTGAAAAGATACATAGTGATCATAAGTATTGCTGCCGGAATAAGTAATGCGGGCATCATAAGAATTGTAACCGATGGTTCCACTGCGGTTAATATCGGAGGAATCAGAAAAAGCGTGCCCGTTGCCCGAAATTGAATCATCCGCACTTCGTGAAATCAAAATCTGCGAGTCAACACTATTATTGGCTGTATAATTTCCTACCTGAATCTTGGCTTTGGGATTAGTCGTCCCAATACCAAGATTGCCAAGGTTGTTAATGGTTAGGTGTGTGCTCGTGGCATTCAGAGAATCAGAAGAAGTTCCGATATAGAAATTGCCGCCCATGGAGGAAAGGAACCAATGTTTGGAATCGAGGGAGGCAGAAGTGTCAGAGAGAGTCAACTGGGGCTTATCCCCGGCAATTTGAAGAAGAGAGCGAGGCGAGGTTGTGCCAATGCCAACATTGCCAGCGTTAGTAATCCGCAGCGCTTCGAATCTGCCAGCCGAAGAATTGCTCATTTTAAAAACCATCGGCAAAGAATTATCATATGTCAAACCATAACTCCATGATTTTATTTCAAAAGCATTAGCCGTAAGATCCATAACCCCCATATATCCATTGGTAAAATCAGAATTATTAAATAAAGCTATACCGCTGTCTGTTTCTCCGATTGAAGGATACATAAACACCCAACTCTCGCGATTGGCATTTGAGGGAGTGATGCGTAAAGCCCAATCATCAATTGCCGAATAATAAATTACTGGGTCAGTTGCCGTAGTAGATAATTTTAAATTTCCGGCAACTTCTAATTTTGAGGTTGGCGTAGTGGTGCCGATGCCGATGTTGCCGGTGGAGACGGTGGTCATCAGGCCGTCGATGTTGATGCCATAGATCAGGTTGCCGATATTTAAAGTGTTGGAGGCAGTGGCACTGGGGGCATTGATGCCATAGCCGATCACGATGTTGTTGGAGCCGGTGGTCGTGGTGGTGGCGGTTTGGTAGCCTAAAAAGATGTTGTTGGAGCCGGTGGAAAGGTTGTAGCCGGATTGGTAGCCAAGCATAGTGTTATTGGAATAGGAATTAGTATACGTGCCGTAGCCGGCCTGATAGCCCACGGCGGTGTTGAAGCTTCCTGTTTCATTCATGTAAAGAGCCCTTCCGCCCAGGGCAGTGTTATAAGAACCCGTGGTATTCCAATAAAAAGATTTATAGCCGATGACGGTGTTGGCGGAACCCGTTGTATTTCGGTCTGCCGCGATCACTCCCATGGCCACGTTTTCAATGCCTTCGGTATTACTCAAAAGCGCTTCCTGACCGACAGCCGTATTGTCGTTCCCGGTCGTGTTGTAGCGGAGCGTATTATTACCAACAGCAGTATTTCGAACCCCCTCGGTATTAAGATTCATGGCTTTATAGCCCACGGCCGTGTTTTCGCCCCCGGTGGTTGTTTGTTCTAAGACTTTATAACCCACCGCCACGTTATCTTCGCCGGTAGTGATGGAATAAAGCGAAAAGTTGCCGATGGCCGTATTCCAGCCGGCAGTCGTATTGGCATAGCCGGCTTTTTCACCGATAAAAAGATTTAAATATCCGGTTGTGGTATTATAACCGGCTTGATAGCCGAAAAAATTATTGGTATAACCAGTTGTATTTAAATAGCCGGCCTGATAACCGATGAAGTTATTTTTTGAGCCGGTCGTGTTGTTATTGCCTGTTTGATAACCAAGAAAAGTGTTGTATAAAGAATTGTCAAAATTGATCAGTCCGGCTACCTGGATAAGATTATTAGGCGAAGAAACGCCGATGCCTAGGTTGCCGGCTAGAACCTCCAGGCCGCCCGAAGCGTCAATATTGCCGGCAAAAGATACCTGGCCTGAATCGGTCTGAGTGACGGTGCCGGTTAGCTGGATATTATGAAGTTGATCAAACCGCTGAAGAATCACCGGGGCGCCGGAGACAGAAGAAGAAACCGGCGGCGCGGCTGAAATATAGCTGACCTGATGAGTAATATCCTGAGAAAGAGAATCAAGATTCTGGGCCAGAATGCTTTTAACGTCAGAAATCTGGGAAGAAAGTCTTTGTTCAAGAAAATCCAGTTCGTTCTGGTAGTCGGCGGAGCCCAGAACCTGATTGACCTGGTTGACTTTCGTGATCTCAATGATCTTTTCTTTAGCGGCGATGGCCAAGGAGTCCTGGTTCTGCGGGGCAAGAATGATTTGTTTTTCGGTTTTTTCAGGAAGAGTCTTTCGGATGATAATGGTATTGGAAGAAGCGGGGAAATACTGGCCGAAAACCAGATAGTTCATGGCTTCATTGATGCTGGCCCAGAAATTAAAAAAGGCAGAGGAAAAAAGACCCCTGGCCTGCGCAGAAGGGGAAGAAAAAACAAAGAAAGAAAAAACAAGCAAAAGAAGACAAAGTTTCAATGCTTTGCTAACCCAAAAATTGGAATCCTTGAGTTCCTTCATTGGCTAAATTATAGCATTTCTTAAGAAGGATTGCTTTAGGCGTTAATTGTGGATAAAAAAGGAACAAAAAGGACCCCCGCCTTTTGGGGACCCGCAAATTTAAAGAATTTGCCAAAAGGCTTTCGGCCTAATGAATGGTCCCCAAAAGGCGGGGGTTCTTCCTTTTAATAAAGGCGTCCTTGCCTTATCCGGCAGGATTTTAACCAAAGGCAAACTATTTTAAAAAATAAGGAGCTAAATTTTCTTTAAAGAATCCTTAAAATTAATATCGGGCGTTTTTTTGAATTTCCAAATCATGAAAAAACGCCTGAAAAAAGAAATCTTTTTCTGGCATCTGGAAAAAATGTGGATAAAATTGTGGATAACTTCGCTTACAAAAAGATCGCAAAAGGGGCTCCCGCCCCTTTTTTTAAAAACCGAACAAAAATTTTTTCTTCCTTTATCCTAAAAAGGCTACTTCATTTTCTTCCTAATGAAAGCCGGAACGTCCCACTCGCTTGAATCATCCTCAATCGGATTGACCTGCGCCGCAAAGATCGGCTTTTTGGCTTTTACAACATTATCCTCTAATGGCAGCTTAGCCACATTAGTCGCGATTGTTCCCTCTTTTCTGGGTTGAAAATCGCCGAACCCAGCGGCAATGACTGTAATTTTTATTTCTCCTTTTTTCAGCTTGTCATCCGCCACCGCGCCAAAAATAACCTTTGCCTGCGGATCAATGGCCTCTGTAATAACCTTAGCCGCTTCATTGATCTCCATCATGGACATATCCGCGCCGCCGCTAACATTAAAAATGACTCCCTTGGCGCCTTGAATTGAAACTTCAAGCAAAGGCGAATTTATCGCCTGGCGAGCCGCTTCGCTCGCCCGGTCATCCCCGGAAGCCCGACCAATACCCATCATAGCCGAACCAGCTCCCTGCATAACCGCTTTCAAATCCGCAAAATCTACGTTAACGATGCCCGGCGTAATGATAATATCAGAAATCCCCTGCACTCCCTGCTTTAAAACATCGTCCACAACTTTGAACGCTTCAACGAGAGAAGTGTTCCGATCAATGATTGAAAGCAATTTATCATTGGGAATGGTAATTAAAGTATCAACCTTATCCTTAAGATTATTTAAACCTTCGGCCGCTATCCTTGTTCTTTGCGCGCCTTCAAATGAAAATGGTTTTGTCACCACACCAACCGTAAGCGCGCCGACATCCTTGGCTGCTTCGGCCACAATAGGACCGGCGCCCGTACCGACTCCGCCGCCCAATCCATAAGTTATAAAAATCAGATCAGCTCCCTTCAAGACTTCATGAATCTCATCCCGATTCTCTTCGGCTGATTGCCGGCCGATATCGGGATTCATTCCGGCCCCTAATCCTTTGGTTAAATTTTTTCCAATAAGCAGTTTTTGAGAAACAGAGCTCTTATGCAAATCTTGGGCGTCAGCATTGATCGCGATCAGTTCCACCCCTTGAATTTTGCAGTCCGCCATTCTCGAAACCACGTTGCCGCCCGCGCCCCCCACGCCGACAACCTTTATTTTGGCGAAAGTTTCTATATCCGGTTTGATTTGGGCCATGGAATTTTTGAAATTAAGATTCGATGAGAAATCTAAAGATTATATCAGAATAGGATAAGCGAAAATTATTGTCAATAGCAAAAGACAAAATAGATCTTAAGCTGCTTTTTAAGGCAAAAAGCTTTTTAACCAATTCTTCATTTGACTAAAAAAAGAAGGCATGGCCGGCATTCTAAACATCCTGTTTTTTTTAATCCTCAAGTCCTGGCCCTGATCGCCGGCCCAAAGAATCAAACCAAGCACCGTGGCAAAACATGGATCGTCGACCTGTTCCACCACTCCCTCAAATTGAACAGGAAAACCAATTTGCGAAGGCAATTTCAGGCGTTCTTTCGCCAAATCAACCAGCCCCGGCAATTTAGCCCCGCCACCGACCAGAACTACGCCTGATGGAAGAAGTCCGGCCCGATCAATCTGCTTAAGACGCTTATAGACCAAATCAAAAATTTCAGAAGCTCTGGCCTCAATAATTTCGGCTACTTCTTTCCGGGAAATTTGTCCCGGCTCGCCGCCCATTTTTTCCAAATCAATGGTTTCTCTCTTGTTTATTTCCTCGGGCAAAACCGAGCCATATTCAAGTTTTATTCTCTCGGCTACATCTATCGAAGTGCGCAAACCGATAGCCAAATCGTTAGTAATATGGCTGCTCCCGACAGGCAGAACGCAAACATCCACCACATCGCCCTCTTCAAAAACAGTAAAACCAGTTGTGCCGCCTCCCATGTCCAAAACTAAAACTCCTAATTCTTTCTGCCGTTTGTCCAAAACCGCTCTGGCGGCCGCTAACGGAGAAGGGATAAGAATATCTGAATCAAGCTTAGCCTCGCTTATGAGCTTAGTTAAATTTTTAATAAAAGGCGAAGAGACTTCAACAATCAAAGCGTCAACCTCTAGGCGTACGCCGCTCATGCCGACCGGATCTTTGATTCCGGTTTCATTGTCGACTGAAAAGCGCCTCGGAATGACTTGGAGAATTTCCCGGTTGGCGCCCAGCGATATCGCGGCCGCCGCGCTGACCGCTCTATCCATATCTTCTTTAGAAATTTCTCCATCAGCGCGGGAAACTGCGATTACGCCTTTGCTCGGCCGGCAAGAAAGATGAGGACCTCCTAAATTGACAATGACATCGTTTATGGGCATGCCGCTGGTGCGCTCCGCGATCGAGACTGCTTCTTTAATGTTCCTGACGGTTTCGTCAAAGTCCACCGCCGCGCCGCGCCGGATGCCCTGCGATCTAACCTGACCCACGCCTAAAATCTGAAACGATTCATTTTCTGGTTTTTGCTGAGCAACGGCCAAACGGATGTTTGAACTGCCGATGTCCAAGGCGACGATTGTCTTTTGCCGAGCCATATTAAGAAATAACCGCTCGGATAAAGGAGGCCGAGCAGATTCCTGATTTACGCTAATTTAAATAAGAGATTTCTATTTTTCAGAAATCTTTTTGAGAATTTTATCTTCTTCCTTTTCCATTTCCGCGGCCTGATCTTTTTTTACGTGATCAAACCCCAATAAATGTAAAATACCATGGACGATAACCCGCGTCAATTCAGTTTTAAAAGGGGTTTTTAGAATTTTTGCCTGTTTTTTTATGATTGAAGGACAAATAAAAATCTCATTCAATTCCGGGAAGCTCAAAACGTCGGTTGATTTGTTTTTTTTCCGGTATTGAGCATTAATTTCTTGGATCCTATGTTCATCCGTCAGGACCAAGCTGATTTCCATGTCGTCGTCAAACGCTTGAGAAACTTTTTTTATTGCTTCCTCAATTTCGGGCCGTTTTTCGGTCAAATTAGTCGACAAGATCCGCATAGGGCATCAGTTTTGATTTTTTTTCGCCAATTCCTCCTTAACGATCATGGTCACCTGGCCGCCATCCGCTTTCCCTTTAACCTGCGGCATTAAAATGCTCATTACTTTGCCCAAATCACCCACCGCGGAAGCGCCGGTTTTTCCGATGGCGTCAAGAACCAATTTTCTTATTTCCTCTTCCTCGAGTTGCTGAGGCAAATAAACAGAGATTATTTTTGCTTCCGCCGTTTCCTTCTGGGCCAGCTCCTGCCGCCCGCCCTGCAAGTATTGTTCGGCCGCCTCTTTCCTTTTTTTTATTTCAGCCGCGGTCACGCCAATGATTTCATCGTCCGAAATCCGGCTTAATTTTTCAAGATCTTCGATTTTTTCAGATTTGCTTAATTTTGTTCTTTTTTCCAGCTCTTTATTTTTAATCGATGCCAAAAGCAGACGCAAAACCGAAGTTCGCGCTTCATCTCTGGCTTTAAAAGCTTCCTTGAAATCAGCGTCAATTTTTTCGCGCAGTGTCATTTATTTTTTCTTTATATTGATTTTTTCTTTTGGAATAAGTTCTCCTTCTTCCAAAAGGCCCATTTTGAGCAAATAAGCGCGCTGTCCGCGCAGCTGCTCCCGGCGCAAAGCGCTGGCCTTCAGCTGCCGTTTGGTTTTGGGCTTATTGTAGAATCTTGACCGCCGCGCCTGCAGCAAAATACCGCTTTGCTGAATTTTTTTGCTAAAGCGACGTAAAAGCGAACCAGTAGATTCTTTATCTTTTTTTCTGACTTCGATTGCCAAATTAATCAACCTCCCTTCGCGAATTTTGTTTAAACTTTACCGCCAATTGATTGGGGGCAAAATTTAATTACAAAATTCAGCGTCCGACGAAGTCCCGCGGCTGCGGGACGAAGACGGACAACATCAATTTAAATTGGTCTTATGTTCTCCGACAATTTCGCTCCTCCGATCAAATGCAAATGGATATGCGGCACTTCCTGGCCGCCGTGGCCGCGAACGCGAAAAAGCAGTTTATAACCGCTTTCTGCGATCCCTTCTTTCTCGGCCAAATTTTTCGCAACCATTATCAGCCGGCCAGCCAGCGCTTCATCTTTTTCTTGCAAATCAGCGATGCTTTCAATATGTTTTTTAGGAATAATCAAAATATGCACCGGCGCAATCGGATGCGCGTCGCGGAAGGCGCAAACCATTTCATCCTCGTAAAGAATCTCCGCTTTCATTTCTTTATTCGCGATTTTACAAAAGACGCAATCCATAATTATTTTTTTGCCAGTCGTTTCTTCAATTCTCCCGCGACTTTTGCCAAGGGAACCGTCTCTTGCACTCGGCTTTGCATGTCTCGGATAATGACCGTTCCCTCCAGCGCCTCCTGCTGACCGAGAATCAAAGCAAATTTTACGCCTATCCGGTCGGCGATCTTTAATTGCGATTTGATGTTGGATTTATTTAATGATTCGGCCACGATTATCCCCTCTTTGTGCAATTCCTCAAAAAGTTTCAGACTTTTACGCTGGCCAAGCTCGCCCAATTCGACCAAAAATATCTTTGGCGCCGGCTTGACCGGAACTTTGACGCCTTGTTCCTTCATCAACGAAATTATTCTTTCAATGCCCGCGCCAAAACCCACTGCCGGCGTCGGCCGGCCTCCTAAATTTTTAACCAAACCGTCGTATCGGCCGCCGCCGCCCAAAGCCAGGGGCGGCTGACCTTCGCTTTCAAAAAAAACTTCAAAAACTGTCTTGGTGTAATAATCAAGCCCGCGGACCAGCTGATGGTTCAAGAAATAAGGCACCTCAAGCTCATCAAGAAATTCCAAAACGCTTTTGAAATGGCCGTGGCAGGCGGGACAAAGATAATCAAGCGTCAAGGGCGCGCCGGCTTTGATCGGCTGGCATTTTTCTTCTTTACAATCAAGCAGCCGCAAAGGATTTTCTTTAAGCCGACGCTGGCAATCGGGACAAATCTTCTGTTTTTTGCTCCGGTAATAATCCACCAGCGCCCGCCGATAACCCGGCCGACATTCGGGACAACCAATGCTATTTATATGTACGCTTAATTTTTTTAAGCCAACCTGCCTTGAAATATGCAAAAATAATTGAATAACCTGCGCGTCAAGCACCGGCTCATCCCCGCCGATGACTTCAAAGCCGAATTGGTGATGTTGCCTGTATCTGCCGGCTTGCGGCCGTTCGTACCGAAACATCGGGCCGAAATAAAAAAGCTTCACCGGATGAGGCAGGTCAACCATTCCGTTTTCGAGATAGGCCCGGATCACGCCCGCGGTTCCTTCCGGCCGCAAGGCTAATTGGTCGCCGCCGCGCGTCCGGAAACTATACATTTCTTTTTCAACCAGGTCGGAACTTGCTCCCGCGCTGCGCGCGAACAATTCCATATCTTCAAAAATAGGCGTGTCAATTTTGGAAAAGCCGTAATCCCCGCTAAGTTCCTTGACGGTTTTTCTTATTTTTTCCCACCAGGGCTGCTCTTCGGGCAAGATATCATACGTGCCCCTGGGCGCCTGGAAATTTTTTATTTTTATTTTTGACATAATTTAGTAAATCGGCGCTTCTAAAATCTGCGCTCGGCTGACCGGCCAAGCCCTGAGCCAGGCCCGACCGATAATATTTTTTTTAGGCAAGGGCCCCCAGCGCCTCGAATCATAGCTGGCGGCGCGATTGTCTCCCATCACAAAATATTCCGTTTCCGCCAAAGTTATTTTATCGTCTCCTAAATTCGGAATGTTCTCTAGATAGCTGGCCTCGTTCAAGAAAAAACCGTTCGGGTTTTCTTTATTTGAAATTCTTATCCGACCGCCTACCATCTCAACGGTTTCGCCAGGCAAACCAATGATCCTCTTTATATAAAATTGCGAAGGGTCGCCCGGGAATCTAAAAACAATAACTTCTCCCCTGGCTGGCTCGCGCAATCGGTATGAAATTTCGTCAATGATTAAATATTCGCCGTCATCGAAATTCGGCTCCATAGAAGCGCCTTTGACAAAAAAGGGCTGAATTAAAAAAAACCTGATCGGAATGACTATGACGGCGGCAATCAATATTATTTTAAAAAGCTCCCAAATAACCAAAGAAAAAGATTTCATATAAAAAAGTATAATTCTTAATCCGGCTGGGAATTAAGTAAAAATTATTTTTAACCAAAGGGCGGTCAAAACGCCCCTTAGCCGTTATTTTAGAACATTTTAACCCTTATTGCAAGCCCCCTTCTTAGGATCGTTTTTATGATATAATGATTCTAATGAAGCCTGAATTTAATCAAATTGAAAGAATTCTTAAGAACGAGCTGGAGAAAAACGAAACAAAAAGAAAAAGATTTCCAATGGTTTTTCTTTTGGCCAGCCTCTTGATTTTTCTGGTTTCTCTTTATCTTCTTGGCGCTTTCCCTGAACAAAAAACGATCCTCGCGGCCAAAACCGTCAAAAAAAAGAGCGCGCAAGTCAAAGCTGATATCCTTAATTTTTTTCCTTTTGTTTCAGAAAAAGAATCGAAAAACATCCTTCTTCTTGGCGTTCCTGGCCCTGGCAATGACGCCCCCGACCTGACCGATACCATTCTCGTTGCCAAAATAAATTACGATCCGCTAACGATAAGTCTAATTTCGATCCCGCGCGATCTTTGGGTGGAATCTCCGAACCAGGGAATCTGGACAAAAATAAATTCTCTTTATATTCTGGGCAAAAACCAAAAAAATCCCGAAGCCGGCATCGCCCTGATCAAGGAAAAAACGGAAGAAATAATTGGACAAAAAATAAATAATTATGTTTTGATCGATCTCTCGGTCTTAAAGTATCTCATTGACTCGCAGGGCGGCATCGCGCTAATGGTTAAGGAAGACATTTTTGATCCGACCTTCCCAGGTCCCAACCATTCCTTCCAAACATTCGAGATCAAGGCCGGCTGGCGGTATTTTGACGGCGAAACCGCTCTAAAATACGCGCGCACGCGCCATTCGCCCCAGGGCGATTTTGACCGAATCGAACGCCAGCAACAGGTTGTGGAAGCATTGAAACAAAAACTGGCGGCAATGGATATGATCGGCGATCTGCCTAAAGTGCTCGGAATTTTAAAAGAGCTTCACTCCCGCGTCCAAACCGATATTCCCTGGAGCGAAATTCCTGAATACTGGCAAATTTTCAAAGGATTTTCGCCCGAAGACATGCGGAATCTAGTCATTGAAAAAGAAAACCGACTGATCACCTCCGCTGGAATTTCAATCGACGGCCAGCCGGTCTCGGCGCTCGCGCCCGCGGCCGGGCCGGAAAATTATTCCGAAATACAAAAATATATCAATTCACAGCTATAAAGAAAGCTTTTGGTTTTACGGCATCGCCGCCCGCATCTTCTTGAACATAGTCTTATGTAAAAATTTTGACTATGCCGATACTGGCTACCATGCCGCATAACGATAAACGAAATTTATGAAGCTTATCATCGGCCTGGGCAATCCCGGTTCAAAATACGAAAAAACGCGACATAATCTCGGCTTTATGGCCGCTGATTTTCTACGCGATAATCTTGATAATTTTTCGCAATGGCGCGAACAAAAAGCCAACAACGCGCTCATCGCGGAAGGAGAAATTTCGGACGAAAAAATAATTTTGGCCAAACCGCAGACCTTTATGAATCTTTCCGGCCAGCCAGTCCAAAAAATCGCCTACTTTTATAAAATTAAACCTGAAGATATTTGGATTATCCATGACGAATTTGACTTGCCATTGGGCCTTCTGCGCGTCAGCAAGGGCGCTTCGGCCGGCGGCCACAACGGCATTAAATCCATCATCGAAACGCTCGGCGCCCAAAATTTCATCCGTTTCCGCTTAGGCATCCATCCCATCGGCAAGGAACCGCCCGCCAGTATTTTAAATAAAATCCTTTTCAAAGATCTGGAAAAAAAAGCGCCGCTTGAAAAATTCGTGCTGGAAAAATTCGAAAAAGACGAAACCAAATTTGTCGAAGAAATCATCAGAAAGAATCTCTTGGCCGTGGAAACCGCCATAAAGGAAGGAATTGAAAAAGCCATGAACCAGTTCAATTAATCGGACAATCTAGGCCGGAAAATGAAAAGAAGTTTTCCCGCGGGAAAACTTCTTTTTTTTGACTGGCTGAATAATGAATAAGGAACTATTTTGCCTGATCCTGTTGCCGGCGAACGCCTACGGCTCCGGATCGCTCTTCTCGTCATCCCCTTGGATCTGTCCTCTTCTTTCCCAAAGCATACCCCAAAGAAGATATTCCTTGATCACCGCCCTTTCTGCCTCGCAATCCGTAAAACGATCGATTTTTTTATATAATTCATACACGACCTCCTGAAAATCTCTTTCCCCAATGCTATTGACCAGCGGCCGAAGAGATTCTATAAATTCACGAATCTTTTTTTCCCTTAAACCCTCGTCTTTATCCTGAAAAAAACTGACCGTTGTTCCGATTCCGCTCATGAATTATTCCCCTCCTTTTGAATAGATGCCGCAACCTAAAACCTTTTTTGCACTTTGGTTTTGATCCGTTCAGCCCATTGTTTGGCAATTAATTTCGACCGGACTCGGATATTGCCTTTTGATCAAACAAGACAATATGCCAAGCAAATCGACGTAAACAGAGGTTTTTTCTTTATTCTTTTTCTCGCCGGCAAAATCAGTGATCAGGGACCGGATGACATTGAAAAGTTTTCCTGGCGTCTCCAGGTTTTCTCCCTGGCCTTGTTTTGCCAACCCTTTCTCCATAGCGCGGAGATGCCTTGCGACCATCAAATTCAGGTCAATCAAGTTCTCTTTGCTTTCCCTTTCGAGCATCGCCCGAATCTTGCCTATTAATTCCTGGCGTTTTTCGATTTTTTCTTTCAGATCTTCCGCTGAAAGATGAATGTTAAAGGACATTTCATTCCCTCCTTCCCTAGAAAATTGTTCCTAATAAAAATGCCGTCCAAGATCCTACCTGCGAGCGATAGGAATAAATCTCAAAAGAGACAATCCCTACAACTTTGGGCTACTCGCCGAAACAATAGGAGGGATAGTTCCGGCTTTGACCACTCACAGATAGGATTTTAAACAGCATTTTTAGGTTTTAAGACCCAGAGACCCCCTTTCTTGAATCTTAATTCAGGATATAATATTATACAAAAGCCAATGTTTTTGTCAAGGCAACAAAAAGAAATTCTTATCGTCAGTTTAAACCCCTATTTTTTAGAAAAGGAGGCTCTTTGGTATGAAGAAAATTTTAAAAAAATCAGCGAACTTTCTCAAGGCCAGGTCTGGTGGCGGGAAAACACGCTCTTTCTGGAAAAAGATCAGAAAATAAAATTGTTCGAACTTTTGCGCCGCTTAACCGAGCTCGGCTACGAAAGAGTTCAGACCGTCGGCGGCAAAGGCGAATTTTCTCAGCGCGGCGGCATTTTAGATATCTTTCCGGTCAATTCGCTGAAAGCTTTCCGGCTCGAATTTTCCGGCAATTGCCTTTCGGAAATATATATTCTTGAAATCAAGAAACCCAAAGAAGAAAAAGATATAAAAAAAATCCTGGCCGGACGCGCGCCCCAATCCTTGCTCTCGACCTTGAAACCCGATGAATATGTCGTTCATCTTGACCATGGCATCGGGATTTTCCAGGGATACGCGGAAAGCCCGGATGGCGAAATAAAAACGCAAACGCCGACGCCCGAATCGCCTGAAAAATTTTTTGTTATCGGGTATGCTAAAAACGACCGGCTCTATGTTCCTCTAGATTTAGAAGAAAAACTTTCCCGCTACATCGGTTTTGAAACGCCAATAATTCATCGCCTCGGCGGCACGATCTGGTTTAAAACCAAAAGAAAGGCCAAAGAAAGCACGCTTGCGCTAGCTAGAAATCTGCTCGAACTCTATAGCCAGCGGGCTAGTCAGCGGGGTTTTAGATTTCCGGCTGATGATGATTTTCAAAAAGAAATGGAATCTTCTTTTGAATATATCGAAACCGAAGACCAGCTGAAAGCCATCAACGATGTCAAAAAGGATATGGAATCGGAAAAACCCATGGACCGGCTTATTTGCGGCGATGTCGGTTTTGGCAAGACTGAAGTGGCTTTGCGGGCCGCCTTCAAAGCCGCGGCCGCCGGCAAACAAGTGGCTATTTTAACACCCACCACCATTTTAGCCCACCAGCATTTCCGGACTTTCAAAAAACGGCTGGCCAAATTTCCTTTAAATATCGCTTTGCTTTCGCGCCTGGAATCAAAAAGCCAGCAAGCTGAAAGCTTGGAAAAATTAAAACAAGGAAAAATTGATATTATCATTGGCACGCATCGCGTTATCCAAAGAGATGTTAAATTCAAAGATCTGGGGCTGGCCATCATTGATGAAGAACAACGATTCGGCGTCAAACAAAAAGAAAAATTCAAAGAATGGCGCAAGGATATCGATATTCTGAGTCTAAGCGCGACGCCAATCCCAAGAACGCTGAATCTGGCGCTTTCCGGTTTGCGCGACATCACGCTCATTCAAACCGCGCCGCCCGGCCGCCTGGCAGTCAAAACATTTATCCATCCTTTTTCTGATAAAATCATAAAAGAAGCAATCGAAAAAGAGCTTCAAAGGAACGGCCAGATTTATTATCTTCACAACCGCGTCCAGACCATTGGTTTGGCGGCTCAAAAAATTGAAAATTTGATCCCCGAGGCAAAGGTCGGCATCGCTCACGGCCGAATGACCGAAAAACAAATCGTCGGCGCCATGGATAATTTTGAAACCGGAAAGATAAATATTTTAGTGGCGACGACCATTATTGAAAACGGCCTCGATTTTCCGCATGTCAACACCTTAATCGTGGCCAATGCCGCTCGACTAGGCCTCGCTCAAAGCTATCAGCTGCGCGGCCGCATCGGCCGCTCCAATGTCCAGGCCAACGCCTACTTTTTATACAACGCAAAAAAATTGGGCGAAAAAGCCCAGATGCGGCTGGAGGCGCTTAAAGAAGCCGACCGCCTCGGCGCCGGTTATCAAATCGCCTTGCGCGATCTTGAAATCCGCGGCTCCGGCAATATTCTCGGCCGCGAGCAATCCGGCCAAATCAACGCCATTGGTTTAAATTTATACATGCAGATGCTCTCCGAAGCGGTGGAGGAATTAAAGACGTGATTTGTCCCCGGATTTCAAAAATGATATAGTTTAAGAAATAGAAAGTCGCTTTAAAAGGGCGATTTTAAAATTCGAAATGCATAAATCGGCAAAATATTTCGTCGCTTTCAATCAATTCCACGAACGCATCGGGCCGCAGAGAATCAAGCGGCTATTAAATTATTTTCCCGATCTCGAATCTGCCTGGCGCGCGGACAGCGGCGAATTGATCGCCGCGGGGCTGGAAGAAAATTTGGCCCAGGAATTCTGCGCCGGACGCATTTCAATTAATCCAGAGGCTGAAATGGAAAAGCTGGCCAAAGAAAATATCGGCGTCATTACCATTTTAGACGAAAACTATCCCGGGCTCTTAAAAGAAATTTATGATCCGCCCGCGCTTATATATGTAAAAGGAAGTCTCTTGCCGCAGGATGATCAAGCGTTGGCTATTGTCGGCACGCGCCTGCCTTCCCCTTACGGCCAGCAGGCGGCCAGTTTTCTGGCCGGACAAATTGCCCAACTAAATTTAACGATTATTTCCGGCCTGGCCAGAGGCGTGGACACGCTCGCCCATCTGGCCGCGCTGCAAAATAATTCCAGAACCATCGCCGTTATCGGCTCGGGCTTAGA
>JAQUNU010000016.1 GCA_028717445.1 Candidatus Portnoyibacteriota bacterium | reverse complement strand
CGGAGGCTTCTTTTCACGGATAGTTTGACCCAGATGGGAGCCAATATTATCATGGCCGATCCTCACCGGGTGGTTGTGCAGGGGCCGACGAAACTCCATGGCCGGAAGCTCGTTAGCCCGGATTTGCGGGCCGGCATGGCTTTAATTATCGCGGCTCTTGTCGCTGAAGGAAAAACAGAGATCAATAATATCTATCAGATCGAAAGAGGTTATGAAAAATTGGACGAAAGATTAAGGGGTCTCGGGGCGGATATAAAAAGAGTCAGCGAATAAGATATTTATTTATGTTTATCAAAAAGATCGGCATTGATCTTGGCACTGCCAATACGATCGTCTTTGTGCCTGGAAAGGGCATCGTTATAAATGAACCCACGGTTGTGGCGATATCTTTGGGCGACAACGCTATCATGGCCGTAGGCAATGAGGCCAAAGAAATGTTAGGTCGGACGCCCGACACAATTATCGCTTCCAAACCTATGCGAGACGGCGTGATTGCGGATTACCGGGTGACTGAAGCAATGCTGAAATATTTCATAAACAAGACTACGGGCCGGATCAGAATTTTTCGGCCGGAAGTTTTAATCGCCGTGCCTGCAGGCATCACTTCAACCGAGCGCCGGGCGGTCATTGATGCGGCGATGAATGCCGGCGCCAAAGCGGCCTACATCGTCAAGGAACCGGTTTTAGCCGCCATCGGCGCCGGCATTCCGATAAATGAGCCGGTCGGGCACATGATCGTTGATATCGGCGGCGGCACCTCGGAAGTCGCGGTGATATCGCTTGGCGGGATCGTGGCTTGGGCTTCGGCCAGAGTCGGCGGCAACAAGATTGATCAGGTGATTACCGAATATTTGAGGAAAAAATATAATTTGTCGGTGGGCGAGCGGACAGCCGAGGAAATTAAGATTGCCATCGGCAGCGCCTTGCCGCAAAAACAGGAACAAACTTTTGATATCCGAGGCCGTGATTTGATCGGCGGGTTGCCTAAGATTATCAGCATTAAAAGCAACGAGATTACCGAAGCTATTACCGATCAGCTTCGTCAGATTATTCAGGCGGTTAAAGAAGTCCTTCATAACACGCCGCCGGAATTATCGGCTGACGTAATGGACAGAGGAATGGTGCTTTCGGGCGGCGGAGCTCTTTTGAAAAATTTAGATGAATTAATTTCGCAGGCCACAGGCGTGCCCTGTTGTCCGGTTGACGAGCCCCTGCTTTGCGTGGCCAGGGGTGCGGGCATCGCGCTTGAGCATTTGGATATTTATAAGAGGAGCGTGATGTCGAAAAAATAAAGATTTCTTGCCGCTTTTTGGCGCCAAAAAGCGGCGGAAAAAGCGCTTTGCGTCTGAGAATTTTGAGAGGCAAAGAAGAATTATGAAAATTGCGATTTGTTGCAGTATTGATTTTGCCTGGGAAATAAAAAACATATGCGGATTACTCTTTGCGGCAGCATAAAATTTGCGCCTCAAATTGTCGAGATCTATAAAAAGATTCAAGCAATCGGCCATCAGCCTCTTTTGCATGAAGATATGTTTAAGTTAGTTGACGGCACCGCGCGGCAATTGCAGGAACAAGTAAAAGAGGGGGCTGAAGTCAAAAGGAAATTCGGGTTTATTAAATGGTGGCATGACTGCATCAAAAGCGGAGACGCGATCTTGGTATGTAATTTTGACAAGAATGGAATAAAAAACTATATCGGCGGCAACACCCTGATGGAAATGGGTTTTGCCCATGTTAATAATAAAAAAGTTTTTTTGTTGAATTCCATTCCTGGAGAAGTGCCATATGTTGATGAAATAAAAGCGATGACGGATGAAATCATTTTTGGCGATCTGTCAAAAATTTTATGATCATTGGTATAAACGCCACGGCGGCGATAAAACAGCCGCGGACCGGGGTTGAGGAATACGCTTATCGGTTGATCAAACATTTAACGATGCTGCCCGAGGCCGGAAAGCATCGGTTTTTGTTATATTTACCCGCCGAAACTCGAAGAGCGGAGGCGGGCGTGCCGTTTGATTTTCCTTTGCCTCCTAATTTTGAAATAAAAATCTTAAAATGGCCTCTGCCGATGTGGACGCAGTTGCGCCTGGCTTCCGAAATGGCTTTTAACAAACCCGATGCTCTTTTTATCCCGGCGCATATTCTGCCGGCGGTTCATCCTGGAAATTCAGTTGTCACGATTCATGGCCTCGAGTATGAATATTTTCCCCAATATTATCCGTTTCATTCTAGAAAATATCTGCGTTGGAGCACAAAATATGCGTTGAAACACGCGCGTAAGATTATCGCTATTTCCGACAAAACAAAAAACGACCTGGTTAAATTATACGGCGCGGACGACGGTAAAATAGAAGTTATTTATCATGGCGCAAAAAACAGCTCGCTTCAGTCTTCTCTTGATTCAGGAAAAGGCTCGTTAAGAAAGGAGCGAGAGGAATTTAATTTGCCTTATCTTTTTTATATCGGCCGGGTTGAGCTCAAAAAAAATATTCTGGGCATTCTTAAGGCCTACGAAATTTTGAAAGAAAAATACAAAATTCCACATGAACTGGTTTTGGCGGGCGAGCCCGGCTATGGTTATGAAAAAATAAAAGCAGAAATCGAAGCCCTTCGATTGCGCTCGGGATGCAGGGTTAAAGAATCGGGCTATCTCAGCGAAGATGATAAATGGAAGCGGCTGTCTGGCGCGGACGTTTTTGTTTTCCCTAGTTTTTACGAAGGGTTTGGAATCCCGATTCTTGAGGCGCAAATGGCCGGGACGCCGGTGGTGACAGCGGACAATTCTTGTTTGCCAGAGATTGCCGGCCGCGGGGCTTTGTATGCCGAGGCAACGGATCCCGATCAAATCGCGCAAGTTGTTTATAAGTCCATTGACGATAAACATTTGCGTGATAAACTGATACAATTAGGTTTTGAAAATGCCAAACGATTCAGTTGGGAAAAATGCGCGTCAGAAACGCTGAAAGTCATACTCGATTGAAATTATTCCGTACCAGAAAATAATTATGAAAGTTGCATTAGTGCATGATTATCTCCTAAGGATGGGCGGCGCTGAGAGGGTTCTTTTGGAATTGGCGAAGATTTTTCCGGAAGCACCGATCTATGTTTTGCTTTGCGACCAGGAAAAAGTGGCGCCCTGGTTTCCGGAAGAAAGAATTAGGCCGTCTTTCCTTCAGAAATTTCCGGAATTCATCAAGCGCCGTCATAAATACCTTTTGCCTATTCTGCCGGTCGCGGCCGAAAACTTCGATTTGCGAGATTTCGATCTGGTTATCTCTTCTTCTTCGGCTTTTGCTAAATCCGTCATTATCAGGCCTTCGGCGAGCCACGTCTGTTATTGTCATAGTCCCTCTCGGTTTTTATGGGATTGGCATCATGAATATCTGGAAGAGAATAATTTTAATTTTTTTAAAAAAATTCTGGCGCGGGTCGCGTCTAATTATTTGAGAATTTGGGACCGTTCTTCAGCCAAGCGCGTCGACTATTTTATTGCCAATTCAAAAGCTACCCGTGATAAAATCAGCAAGTATTACCGTCAGGAGGCGCGCGTTATTTATCCTCCGGTTGCCTTGCCCAGTTGGAATAAATTCAGTTTGGCGCGGAATAAGGGTTTTTATCTCATCATTTCCCAACTGACGCCGTATAAGAAAATAGATGTAGCGATTACGGCCTTTAATAAACTGAAACTGCCTTTGATAATTTTGGGCCAAGGGCCGGAGTTCAGCCGGCTTTCGAAAATGGCCGGTTCCAATATCCGAATTCAGGGCTGGGCGAGCGACGCGGAAAGAAACGAATTTCTTAGGGATTGCGCCGCCTTTATTTTGCCAGGGGAGGATGATTTTGGCATTGCCGCGGTCGAAGCCATGGGCTGGGGAAAACCGGTTCTGGCGGTTAGGGCTGGCGGCGCCAAGGAAACGGTTCTTGAGGGAATCACGGGCGAATTTTTTGATGTTGCGTCCCCAGAGATTTTAGCCGATGGGTTGAGGCGGATGAGGGAGAAAATAAACCAATATAGCCCGGTGGTCATTCGCAAATGGGCGGAAAAATTTTCTCAAGAAAGATTTAGGAATGAGATGATGGATTTTGTAAAGAAAATCGGATATAATTAAGCTGAATAATGATAATCGGCCATGAGAAAATTTGGAATTTTTTAAAACAAAGCGCGGCCAGAAATCGTTTGGCTCATGCTTATTTTTTTGTTGGACCGTCGGAAATAGGGAAGAAAAAAGTAGCCATTGAATTTATCAAGTCATTGCAATGCGAAAATTCAAATGAATTTAATCCATGCAACTGCTGCCGCAGCTGTTCTCAAATTGAAAAAGGAGCTCATCCCGATGTTCTTTTGGCCGGTGTTCGGGAAATCGGCGATGAGGAGAAAAAAAACTCGACGGAAATAAAGATTGAAGAAGCCAGGCATATCCAGCACCATCTTTCGCTTTCGACGTTTTCTGGTAAAATAAAAGCTGTCATAATCGATTCAGCCGAAAATTTGAACATCGAAGCGGCTAATCGTCTTTTAAAAACGATCGAAGAGCCGTCGCCCAAGAGCATTCTAATATTAATTAGCTCCGAATGGCAGAAAATTCCATTGACCATTCTTTCGCGTTGCCAGACAATCAGGTTTTCATCCGTGAAAAAAGAGCTGATTGAATCAGAATTAAAGAAATATGGTTTGGGCAAAGATCGGGAAGTAAAAAGAGCGTCTGTTTGCTGCTGCGGCCGGCCAGGAGCGGCCATAAAAATGGTCATGGGCGGCCAAACGCAAAAACGCCGGGAAAGCGCGATTGAGGAGTTAGGAAAAATTTTAAAGAGCGATTTGGCTGAAAGATTTTTTTACGCGGTCAAATTGTCTAAAGACTCTGTTTTTGCCTCTGAAATTTTAGATTATTGGCTTATTTGGTATCGCGACCGGATATTAGAATCTCTCGGCCTTATGGATTTGGAAGTTTTTGAAAAAGGCGAAAAAAATGATTATTCTTTAAGACGGCTTTGCCTTTCGCTAAAAAAGATAAAAGAGACGCAGGAGCTCCTTAAAGAGAGTGGTTTCAATTCTCGGCTGATCTTCGAAAATTTAATGTTGGCGATTTAATTTAAAATTAATTTTTATTTAATGATAAAAATATATTCTTCTTTAAAGAGTTTTATTATTCTTCCTGGAATTTTCGTTTTAGTGGCGGCTATGCCTTTTTCATGCAATGTTGCCAAAGAAGGCGGTATTTTTAAATCGGAAAATTTCGGCGAAAACTGGCAACAAAAAGTAACTGTTTCAAAAAAAGAAACGCTGGCCAGCCATCAAATTCTGGCCATGGAACTGGACCCTTTTAATCCGAACATAATTTATGCCGGAACCGAGAACGGTCTTTATCGGAGCGACAGCGGCGCGGATAGCTGGGAGTTAGTGCAAGATGAGAAAAAAAATCCAGACGCAAGGGCTTCAATTCTTGATATAAAAATCAGTCCTCAAAACTCGAATCTTATCTATGCGGCGGTTTATCAGGGGCGTTTTGGCCGCGTTTTAAGAAGCACTAATTCTGATTCGCCTTGGGAACAGATGTATATCGTTTCAAAAGAGGGTGTTTCGATTACGGCAATAGAAGTCGATAAAAAAGGTCAGAATATTTATATTGGGACAAGCGAAGGCGGGCTTTTAGAAAGTGCTGATTTTGGTTTAAGCTGGAAAATAATTGGCTGGTTCAATGCGGCGATCAAAGGCGTTAAAATAAATTCGGAAGACGGTAGAATTATCTATGTTTTGGCTTTGAATAAGGGAATTTTTAAAACCTCGGATCAGGGAGTCAATTGGCAGCTTTTAGCCGATCCGGTTGCCCAGAATTCTGGCTCGGCCATAGGCAGTTTTACGGGCGGAAATATCCGGGATTTTCTTATTGACGCGCGGAGCCAAAATTCTTTATATGCCGGCACGGACAAAGGAATTTTTTTGTCTTCTGACTGCGGTCAGACCTGGCGGGTTTTTTCTTCGCTTATTTCGCCGGAGTCGGCGCCTATCTCGGCGATAGCGCAAGACATTGGCAATCCAACGATTTTTTATTACGGCGCCGCCTCGATCGTTTATCGAACGCAAAATAACGGTCAAACATGGACAGTCCATCAGCTGCCCAGCAGCAAGCAGATCAATTTGATCAAAGTTGATCCGATAGATTCAAATATTATTTATGTCGGCGTAAAATAGCTAATCGCATTTAGCAAATCGTCTAAGCCGTCAGTTATAAGATTTTTTCGATTTGTGATTGGCAATTAGCGATTTACAATTCTATGTATCAGCAAATCTTAAAAAATATAAAACCAAATTTAGAAAAGATCGTGGAAAAATTAAGACAGGATATTTCCGTTCTGCGGACTGGCCAGGCCAGCCCTTCTTTATTGGAAGAGATCCTGGTTGATTGCTATGGCAGCAAAATGCCGCTTAAACAACTGGCGGCCATTAGCGTCAGGGATGTTCGGGTTCTGATGGTTCAGCCATGGGACAAAACCATTTTTAAGAATATTGAAAAAGCCGTCACCGAATCTGTGCCCGGCCTTTCTTTGGCTGTTGAAGGAGAATTTATGAGAATAAATCTTCCGGCTCCGAGCGAAGAAACGCGCAAACAGATGGTCAAAGCTTTGGGCCAGAAAGTGGAAGAGGCAAGAATTTCGATCCGCCGGGCCAGGGATGACGCCTGGAAGCAGATTCAGGATCTGACCGCGGCCGGGAAGATTCGCGAAGACGACAAATTCCGCGGCAAGGATGAATTGCAAAAACTGGTTGATGAATACAATGGGAAAATAAAAGAGATGGCAGAAAAAAAGGAAAAAGAAATATTAACCATATAATAGCAAATCTCAAATATAACGAAGATTTTAAATGACCATACTCATCTTTATTATTATTTTAGGCATTCTGATCTTTATCCACGAGCTGGGCCATTTTGCGATGGCCAAAAAATCAGGGGTCAGGGTCGATGAGTTTGGTTTCGGATTTCCGCCGCGCCTGATCGGTTTGCAGAAACGTGGCCGGAAATGGAAATTTCTTTTTTGGTCGCAAAAACCGGAAGCAGGCGGGGAGACCGTTTATTCTTTGAATCTTATTCCCCTGGGCGGGTTTGTTAAAATTTTCGGCGAAGAGGGCGAGGGAAGCGGCGCCAAAGATTCTTTCGTTTCTAAAAAAGCCAGGTCTAAAGCGGCTATTCTTTTAGCCGGCGTTTTTATGAATTTTATTCTGGCTGTTTTCCTTTTCGGCCTCGGCCATTTTTTGGGCCTGCCGACTGCTTTGAGCGATGAAGAGGCGGCCAAATTTCCGGATTCAAGAGTGGCTATAGTCGGAGTAAGTTCCGCCTCGCCGGCACAGGAAGCAGGGCTGGCCGCCGGCGATCAGATTCTGGGTTATATCGAAAACGGCAGGCTTATCGAAATCAAGAACACGGCTCAATTTCAAAGTATTGCTGATCGAAAAAAGGGCCAAGATCTTTTGCTTGATTTTAAGCGTGGCGATTCGCAAATGGAAATAAAATTAATACCGAGAGAAAATCCTCCTTCGGGAGAGGGGCCTTTAGGGGTTGAGTTGGCGAATGTGGCGGAAGTGAGTTATTCCTGGTATGAATCCATATATCGCGGATTTACCGCGACCATTAGCTTGACGTTCGCTCTTTTAGCCGCGTTTTATGAGATAATTAAAAATTTGATTGTTGATGGTCGGGCTGGGATGGATGTATCCGGGCCGGTCGGCATTTTCAATTTGACGGGTCAGGCGGCACAGATGGGATTCATTTATCTTATTCAGCTGACGGCCCTGCTCTCGATTAATCTGGCCGTTATTAATGCTTTTCCTTTTCCCGCCCTGGATGGCGGCCGAGTCTTGTTTTTGGCGATTGAAAAAATAAATGGATCGCCAGTCAGTCAAAAAGTCCAAAATTTGATCCACGCGACCGGTTTTGTTTTTTTAATAATTTTGATGCTTTTTATCACTTACCGCGACATAGCCAAATTGATTGGATCTTAAAAAATGACCGCCATTTATTTTATCAAATATTATGCTGGAAAAATTTTTCGGAAAAATTTCCAAGGATTTGGGTGTGGACCTGGGAACTGCCAATACCCTGGTTTACATCAAGGGAAGGGGGATTGTCATTAATCAGCCCTCTGTCGTGGCCTTGAATCAAAAAACGGGTCAGATTTTGGCTATTGGAAACGAAGCTAAAAAAATGGTCGGCCGCACGCCGGGGCATATCATCGCTTCGCGTCCGCTAACTGAAGGGGTGATTTCTGATTTTGAGATTGCAGAGCAGATGTTGAGATATTTTATCAGCCAGATCTATCAGCAGAGTTTCAAATTTTTGGCGCGGCCGAGGGTCGTGGTGGGAGTTCCTTCAGGCGTGACCGAGGTGGAAAAACGGGCGGTTGAAGATGCTACGCGCAACGCGGGAGCCAAAGAGGTTTATTTGATTGAAGAACCTATGGCCGCCGCGATCGGCGCGCGCTTGCCGGTCCAGGAAGCATGCGGCAATATGATCGTTGATATCGGCGGCGGCACGAGCGAAGTGGCTATAATCTCGCTTGGCGGAATTGTCGTCTGCCGAAGCTTGCGTCTGGCTGGTGATAACCTGAATCAGGACATTATTCAATACGCGCGGGATGAATTTAAACTTCTTTTAGGCGAAAAGACCGCCGAAGATATTAAAATCGCCATCGGTTCGGTTTGTCCGCTTGAGGATAAAATGGAAACGACGATGCGGGGCCGGGATCTTTTGACTGGCTTGCCCAAAGAAGTCATTGTCAATTCCGATCAGATCCGCGAAGCGATGAGGCGTTCGATTAAAACCCTGGTTAACGCAATTCGCTCAACAGTCGAGGAAGCGCCGCCGGAGTTGGTGGCTGATATTATGACGCGGGGAATTATCTTGTCCGGAGGCGGCAGTCTGATTCGGGGGTTGGATAAGCTGGTTGCCGAAGAGACGCGGATGCCGGTGAAAATTGCCGATGACCCTTTGACCGCGGTGGTCCGCGGCTGCGGCGTTGTCTTGGAAGATCTAGATGGTTTGCGCAATGTCTTGGCAACTTCTCAATTTAAGATCTGATTAGGCCTGTATGTTTTACGTAATTTCTTCCGCGGCGGCGGGAAAGAATCAGAATTTAGAATTTGTGGTTTGTTTTAGTTAAAAAGAACGCGTATTATGGCTAAAAATAATTCCAGAAAATTTTATATTTTAGGAGGAATCGTAGCAGCAACCGCGTTGCTGGTTTTTTTTAATTTTTCCGGCTGGTTTAGCGCGCCCAAAGATTTTGTTTGCCGAATTTGTTTTTCAGTTTCCAGGCCTTTTTATTCTTTGGGTTTGAAAATTTCCGGAATTTTCCATTTTGTGGGCAATTTCAAGGATCTTGCTTATGAAAACGAGCAGCTGAAAGAAGAAAATAGGCAACTTACTCTTAAATTCGTCGAATTGAGGGAAGTTTTAAATGAGAACGATTTTTTGTCTAAGCAGCTTCAAATGCTCCCGCCCTTAAAATCCCGTCTTATTATGGCGGATATCGTCGGATTTAACTCGGATAATCTCGGGCAGCTTTTAATGCTAAACAGGGGAGCCAACGAAGGACTGGCGGAAAATCAGGCGGCGATTTTTGCCGGCGGTCTTTTGGTGGGTCGTTTGATAAAGGTCAATAAGAACTCGAGTCAGGTTTTGGCCATAACCGATTCAAAAAGTTCTGTTTTGGCTGTCACGCAGGAGAGTCGTTTAAGCGGAGTCATTAAAGGCGATCACAGCGCCGGCCTCATTTTTGAAGTCGCCTCGCTCAAAGAAGGAATAAATGAAGGAGAGCTTTTAATAACTTCGGGTCTGGATGGCAATTTTCCGAGAGGCTTGCTTATCGGTCGGATTGAATCGAAAATATCCCAAGAAAGCGAAGCGCTGCATCGATTTAAGGTCAAGCCGGCTTTAAACTGCAAGCAACTGGAAAGAGTTTTTGTAGTGATCGGAAATAATTAAATCTATGAAAAATTTGCCGGCCTTTGTTTTTATTCTGTTTCTGGCCATTCTTCAAGCGGCGTTGTCGCCGCATTTTAAAATTCTAGGCGTCGCTCCAAATTTTGTTTACGCCTTCGTTGTCGTCTTTTCTGTAAAAAAAAGCGACGGCCCGATCCTTTTAGAAGCCTTTCTAGCTGGTTTGATTCTGGATCTTTTTTCCAGTTTGCCGATGGGTATTTTTACTTTTCTTTTGCCGTTATTGGTGTGGCTGATTAAATTTTTTGGAAAGAATATTTTTCAAACCAGCGAATTATTCGGAAAGATCTTTCTTCTCGCGGCCTCTTCGCTGGCTTTCCCCCTTTTTTATATTTTATTGGCGGATTTGCTCCAAAATTTTAACCAAATGCCTGAAATTGGTTTCTGGCATGATTTTTTTTGGATCGGTTTGCTTGAAGCTGCTTGGAATTTTCTTCTTTCTTTGTTATTTTTTATTATGTTTTTTGGAGAAAAAAAAGCTGAATTAAGAAATATAAAAAATGGATTATCTTTCCGGATTTAACAAAAAATTCAAAGGATTCAGGATTAGAAAATCTTTCAAGGAAGACATTGAGCCAGAGGAAGTATTAGTTGACGCGGCCAAGCATCTTGAATTTAAGGAGCAAAAGATAGAGGTGCCTATCCGACGGAATGTTTTTCGGCTTTTTTTCGGTGTAATTTCAGCCGGCCTTCTGGTGCTTGTTTTTGAAACTGGTTATTTTCAGGTTTTCAAAAAGAGCGAATATCAGGAATTGGCCGCTAGAAATAGCCTGAGAGTTTATCCGATTTTGGCTCCCCGCGGGCTGATCTACGACCGGAATTTAAAACCCCTGGTCAGCAATTTGCCCGTTTACAATGTTCTTGTTTCCCCGCAAGATTTGCCTAAAAAAAAGAACGAACGGGACATGATGATTGAACAGGTGAGTCTTTTGCTGAATTTGAATCCCAAGGATGTCGGCGTCGCCATTGACCAATTGGATTTTCGCCGTCAGCAGCGGATTCTTTTGGCTGGCGACCTTGAGCCGGAAAAAATTTTAGAGCTTGAATCAAGAAAAGATGATTTCCCGGCGTTTTCCATCGAAGAAGGAGTTGCCCGCAACTATCTTTATTCGGATATTTTTAGTCATGTTTTGGGACACACCGGAAGGCTGAATCAGGATGAGTTAGAGGTTTTTAAAAATTATTTTTCCTCGGAGCGCGCGGGCAAAGAAGGGCTCGAGGCTCAATACGAGCAGATTCTGCGCGGACAGCCTGGTGAAAACAGAATTGAAGTTGACAGCAAAGGCAGGCAGATAAAAGAATTAGGAACAAAAGAGGCGGTGTCGGGCCAGAATATCGTTTCTACCGTTGACTCGGCATTGCAAAAAAAAATATTTGAGTTTTCAAAAAGAGTAACGGATAATCTTTCATCCCCGAAAGGGGCCATCGTGGCCATGGATCCGAGAAATGGGAAAATCCTGGCTCTTTTGAGTTTTCCCGGATTTAATAGTAATGTTTTTGAACAAAGTTCCGATTCGGCAGAATTGGGAAAAATATTAGAGGATGAAGATCAGCCTCTTTTTAACCGGGCGATCAGTGGTCAGTATCCTTCAGGATCTGTGATCAAGCCGGTCATTGCCGCAGCCGCTTTGGAAGAAGAATTAGTGACGCCGACTACCTCTGTCAACGATGACGGCAGCATCATCATCGTTAATCCCTATAATTCGAATGTTGTTTACACTTTTCCGGATTGGAAAACGCACGGAAAGGTGAATCTCTATTCGGCTATCGCCCAATCCTGTGACGTTTACTTTTATACTATTGGCGGAGGCTATGGTAATATTGAAGGACTCGGCGTTGAACGCATAAAAAAATATCTTAATCTGTTCGGTTTTGGCGTAAATACCGGGATTGATCTGCCTGGAGAGAAACCAGGCCTGGTCCCAGACGAAGAATGGAAGCAAAAGACAAAGAATGAAGATTGGTATATCGGCGACACCTATCATCTTTCGATCGGTCAAGGGGATCTTTTGGTAACGCCCTTGCAGATTGCTTCGGCAATATCAGCTATTGCCAACGGCGGCAATCTTTATGTTCCCTACCTTGTTGACAAAATCATTGATTCAGACAAAAATAGTATCAAAGTGTTTGAACCTGAATTTATCAGGGGGGATTTCATCAGTCCGAAAAATCTTGAAGCCGTCAGAAAAGGAATGAGAGAAACGGTTGTTTCGGGAAGCGGTCGGCTGCTTGCCGATCTGCCGGTGAAAGCAGCCGGGAAGACTGGCACCGCGCAGGTAGCGGGGCAGAAAAGAGAAAACGCCTGGTTCGTGGCCTTCGCGCCGTATGAGAATCCCGAAATTGTTTTATCAATTGTTTTTGAGAATGCCGGCGAGGGATCCGCTATCGCCGCGCCGCTAGCCAAAGATATTTTAAATTGGTATTTTTCAAAAAATTAAAAATATAAAAAGAAAATATCAAAATGACAATGCAAAATGAATAAAATGTTAAAAATATGCCTTAATGTATTTTGCATTTTGATTTGTCATTTTTCATTTTGATATTTAAATTTTGAATTATTTATGAAGTATATTAGCAAAGAAGGATTGGAGCAATTAAAAAAGCAGCTGGAGGAATATAAATTGAAAAGACAGGAGGTTTCAAAAAGGCTGGAGGAAGCCAAGGCCTTAGGCGATCTTTCCGAAAACACGGAATATCTTCAGGCGCGAGAAGCCCAGGCTTTCAACGAAGGCCGCATTTTGGAAGTTGAGGAATTAATAAAAAATGCGGTGGTTATCAATAAAAACAGTAGCAACTCGATTGTTCAGGTCGGCGGGACGGTTGAAGTTTCTTCAGACGGAGGTAAGCAATCTTTCACGATTGTCGGCTCGGAAGAAGCAAATCCTACCGAGGGAAAGATTTCTAATGAATCGCCTTTGGGCAGGTCTTTTTTGGGCAGAAAAGCAGGAGAGACGATCATTGTTGAAACCCCGAGGGGAAAGAATACTTATAAAATAATATCCGTCAAATAAAAAACTCTTGCTGATTTTTCGGTGGTCAGTCTCGTCGGACCAGTCTGGACGGACAGAGAAGAAGCCAAAAGACTGCCGCCCAGGCGGAATTAAAAGAAAGAATAGAATTTCGATTTTTAAGGAAGTTTCATTTTTATGTCTTTAGAAAAAATAAAATCAGACCGGTTGAATAAATTGGAAAGAATAAAAAAAACCGGGATAACTCCATATCCGGCCAAAACAGGGCCGCGCCAAAAGATTGATTATATTCTTGATAATTTTGATGTCTTGGTTGAAAGAAGTGAGAATATTTCTTTGGCTGGTCGTCTTCGTTCGATTCGGATTCATGGCGGTTCGACTTTCGCGGACGTCGAAGACGCAAGCGGCAAAATTCAGATTTTTTTAAAAAAAGACGGCCTGAAAGAAAGCTTGTATGATTTTTTTGTGGAGAATTTCGATCTTGGCGATTTCGTTCGAGTTTCCGGCGAGCCTTTTAAAACTAAAAAAGGCGAACTGACTCTTCTGGTTAAAGATTTTGAAATTCTGGCCAAATCACTGAATCAATTGCCGGAAAAATGGCATGGACTGACCGATGTTGAGGAGCGTTTCCGGAGAAGATATCTTGATCTTTTGATGAATAGAGAAGTGGCTAGGCGATTTGAAAAAAGAAGCGAAATAATAAAAAAATTGAGAGATTTTATGACCGGCTTAGATTTTATCGAGGTGGAAACCCCGATTCTGCAGGCTCTTCCGGGCGGGGCGCTGGCTAAACCCTTTAAAACCCATTTAAACGCCCTGGATATGGATCTTTATTTACGCATTGCTCCCGAGCTTTATTTAAAGCGATTGATCGTGGGCGGATTTGAGAAAGTTTTTGAAATCGGCAAATGTTTCCGCAACGAAGGAATGGATAAAACGCATAATCCTGATTTTACAATGATGGAATTTTATTGGGCCTACGCCTCTTACGAAGATCTGATGGATCTGACCGAAAAGATTTTCGAAACTTTGGTGCCGCAAGGCAGAATAGAATTCCAAGGAGAAGAAATTTTCTTTAAGGCGCCTTTTGAAAGAATAACGATGCGAGACTTGATTTTAAAGGAATTTAGCATTGATCTGGATAAAGCGAGTCAAAAAGAGATCATGGCCGAGTTGAAAAAAAGAGGCGTCAAGCCCGAAGATGATAAAGAATGTCGGTCAATTGACGCGCTTTTTAAATTGGTTAGGCCAAGCATAATTAAGCCAACTTTCATTCTTGATCATCCAATGGAAATGTCTCCTTTGGCCAAAGAAAAAGAAAATGAAGATTCTCAAAGGCGCTATGCCGAAAGATTTCAATTTATCGTCGGTGGAATTGAATTGATCAATGCTTATAGCGAACAGAATAATCCCCAAGAACAAGCCATGCGTCTGCGCGAACAAGAAAAATTGCACCAAGATGAAGTCCGTTTCGACGAAGATTTCATCGAAGCACTGGAATATGGCATGCCGCCGACCGCCGGCTGGGGCATGGGGATCGATCGTTTAGTTCAACTTTTGACTGATGCGCCCAACATACGTGAAGTGATTTTGTTTCCAATTATGAGACCTAAGGGAAATTAACAAATTCGTAAGCTTTAAAGTTTATAAGCGCATGCTTGATATAAAATTTATCAGGGAAAATAAAGAGAAAGTCGAGAAAAATATCGCGGCCAGAAATATGGCGGTCGATATTGATCGTTTGTTGGAAATTGATGGGAAACGTCGCGCTTTGATAGCGGAAACAGAAAATTTGCGAGCCGAGCAGAACAGGGTCAGCGAAGAAATCGCCAAAGAAAAAGACGAAAAAAAGAAAGAAGAAAAAATAAAGGAAATGCGGATGGTCAAGGAAAAGATATCAAAAATCGAACCGGAGCTGAAATCTTTCCAGGAAGAATTCGACGGCCTAATAAGGCGGGTGCCGAATATGTTTCAATCAGACGTGCCTATTGGCAAGGATGAAAGCGAAAATGTTGTTTTGCGAGAAGTTGGCAAAAAGAAGGAATTCAATTTTGAACCAAGGGAGCATTGGCAAATCGGAGAAGATTTGGACATTATTGATATTCCGAGAGCCGGAAAAGTAAGTGGCGCGAGATTCGGTTATTTGAAAGGCAAATTGGCATTGCTTGAATTCGCTTTAATTCAG
>JAQUNU010000015.1 GCA_028717445.1 Candidatus Portnoyibacteriota bacterium | reverse complement strand
TTCCCCCTTTATTTAAAGGGGGGTCGAGGGGGAATTTTGATTTTTTTATTCTAAAATCATTCCGATGATTTCCGGATGGCCGTTTAGAAATTCCGCGGCTGAAATTGTTTTTCCGCCTTCAAGCTGAATTTCTCGTAACCCGAGGCATCCTTTGCCGGTCTGGATAGCTAATTTTTTATCATTGGTTATAAAAATCTCTCCGATTTTTTTATCAAATTCCAAGGGCAGGATTTCGGCTTCAATGATTTTGAACATCCTTAAATTTTTTGTGTAAATCTTTTTATTTTTTTCCGGCAAATAAGAAAAACTTCCTGGCCAGGAATAAAAAGCCCTGATTTGTCGTTCAAGCTCTTGAGCGCTTTTGTTCCAAATAATTTTGCCGTCCTGTTTGGTGATAATTTTGGTGTAAGTGGCGCTGGCATTGTCTTGCTGTTGAGGGTAAATTAGGCGTTCGATCGGCTCGGGCGTGCTTTTTAAAATCATCCATTCGGATAAGGTCTTCAGCAAAAGCTCGGCGCCGAAGACGGCGAGTTTTTCTTCAAGCGTTTTGGCATTCTCATCTTCCGCGATTTCGACAATTTTTTGCGTCAGAATTGGGCCCTCATCCATTTTTTCATTCATCAGCATAATCGTGACGCCAGTTTTTTGATCGCCATTTAAAATCGCGGATTGAATTGGCGAGGGGCCGCGGTATTTGGGAAGGATGGAGGGATGAATATTAAGAGCGCCGTATTTTGTTTGGTTCAGAATCGATTGGGGCAAAATTCTGCCGTAAGCAGCCACGATAAGCAAGTCTGGACAAACAGCCGAAATTTCTTTTAATATCTCGACTTTGGTTGTTGGCTGAGCTACCTTTATTTGCGCGCTCTGGGCCAAAATTTTGACCGGTGGCGGGGTTATTTCCTGACCCCGGCCAACTGGCCTGTCCGGGCCGGTTATGACCAAACAGGGCTTAAAATCACTTTTGATTAAAGCTTCTAAAGCGGGAATCGCAAATTCCGGCGTGCCCATAAAAACAACCTTCAGAGGAACTGAATTTTTGGGAATCTGGCCATTTATCTGCGATTGTCTATTGGTATTTATTTTAGGTTGGGCGATATAGGGCATAGTTTATAAATGAGTTGAATATTGACAAAGGGTATGGGTGGTGTTATAATATATTTAGGGTATAGTTCTCTACAAATTCGATACAAAAAGGAGGGGGAGCAAATGGCAAGTCCGAAAGTGCATCTTCTACCGACCGCAGTATTGGCAAGCATCTATTTTTTTGCTGTAGCGCCTCTGTTTTTTTACAGCCGACAGAATTTGATCATCATTCTGATAATTGGTCTTGGTTTTTTGATGGATGTTGATCATCTATCGGCTCAGCGGATTCAAAAAATTTTGAGAGGTGAAAAAGGGCCAGTACCTGGTCACGTTAATCTAATGCATACTTGGATAGCGTTGTTTTTTGTGATTGTAGGATGCTATGCTATAGAAAACTATTTGCCGCTTGTGTCGTATGGAATTCATATTCTCATTGACGCGGGCGATCGAGGTAATCTTCAGTATCATGGCAGTTCACCATTGCCAGAGTTTTTACACGGGTTTATTCCTGAATGCTTAAAATACGAAACTGGATTGATTATCTGAAAGGAGGAAGAAGGATGAAATTTTTGAGATTTGTGCATCTTGTTTTGGCGGCGATTTCTTCGGGGCTGTGCGGTCTGTTCCTGCTTGCATATCTGCAATTTGGAATGGAGGAGATGAGAATGGTTGTTGATTCGCCCTGGAAGGTCTTTCTTGAATTGCAGGGTTTAATCTTGTTCCCTTGTGTCTTAACCGCTGCTTTAAACGCGAAATTGTCGCATCAGCGGCCGTGTCAACGGAAGGAGGTTATGTTTGATTCATTCCATGGAGTCAATCTCCAAAGGAAGTGAATGGCTCTGTGGGAGGTCCTTGGTGTAAAGCCAAGGACCTTTTATTTTTAAAGCAAGTTCTCCGGGTCAACCTCAATTTCCCAATTTGAGGGAATCATGGAAAGGAATCGGTTTCTGATCGAAATAATTTCTTCCTGATTTTCCGCCGGCCAAACCGGTTTGGCCTTTAAAATGATACGCCAGATATATCTGCCTTTTTCTTTTGAAATGAAAGCCGGAGCCGGGCCGATGAGTTCCAGAATGGCGTCATTAAAAATTTTACTCGTTTTTAGCGGTTGGGTCAATTTGGCAAAAAGTATTTTTGCTTCGTCGGCGGCTCTTCTCGGATCTTTTTGGCGGAGAGTCAATTTTATTAATTGCGAAAATGGGGGGTATTTTAAAATTTTTCTGGTTTCAATTTCGGTTTTGATGAATTTTTCAAAATTATTTTCTGAAATCGATTTTAAGACCGAGTTTTCCGGATTGTAGGTTTGGATAATAAAATCGTTTTTTGTTAATTTTTGAAGGCGGAAGATAATTTGGGCTAGCCGTTCGTCGGAGCGGAAATCCGGCAAATGCATGAGCGTATCGGCCGATATCATCGCGGTCAGTTCGGCTTTATTTGAATTTCCGTCAAGCAGCATTTGGGTGCCGATCAGAATATCGGCTTTTTTTTCGTTGAAGCGTTTGACAATTTTTTTGGCAATAGCCGCTTTTGGAGCAATGTCGCCATCCAGCCGCAGAATTCTTGCGTGTGGAAAGAATTTTTTGGCTTCGGCTTCGATCTTTTGCGTGCCGCTGCCAAATCCTTTTATCCTGCTTCCTTGGCATTTCGGGCAAATGCCGGGCGGAGTTGTCTGCCGGCCGCAGTGATGGCACAAAAGAACGGGTTTTAACCCATTTTTTGTTTTAAATTGGTGCAAGGCGAGCGGCGCCTCGCAGTTTTCGCAAAGAGCAACGTAGCCGCAGTCGCGGCAAAGAACGAAAGTCGAAGTTCCGCGGCGGTTAATAAAAAGAATTATTTGTTTTTTATTTTCAAGGGCATTTTGCATTGCTTCCTGAAGATACAGACTGAAAATGGAATAATTTTCCTTGCGCATTTCTTCGCGGAGATCTATTATTTTTGGTTTCGGGCCGGATAAAAAAGCTGAAATATCAAACTCAACCGAAGGAGCGTCATTTTCAAAAGAGACTTTTGCGCCGTAGAGGTCGCCCAATTTTTGAGCCGCTTCGTGCGTCCGCCATCGGGGAAACATATCCCAGGAGCGATGGCCGGAATTGCTTTCGTTTTTGACCGTTATTTCTTTTAGATTGGCAAACGGCGCAAAAACGGCCATTCTGGTGCCGATAATGATTTCAGCTTCGCCATCGGCGATTTTTCGCCAGTTTTCATTCAATTTTTTACTTTTTAGGGCGCTATAGACCAGAGCGGAATTTTTCTTTGAATGGGCCTTGGCCGCCGGATTTATTTGTCCGATGGTGGGCATCAGGATTAATTTTTGCTCTTTTGGCTTAGGGGTTGAAGCGGTTGACCATTTGCTGGGTGCGATTTTCGGCAAAGCCATTTTTAAAAAAAGCCCGGGCGAAGTAAAATAATATTCAGCCAGCCAGATAGCCAGCTTTATTTGATTTTCTGTCAAAATCGGATCTTGCTTGATTATTTTTTTGACCGGTTTCAGTTCGAATTCCGCTTTTTTGATTTCAAGTTTCATATCCTCTGCTTCTCGGCTTTCAACAACTACCGCTTCTTCGTTTCTTTTTCCAAGCGGCGCGGAAATTAAAGAACCCACTGCCAAAGAGTGGGCTGAAAAATAGCTTAGGATCTGGGGCATTTGGACAGGAAGCCTAGTTAGCGGAACGGCTTTTACGATATACATAGAGGGAAGTGATTAGGGCGATGATTGCCGCTCCGGTTAGGTCTAAAAATAGATCATTAGCTGTGTCAAGCGCATCGCCCAAGCGGCTGGAGCCGGTCAGCATATCTTCAAAATATTCTTCGAGTTCGTAAAGAACACCTAAAAAAGTGGCGCTGGCTGTAATGAAAAAACCGGTTGCAAGCGGGCTTAAATATAACCGTCGGCAAGCGAAGAGATTTCTTATAACGGAGAAAAAAATTATGGCCACTATGGCGCCGCCCATAAAATGGCCCAACCTATCATACCAGCCCAGTTTGGCGTAAAAAAGAAAAATATCGCCCATGGCGTCAAAATAGACCAAGGCGACGGCCAAAAGCATGGCTAATCCGAAGCCTGTCTTAAGCGAGCTAGGAGGGCAATCGCGGCCGGAATAAAAAGAAAAGAGTTCAAGTCCTATCCAGACAGCCGCGGCGGTGACGATTAATCCGAGCCAAGTGAAAGTGAGAGTGAAATTCAAAATACCAAGCTCATTTAGGAGCTCAAAACCGATAAGGATGACAAAAAGAATCCGGCTTAGGTTGGTAAAAAATTTATTCATAATATGCCTTAAATTAATTTGAATCTTAACATTTTTTGTGGTAAAATTCAAATAATTTCTGGTTAATTTTTTACGGTCAAAAAGCAACCAGAAAACTGCTTTGCGTCTGAAAATTTTTCGAAAAAAATTTTCAGACGCAAGATTTAAGAAAAGAAATAAATATGAAAAAAAGAGTTTTTATTGCCATTAATCTGAGTGAAAAAATAAAAAACCGACTTCTTGAATTCAAAGAAAAATGGAATCATTTGCCGGTGCGTTGGACGAAAAAAGACAGTCTGCATTTAACGTTGGTTTTTATTGGTTATGTCACTGACGATGAATTATACAATATTTGCAAAATAATTAATGAGGTTGCCAGGCGTCACGAGCCTTTTTATTTGGAATTTGAGCGCGTTCTTTACGGCCCTCCCGATAAACCTCCCAGAATGATTTGGCTGAAAGGAAAAATCAGCGAGGAACTGGCGGATTTAAGAAGCGATCTTGAGACAGCTTTGAGCGCTTCAGAAAATGCCGGCGGCTACAGCGCGGAGAGGCGGCCTTTTTCGCCGCACATTAGTTTGGCCAGAATAAATATGGAAGAGTGGCATAAATTAGTCGAGAGGCCCAATATTGAAGAGAATTTTAAATTTGGGCTTAATGCCGCCAGCATCGAGGTTATGCAGAGCGATCTCAAGCGGAGCGGCGCCGAATATGCGATTTTGGAAAGCTGTCCGCTTGGGGAATAAGAAAATGCGGATCCTGGACGTAAAAATTGATAATGTCTCGACGGATGAAATCTTGAAAAAAGTCCCTATTTTTTTGGGTGACGGCTTTCAGCATTATATTGTCACGCCAAATCCGGAAATGCTTGTTTTGGCTCAAAAAAATAGAGATTTTAGAGAGATTTTGAATAAAGCGGATATGGCCATCGCGGACGGAATCGGAATAATCTTTGCCTCCTTGCTTTTCGGCAAAAAAATAAAAAGAATACACGGCGTGGATTTGATGGCAAAAATTCTGGCCATGGCGGAGAACCGGATATTTTTGCTCGGCGGCAGGAGTGTGGCGGAAAAAATAGCCAAAGATTATCCTGCGGTGATCGGTTTTTCGGAAGAATTGGAAAACGCGACGGCGCAGATAAACAAACTTCAGCCAAATATTCTTTTTGTCGCTTTGGGCGCGCCACGACAGGAAAATTGGATTGCGGAAAATCTGGCCAAAATACCTTCGGTGAGGATCGCTATGGGAGTCGGCGGGGCATTTGATCTTTTATCGGGCAAAATTAAAAGAGCGCCCAAATTCATGAGAAAAATCGGGCTGGAATGGCTTTGGAGATTGATTCTGGAGCCAAAAAGATTGTCGAGGATTTATAGAGCAGTGATTGTTTTTCCTTTTTTAGCGGTCAAGAATTTTATTGTTAATTTTCTGTCATCAGAAAAGTAACTAAAAGACCGCTTTGCGGCTGAAAATTAAGAATTTTATAAAAATATGCTAAAGGGTCAACAAGAACACATTCATTTTATCGGCATCGGCGGGATCGGGGTTTCCGCGCTGGCCAGATATTATCTGGCGCAAGGGGCGGCGGTTTCTGGCAGTGATATTAATATGCCCGACATCACCGATCCTCTGAAAAAAGAAGGCGCGCTGATTTTCGAAGGATATCGGGCTGAAAATGTTCCGGATGAAGCGGATCGGGTTGTTTATACCGCCGCCACGGAAGAAGACAATCCGGAATTGCGGGCCGCTAAATCAAAAAACATAAAATGCCAGACCTACGCGCAGGCGCTGGGTGATTTGACGAAGCAATATTTTACGATCGCGATTTCCGGCACTCACGGCAAAAGCACGACCACGGCCATGCTTGCTTTGATTTTGGTCGAGGCGGGGCTGGATCCGACCGTGATCGTCGGCACGAAGCTGGCGGAATTCGGGGATAGCAATTTTCGGGCCGGGAAATCGAAATATCTGGTCATTGAAGCCGACGAATACAAAGCCGCCTTTTTGAACTATTGGCCGAAAATCATTGTTTTGACGAATATCGAAGCGGACCATTTGGATTTTTACAGGGATATCGGTCAGATTAAAAAAACTTTTTCCGAATATGTCGGCCACCTCGGCGAAGACGGAATTTTGGTTAAAAATGATGAGGATCAGAATATTAATGAAATAGCCGCTAGCCCAAAAGTAAAAACCAAAAAATACGGCCTAAAAGAAAAAATCGATAATTTGAATTTAAAAGTGCCGGGCCGGCATAATCTATTAAATGCGGCCGCGGCCATAATCACCGCAAGAGAATTGGGAATTGCCGACGAGATTTCAGTCTGGGCGCTAAATAAATTCAATGGCACCTGGCGGAGATTTGAATATAAGGGCGAATTAAACGGCGCGAAAATTTTTGACGATTACGGCCACCATCCGACAGAAATCAAAGCGACTTTGCAGGGCGCGCGCGAGATGCTAATCAACAGCCATAAACCATACGCGAAGCTTTGGTGCGTTTTCCGGCCGCATCAATATCAGCGAATCTTTTATTTATTCGATGAATTTGCCGCCGCTTTTGACGAGGCCGATAAAGTAGTTTTACTGCCGATCTATAGCGTGCCTGGCCGGGAAAAGGAAGAAATAGTCAAAGCCGTGAGTTCGGAAAAATTAGCGCAAAAAATCAAAGAAAAAGGCAAAGATGTTGAATCTCTGGGTTCATTTCAAGAAGCCGCCCGGTATATTAAGCAGAATGCCAAGGCGGGCGATTTAATTTTGGTTATGGGGGCGGGGGATGTCTGGAAGCTGACTGAAATGCTTTTTACGGCGGCAAAAGCTTAAAATCCCGAATAAAAGACGCAAAAAGATTGAATTGAATAGTTTGAAATGCTGAATTTTCGCGAAACACAAAAGAGAAATTTTCATAATTTTTGACTATTTATCCACAATCATGTTTCCAGGCCGGAGAAATATGATATAATGAAATTAATAGGAGATAAAAGTTAAGGTATTTCGCAAAAATAATTCATTGATCAATTGCCGCCTGAACGTCAGCATTGATTTTCAGGAGCGTTGATTAAAAAAAATAAAAATGACCTGGGTTTACTACATCATTGCGGCCGTAATCGTCGTCGGAGTCTTTTTCTGGCTTTTTACCCGGAAGAAAAACGGGGGCTCGGACGAACAGATCCAAGACCAGAATCCGCCTTCCATTCCTCCTTCGGTTCCTCCGACCGTTTAAAACTTCTGTTTAAATCAAAAAACAGCCGCTTTTTATTGGGGCTGTTTTTTTGTTTGAAAATCTAGCCGGATATCTTGAGTTTAATTTTCGCGCCTTCTTTAAAATTTATTTTTTTTATGCTAAAATCAAATCAACGAAAATGAAAAAATTGCATCAAATTTTTTTTCTTTTTTTAGCGGCCCAGGGATTTTTATTTTTAGGTATTTTTGGGGCTTGCGCGGCGGAAAATTATTATGAAGATTCGGGGGTGCCGGTTATTTTGCCGCGTTCAACCTGGGATAACAGTCCGTCTCTCAATGCTTTGATGACCTGGGTTCCCCAGAACCAGCAATTTCCCTCGGATTGGCAGACAATCGAGCATATTATTATTCATGATACCGGTTGCAATGCCAGCGAAGCTTCGTGCAATAATAATCAAAACCCGATTGCCACCATCCAGAGCATCTATCGTTATCATGCCGTGACGCGCGGCTGGGGCGATATCGGCTATAACTATATCATCGACCAGCAGGGTCGGATCTATGAAGGCCGTTTTGGCGGCAATGGTTCTCGCGGCGCCCATACTTATTACGATCGGGCGGCGGATAATTTTAATTACGGATCAATTGGAATAAGCATTTTGGGAAATTATGCCAGTCAGCAACCCAGCGCCGCGGTCTATGAAAGTTTGGGCCGTCTTGTCGGATGGCTTTCGGCCTCCAATAATCTTGATCCTTCTGGTTCAAAAAGCTCTCTTATTTGGAATGCGGACAAAGGCGGATTTGTTTCGGCATTTTCCGGTTCAGTTGTTTTGGGGCATAAGAATGTTGAGCCGGGGAATCCGGATCCGGGAATGCTCGATTTTGAAAAAGTAAGACAATCGGCTTTGGTCTATAAGCAAAATTATCAGAGTTTGGTTTATCAGGGCGCCGGCAGTAAAATTTATCAGTTGGCCGGAGGCTTGAGGAAAATTTTTGAAAGCCTCGGCGATTTTACAGCCCAGGGCGGGGCTTATCAAAAGCTGGCGGCGATTTCACAACAACAGCTTGATCTGTTTTCGGAAAACCGATTTTTGAAATTTCCAAACGGCAGTTTATTGCAAGTTTCAGGGGTCCCGCAAATTTATATTATTGAAGATGGTAAAAAAAGGCATTTAAATATCACCGCCGCGCAATTCACCAAGCTTGGATTTGATTGGGGCAAGATTTTAAAAGTCTCGGAAAGCGATATCCTTTTTTATCCCAGCGGCCTGGCCGTCGCTTACGGGCCGGATAAAACGCTGATTAGCGACCCAGCTGGAAAAGTCTTTTACATTGAAAATGGCCGCAAACGCTGGATTACTTCGGGTCAGCTTTTTGGAGTTTTGAAATATAAATGGAGCTCGGTCGTGAAAAAAACGGCGGATTTTGTAGCCGGAATTCTGGAAGGCGCTCCGATGAGCTATCCCGCGGGGACGTTGGCTCGCGGTTCTTCTCCAGCTGTCTATCTTATTGAAAAAGGAGAAAAACGGGAATTTATTTCCGGCCAATCTTTTATCCAGCAGGGGTATCAATGGAAAAAAGTTATTCAGGTTGCCGACAGCGAATTAGCCATCTATCCCTTGGGCCAGTTTGTCGGCTATAAAAATGGCACGCTCGCCAGAGCTGAAGGCGAGAGCGCGGTTTGGCTCTTGACCGATAGCCAAAAAAAATCATTTATTTCAGCCGAGCAGTTTGAAAATATGGGAAATGACTGGAAAAAAGTTATGATCATTCCGATCGGAGAGATCTCAAAATACGCAGACACCGGACAGGTTCAGTATCCCGACGGCACGCTGGTGCAGAAAAAAGGCGATTATAATGTTTATCGGGTTGAAAACGGATTGGCCAAACTGATTCCGGACGCGGCGACTTTCAAGAAATTAAAGCTTTCTTGGGCTAAGGTTTTAAAAATAAATACGGATGATTTCGGCAAGCTTTTCGCGTCGGTCGCGAGCGCCATTCCACAAACGCCAGCTCCTTCCCAGTCGCAGCCGCCGGCTGTTCCAAGTCAACCGGCTTCCGGAGAGCCGACTCTTCGTGTGGCCATTTGGGAAGCGCCGGCGACGCAGACTGAAATTATTTTTACTGGCAGCGGCCCATTTGATGTTTATGATAAAAGCGGGAATTTAATCGCTTCAAAACAAGCCGGCGAACAATATTCGGTTTCCAGAAGCGGTTTTGCGAAAATAAAGCCCAAATCCGGCGTGCTCGAGATTGTCTCGTATCGGGATTTGGCCAGCTGGAAAACTGGGCTGAATTATAATAAATTCAGAGGCAATTTAGAGCTGGTTGCTTCTCCAAAAACCGGAAAAGTTTGGGTGGTAAACGAACTGGCGCTGGAGGAATATCTGAAAGGCGTGGCCGAAACGAACCAGGGGTTGAACAAAGAATATTTAAAAACCATGAGCGTCGCGGCGCGAACATACGCTTATCATTATTGGAAGCTGGGCGGCAAATACGGCAGCGACGAAGTCTATCATATCACCAATACGACATCAGACCAGCTTTATAAGGGCTATGGCCGTGAGCCATACGCCTCGGATATTGTGGATGCGGCGACCGCGACACAAGGCGAAATGGCGGTTTATAACGGCAATCCGATTGTCACCGCTTACAGTTCCGGTGCGGCTGAACTGATCACCAGCGGTTCAAAGAGCGCCTGTTCGGTTTGGGGCGGAAAATATTGTCAGGCCGGTTATGAATATTTGGCTGGCGGCGTTAAAGACCCAGAAGGCACGACTTACAGCTATAGCGCCTGCGGGATTTCCGGAAATCATTGCGTCGGTTTGTCCGGAGCGGGGACGAGGCGGCTTGCGGAGCTTGGAAAAACGTACAAGGAAATTTTAACTCATTATTATCCGGGAATAACAGTGGCGAAGATTTATTAGAGTTTTCTTGTTACTTTTCTGGCGGTCAGAAAAATAACCAAAAGACCCGCGCCAGGGCAAAAATTTTAGAAAATCAGACTTGCTCGTCTAGAAAATTGTCTCCTAAACTCGCTGCTGCTCGGTCGACTATTTTCTCCGGACTCGCTCGCCGCGATTTTCTTAAAAATTTGTGCCATGGCGGATTAAAGAAAAGAGAAAAGTTATGAAAAAAGTATTCATTATTGTCCTTAACTGGAATGGCAAGGCCGATACCATTGAGTGTGTTGAATCGTTAAAGAATATAGACTACCCTGATTATAAGATAGTTATTGTTGATAATGGTTCTACGGACGATTCGGTTAATACTCTGCCAAAAAAGTATTTTCAGGATAACATCGCTTTTATCGCGACAAAGAAAAATCTGGGTTTTTCGGGCGGAAATAATATCGGTATTAATTATGCTTTAAAAAATGGCGCCGATTATATTTTGCTTTTAAATAACGACACGACCGTTGAGCCGGATTTTCTGTCGGAATTGGTCAAGGCGGGGGAAGCGGATGAAAAGACGGGAATTTTAGGGCCGAAAATAATGTTTTATTCGGAAAAGGAGCTTATCTGGTCGGCTGGCGGGAAGATTTCCAAAAATTTCAGCTGCGGAGAGCTGGTCGGCTATAAGGAAAAAGACCAAGGCCAATTTGATGAAAAAAAAGAGGTTGATTACATTTCCGGGACCTGTCTTTTGATAAAAAAAGAAGTCGTTGAAAAAATCGGGCCGATGTCTGAAGATTATTTTTTATATTACGAAGACACGGATTGGAATTTGCGCGCCAGGCGCGCCGGATTCAAGCGCGTTTTTGTGCCGCAATCGAAAATTTATCATAAGGTTTCAAGGGTTTCCGTTGAATTTTCGTATCCCTATATTTATTATCTTTCCCGGAACGGTTTAATGCTTGCTTCCCGATACGGATCTAAAATCATCACGTATCCGACGAGTTTCTGGATTTTTTCAAAGCAAATCATTAAGATTATTATTGGCTACAAACGAGAATGGGCGCGGCCGGTGGCAAAAGGCGTTATGGATTTTTGGAAGGGGAAGAAGGGAAAGCTGGAGGGGTTTTATTAAAAAAATTTTCAGACGCAAGATGGAGGAAAAGGTCCAAAAAAATAGAATCATGCTGATTGGAATTGACGCTCATAGTCTGGAGGGGAAACGCACCGGCGTGGGTCGGGTTCTTTTAAATTTGATTTTACAATGGCAAAGACAGCCAAGCGAAAATGTAAAATTTATTTTATATTTTAAAGATGAGATTCCTGAAGGCATTCCCAAAGGCAAGATATTTGAGGCAAAACTTTTAAAATCATGCAGCACGGCCAAATTTATTCATTGGAATTTGTGGCGGGCGGCAAAGAAAGACAAACTGGACGTTCTTTTTTGTCCGGAGTATGTCGGGCCGATTTTTTATAAAGGGAAAATTGCCGTTTTTTTGCATGATATTGTCTATGAGGCGCATCCTGAATGGTTTAATTGGAAAAGCGCGGCTGACAAAGTGCTGCTGAAATGGGTTTCAAAAAAAACAGCCCAAAAAGCGGAAATTGTTTTTACGCCTTTGAATTTTGGCAAAGCCGAGATCATAAAGCATTATGGCATCAAACCGGAAAAAATAATTATCACCGGCGAGGGGGTTGATCCTGCTTTTAAAGCAGAAGGAGGGAAAGAGGCGGGAATAGTATTGAAAAAATACGGCATTGATCATAAATTCTTTTTTTACGTGGCTTCAATTTTTTCCCGGCGGCATCTGCGGGAGATCATCAAGGCTTTTTTAATTTTGGCGGAGATGCGGCCGGATCTGCAATTCTTGATCGCGGGCGTCGATTACACGCCCGGAAAAAGCATAAACCAGGCGGCCCGAAAGGCAAACGCAGAACTGAAAAGAAATGCGATTGTGCGCGTAAATTTTATACCGGATGAAGATTTGTCTGAAATTTACAGAAATTGCGAGTTTTTTGTCTGGCTTTCGGATTATGAAGGTTTTGGTTTGCCGGTTGTCGAGGCCATGTCCAGCGGCGTGCCGGTCATGACCACGGATGGAACTTCTTTAAAGGAGGTGGCCGGAGATGCGGCCTATCTGATTAAAAATAATACCAATATTAACGAAATTTTTGAGGGAATGAGAAGTTTGCTGACTGACGGTATTTTGCGCCAATATTTGATTGGAAAAGGAAGGGAGCAGGCAAAAAAATTCAATTGGAAATTATGCGCCGACACTATCTTGAAGCGGCTTTCTGAAGAGTCTGAAAAATAGTGAAAAAATATTTTACATCTTTAAATATAGTTTTTGCGGTTGAGGTGATTGTTGTGGTTTTGGCGTCTTTGGGGGTTGTTCCTCGCGAGGCAGTTTTATTTTTGACGGGCCTCGCGGTTTTTTACATGATTTTTTCCAGTCCGGAGGATTCGCTTTATCTGGTTATCCGATCAATCCCTCTGTTCGTTGCCCTGCCCTTCGGGGAGGGATTGGGTTCGACGGCTAACTGGCGCATCCTGGTTGTGGCGCTTTTCCTCTGTCTGTTTTTTAAAAAAGGAATTTCGATCAGTCTTGTTAAGAATGCGGCCGGCAAATGGCGACTGAAAGAAAATTTAAAGCATTACCCGATGGAATATCTGGCCGCCGGCGCGTTTCTTATTATATGCGTTTTGTCGATCTTTGTGGCTGATTATAAGGGCTTGGCGGTAAAAAAACTTCTTTTCCTTATTAACGCCGCCCTGCTCTATGTCGTTATACGAAATTTGGCAAATGGCAAAAAGATTGCCGAGGAAATCCTGAAATCCATGGCCGTCGCCGTCGGCGTCGTCATAGCGGTCGCCTTGGTCCAATTTGTCGCGGTTCTATTCATTCCGCTTTTCAGCTTCTGGCAATTTTGGGCTCAAAAGGTGATCAGCGTTTTTTACGGCCAGAATCTGGCCGATCTCCTTTCTTACAGTAACACGTGGTTTGCCTATTATTCCGTCAACCCGCCGACCTTACGGCTTTTTTCGGTTTTTCCCGATTCGCATTCAATGGCGATGTTCCTGATTCTATCTGTTCCAGTTCTTGTCGGTCTGGTGGTCTTTTTCAAAAACAGCCGCAAAAAAATAATCTTTTGGGCAATGACCGTTTTAGCCCTGGCCGCGATTATCATGAGCGGTTCCCGCGGCGCCTGGGTGGGCTTGCTGCCGGTGGCGCTTATCGGCGTTTATCTATTCAGCAAGAAGATTGATAATGTCTTGACTAAAAAAGCCATTTTAACATTCTTGATTTTTGGCTTTTTATTTTTACTCTCTTCTTTCTATCCGCCCGTGCTTTATAAATTTCAGGCCTGGCAAGGGAGCGGAAACGCTTCCACTACCTTTTCTTTTTTTGAACGAGCCAAGTCCATTTCGAAATTGAGCGAGACTTCAAATAAAGGCCGTCTGGAAATTTGGAAAGCAAGCGCCGAAGCATTGAAAAAATACCCTCTTCTGGGCGTGGGTCTGGGCAATTATGTGACTGTTTTGAACGAGGATGTTTCCGCGGCCAAAAAAGGCGCCTCGGCCCACAATCTTTATCTTGATTTTGCCAACGAGATCGGGCTGTTTGGCGCCTTGTTTTTGTTGTTTATTTTCTTTGAAATTCTGCGAAATTCTTGGTTGATATTCAGGCATTCCGGGGAGCCGTATTTTCGTGCCTTTGGCCTTTTTTTCGGGCTTTACTTTTTGTGGGTGATGGCTTATAGTTTATTTGATGTAGTGCTTTTAAATGACAAAGTGCTTTTATTTTTTATGACGGGAGTAGGATTGCTTTATTCAGTGAGAAGAATTGAAAAAATGGAAGATTAAGAAATTCTTTCGAGTTGCTTTTCCGCTAACAGAAAAGTAACCAAAAGATTAATCGCGGGCGTAAAGTTTTAAGAAAATCAACGGCTCACAAAACTAAAATTTTCCTCCTAAACTCGTACTTCCGCGCCAGACGGCGCGGGGCTCGGTCGGCAAATTTTTACACGTTTTGCTCACCGCGATTTTCTAAAAAAACTTTTGCCACGCAATTTTTGCGGAAAAAGCCAAAAAAGCGCTTAAAAAATGCAAAAGGATTTATTTTCCATAAATTTATTGACTTGGAATGGCGCGAAATTCATAGAGGGTTGTTTGAGATCGGTTTTCGCGCAGACCTATTCCCGCATCGAGCTTTTAATTATTGATAGCGGTTCTGAAGATAACACTGTGGCTTTGGCGCAGGAATCTATAAAAAATACGAATCCCAGGTTTCCGGTGCGCTTTATCCGTCTGGAGAAAAATCTAGGATTCGCGGCCGGGCACAATTTAGGCATAAGAGAGAGTCAAGGCGAGTTTGTTTTATTGCTGAATCAGGATGTTGTTCTTTCGTCTGATTTTTTAAAAAACGCCCAGAAATTTTTTCAGGAAAGCAAGAATGGCAAAGTCGCTTCGCTTCAGGCAAAAACCCGTCGAATAGGCAGGGATTTGTTGCCGATAGACATTATCGATTCAACCGGTTTTCAGATTTTTAAGAACCGACGGATAATCAATCGCGGCCAGGGCGAAGTTGACAAGGGCCAATATGAAAAAGAAGAGGAAATTTTTGGGGCTGACGGCGCGGTGCCGGTTTTTCGAAGGCAGGCCCTGGAAGACGCAAAAATAGAAATCAGCGGCCGAGTCGAATATTTGGATGAAAATTTCTTTTCATATAAAGAGGATATTGACTTGGCTTGGCGGCTAAGACTGTTGGGTTGGAAAAGTTTCTATTTGCCCCGAATGCAGGCCTGGCATGCTCGGGGCTCAGGAGAGAGCGCGGCAAAGAATTATTTTTCCATTATCCAGGAAAGGCTAAAGCTAAGCCAATTTTCAAAGTATCTCTCTTTTCGAAATCAGCGTTTGATGCAGATAAAGAATGAAATAGCCTGGTCTCTTTTAAAAAGTTTTCGATTTATTTTTAAAGAGATTGCCTCTTGGATTTACGTTCTTTTATTTGAGCGATTTACGCGGAAAGCGTTTGGCGATCTGAAAAGAATGGCGCCGCTTGCCTGGGAAAAAAGAAAGCAGATCATGGCCAAAAAAAGAGTTTCTTCGGCTGAAATTGAGCGTTGGTTGATTTAACTCTCATTTTTAACATCGCTATTTAAGATAATCAAATTGTTTTAATGGAAAACGAATATTACTATATTTCAAAACCCGAAAAAAAACGCCGGAAATGGCCTTGGATTTTTGGCGTTTTGATTTTATTAGCGGCGATTGGCTCCCTTTTTTACAAGACCGGTTTTATTTTCTCGCAGATGCAAAGCGGAAATGAGGGCGCGGTTTTGCCCATATCCGAGGATTGGCCCCAGCCGGAAAAAGATCCTGACCGGACAAATATTTTGCTTTTGGGTTTGAGAGGCGCCGGAGATGAAAATGGCGGTCTTTTGACCGATACTATTATTTTGCTCAGCGTAAAAAAATCGACCAATGAAGTGGCGATGATCTCTATTCCTAGGGATTTGTATGTGGTTATGCCTCAGGCGCCGGGACAAAAAAATAGTCTGAAAGAAAAAATAAATTTCGCTTACGCTTTGGGCGAAGAAAGAAAATCCGGCGGAGGCCTGGTTTACAGCAAGGCTGTGGTTTCAAGAATAACCAATCTTTACATTGATTATGCTGTTTCGGTTGATTTCATGGCTTTCAAGGAGACCGTGGATATTTTGGGCGGAATTGACGTAAATTTGGAAAATCCGTTTGTTGAAACGACGCAATTCGCCAAAGAGATGGTTCTTGAGCTGCCTGCCGGCAAAAATCATCTGGACGGTGAGACCGCGCTTTTCTTTGTCCGGTCTCGCTATTCAACGAGCGACTTTGATAGGGCCAGGCGCCAACAACAGGTGCTTTTGGCCATTAAAAACAAAGCCCTCTCTTCGGGCATCTTATTAAATCCGGTTAAGATTTTTGAATTATTAAACACAATGGGCCGACAT
>JAQUNU010000014.1 GCA_028717445.1 Candidatus Portnoyibacteriota bacterium | reverse complement strand
ATCAGTGGCAACTTCATGATGAATTCGCTCCCTGAAACGGTTGTCTTTAATATAGCTTAGACGCTGCCGCGCCAAATAGTAGAGCCTGCACACACGAAGTTTTGTAACGCGTTTTACATGAGCTGGGATTTGGAAGCGCTTTCAAACAATTTTTTTTCAAGGCTAAAATTCAGTATCTTCATCAATAATGTATTTTTAAAATCGTATTTAAAACATGCCTCAATCTATCGTCAAAAATGAGCCAGAAATAGTTTCCGGCCAAAACAACGAAAAAAAGCGCCCCGTAAACAAATTTATGCCCTGAATCCCGCCAAAGTTTTATAAATCCCCAACTAGCCAGAATTGAAAGCAAGAGACCAACGACATAAAAAAGGCGAGAAGAAGCGGCAAACCAGAGAAGAAAAGAAAATGAAGGAAAAACCAGGGCGGCTAAAAGCTTTTTGTTTTCTAAAGTCATTTCTTTTATCTTTAGAACGCCAACCAAAACAAATATCCAACCCGCCAGAAAAGTGGCAAACGTGCTTTTTGCGACCAAGCGGAAAAACTCGGCCCAATAATGAACCGACAAGGCGGCATTGTCAAAATACCAGTTGAAATAAGAATAATCATATTTAAAATACGAAAAGATCTGCCAGGCGCCGAATGGAATCCAAAATGCCGGAACAAAAAAAGCAAAATATTTCATTTTTTCTTTAAAACTCTTTTTTAAAAGAAAAAAGAGGCAAATCAGAAAAAAGATGCCGCCCATGGTGCCGCTTTCTTTAGCCAGACCGCCGATGCCAGCCGTCAGTCCATTTAAGGCCGCCAGACGCCAGGAAGGATTTTTCAAAAAAATCAGGGTAAAATAAACGCCCAAGATAAAAAAGAACCAGCCACCGATATCAGAAATATAAGGAATGCCATAGTTAAGCATTGGGTAGCCAGTCAAAAAAAGAAAGGCGCCGATTAAGGCTTGGGCGTCGTCCCGAAAAAGCAATTTGATAATTTTAAAAACTATAAAACCAGCCAAAAAATAAAAGACGCTGTTGACCAAAAGGAACGATTCTTTCATATCCAAAAACAAGGAGAAAAAAGAGGCCAGCGCCGAAACAAGGGGTTTTAGCACGCGGTAAACAAAAACCAACTGGCTGTCGCCTTTGAAAAGATCGGCAATGTCGCCGTATTCATTTAATTCGGGAGTGAATGGAGTGCCGCCCGAAAAGACCAAAAAATTAACAAGCAAAATATTGCCCAAAGAAAAAATAAAAATCGCCAGGAAATATTTTTTTGGGATGACAGAGTTCGCGTTTTCGAGCATATTTTAAAAGCCTATTTGAATAAATTAAATTTTATAATATGCCAAATCGCCGCCAAGCCGTCTTTCCAATCGATCTTTTTGCCTTCTTTATAGTTTCGGCCGGCGTAAGAAATGCCGACTTCATAGATCCGAAATTTATTTTTCGCGAACTGCGCGGTCATTTCTACTTCGATCCCGAAACGCTCTGATTCAAGATCTGGAAGGATTTTTTCCAAAACCTCTTTTGTAAAAACCTTGTAACAGGTTTCCATATCGGTCAAATTCAGATTTGTCATCATATTGGAAAAAAATGTCAAAAAACTATTGGCCATATAATGCCAGAAGAACAAAACACGATGAGGCCTGGTGGTCATAACGCGCGAACCGAAAACCACATCCGCCTTTCCTTCTAAAATAGGCGCGAGAAGAATGGGATATTCCTGGGGATCATATTCCAAATCCGCGTCCTGAATCAAAATAATGTCGCCAAAAGCCGCCGAAAAACCGGTACGCAAAGCGCCGCCTTTGCCTTTGTTTTTTTCATGAAAGATTACTTTATGCCTGCCTGAAAATTCTTTCAAGATTTCACGCGTGCCGTCACTGGAGTTATCGTCAACTAAAATAATCTCCTTTTCTAATTCGATCGGGCTTTTTTCCGCGCGACTAATAATCTCCCTGATCGTGTCTTTTTCATTATAGACTGGAATGACGATTGAAATTTTTTTCATGATTGAGAAACGCCCCCGCCAGCGATATATTTTTTTGCCAATTTATATTCTATCGGCCATTTAAAAAATCTTGTTTTCCAGCGCAATTTGCAAACGGCGATAAACGCCGCTTTTAAAAGCTTGCTTGAAGTGACAGTCGAGCCAAGCGCGTTTTTAAAACCGACCGCGCCAAAGCGCGCGTAGGCTTCAAGCGAATCAACTAAACCCGGGTCTTTGACCCAAGGAAAATTAAAAGGCGTCAAGTAGTTTAGTTCGTTCTCCACCGCCCGGGCCCATTCCTTTAATCCTTCGGGTGATTTCCAACCAGCTTCAAGGCATTCCTCATAGAGCTTGGATCCAGGATAAGGCCGGAAGGCCTGGGGACCCAAGATCTGAACTTTTGGATCAAGAGCCACAAGCTCGTCAATCAAGCTGATGGTTTGCCTGATATCCTTGGCTGTTTCGCCTGGCAGACCGACCATGAAAGAATATTGGGGAATAATCCCATGCCGCAAACACTTTTTAGCTGATTCGATAATTTCCTGACGCGTAATATCTTTGTCTATCTTTTTTAAAATTTTTGGCGAGCCAGACTCGGCCCCGAAAGAAAGAAGGTAGCAACCCGACTGTTTCATCGCCTCAAGAAGATCGTCAGTCAGTTCCGGTCGCGAAAAATAATCCGCTCTGACGGTCGTCTCCCATGGAATAATCAAATCATTTTTGATCATTCCTTCCACAATCTCCTTGACTCTGACCATATCCACAAAAAAATTCTCGTCCCAAAAACGTAATTTCTTTCCAGCGAAGCAGGGCTTTGACTTAATTATAGCAATATCTTCTAAAACTTTCCCGCTTTCACGCATGCGCCAACGGTTTTTGGTGATGGCATTGATGCAAAAAGCGCAACGATGCGGACAACCGCGCGAAGTGTGGGTCGGCACGATTTCCAGTCGCTCCAAAACTTCACTCGGCATTAATTCCCAATTAGGCAAAGGAATTTCTCGCATCGGCAGCAATTCTTTTTTTTCATTAATAAAGATTTGCCCGTCTTTTTTCCAGCCAAGGCCATCTATTTTTGAAAAATCAGGATTATAGCTAGCCTCCAGGGAATCAAGCAGCTCCCACATTGTTCCTTCGCCTTCGTTCAAAATGACAAAATCAACCAGATTGCTTTCCAGGGTTTCTTGCGGAAAAAATGTCGCGTGCGGCCCGCCCCAAATAAGCTTGACACGCGGAAAAAAATTCTTAACCCACCAGGCAATCCGCAAAGCCGAAGGAATTTGGGTCGTCATGACCGAAAAACCCAAATACGCGGCGTCTTTTATTTCTTCTTCAAAAACTTTCTCCCATTTTTCCTGGCGCGCGCAATCGATTATCTTCACCGGCACGCCCTTCTTATAGAGATAAGAGCCGAGACAAAGCAGGCCAACCGACAAACTCGTGTCGTATTTTGTTTTGGCGATATTGAATTCGGGATTAAGGAGAATGAGTTTTTTCATTCGGTCAAAGATTTAAACAATTCGCTTGTCTTTTGCAAAACATTTTCCCATTTGAATTTTTCAAGCGTTCTTTTGCCCTCAATACTGAATTTCTCGCGCAAAAAATTATCTTCGAGCATTTTAAAAATCGCTTCTTCCCAGGCGCGTTCATCATTATAAGGGACCAGCAATCCGTTTACCCCGCTTTGGACAACTTCCGGATTGCCGCCAACCGGCGTGGTTATCACCGGCAAACCAACCCGAAAAGCATTCAAAACCGAATGAGGCAAGCCTTCATAATTGGTGTTTAAGACAAAAACGCTTGAACGGGCAAAAATCCGATGACTTTCTTCTTCGCTGACCCGGCCTTGAAAATTTATGTTTTTTTCCAAACCCAATTCGCGCGAGAGCTTTTGAAGTTTTTCTTTTTCCGAACCGCCGCCTAAAATTTCAAAAATTATTTCCGGATATTTTTCTTTAATTTTGTCTAAAATCCTAACTAACATTTCAACCCCTTTCCAAGGCGTCAGGCGGCCGGAAAAAACAAGAACGGGCTCCTGGGGATCATGCCAGGCGGGCGGTGAAGGCAAAAAATCGATGGAATTGTAAACAACCTTAATTTTTCCAGACGCGACGCCAATTTTGACTGCCAAATTTTTCATAAATTCACTGACCGCGATGACCGCGTCGGCGGCAAGCATTATCTTCTTGCGACGCTCTTTCATTTTTTCGATAGCGGCGCTGTATTTTTTTTCCTGAAAAGAAACGATGTCATCCTGTGTTTCTCCCCGGTTCTGCGCCGTTTCCCAGGCCGAATCACCGGCAAATCGAACAACTAATTTTTTGCGCCAAAATTTGGCCGCCAGCATGGAATAATAGCCGGGGGAATAAAGATCGGTCGTGTAAATCAAGTCGCTTCGGCGCGCCAGAAAAAAAAGCTTAAAAAAATAAAGAAAATGCCGCAAACCGGCTGGCCAGACTTTTGAAACGGCGAAAAGCAAAAAAGGCCGCACTTTTTTTTCTGGCGCGCCATAGGTCAAAACAGAAACCGAAAAACCCCTCCGAGAGAGCCCTGAAGCCAAATATTCAATTTGGGTGGCCGGACCGCCGATATCCGGCGGGAAAATGCCGGTCGTAATCAAGACACGCATTTATCGGTTGCAAAAAAAGGCCTTTAATAATAAAATAACCAGAGAAAGCCTTAACCCTATCTTAATCCAAAAATCACGGGAAATAAAGGGTTTTAGTTCTTACAATGATATTTCGACTGGAGGCATCCAATGGCCAAACGGAAGAAAAAACGAATAAACTCAGGCTGATCCCAGTCCGGGGAAAAAGGAAAAAAACCGACCTTTTTGCTTATAGAGATCACTTGCAGGAAATAATCAGAATGCATATTTTATGGCAATCGGCAACGCGACGAAACCATTTTCAAAGATGCCGAAAAAAAGGATGGATTTAAATGGGCTATTATTCTTTTCAAAATAAAACCACTCGCCTGCCAAGCAGAGCAAGTGGTTTTTTATTTTTTTAGAGTTTATGCCCTTTCAGTTGCCAATTTTTTTCTTGCCGCCAAAACCATAACCAGTTCAAAAGCGCCAAAGAGAACGACCGAATAAACCAGATCGCCGGCAATGGTATTGCGAAAAAAAGGCAAAGCCAAAGTAAAACAATTGACTAATCCCGCCCAGGTGTGGGGATACCAGCTAAAAAAAGCCCAGACCGAAAAATTAGTCAGCAAAAAGAAAACAATTGAAGAAACCAGCGAAGAAAACGCGACATTATACCAGCGGACTCTTTTGCTCAAAACCCAACCGATGAGATAGGCCGCGGTAATGCCAAAATAAACCGAAGCCATCACCTGCCACTCGTAAAAACCGATAAAATAGTCACCGATAGCCATAGCGGCCAAAGGAATCAAAACCCCCCATTTGGCACGCAGATAGCAGCCGGCAAAAAGAGCCATGGCGGCAATCGGCGTGAAATTAAAAGGATGTTCGACCAGGCGCGAGGATGCGGCTAATAGAATTATGGCGATAACCGAAAAAATCTTTGTTCTTGTGCTCATTTTATTATTTTAATTATTAAATTGTTTTATTAAAAATTTCTTTCATTTTTAAAGCGATGGAATCCCAATTATATCTTTCTTCAACTATTCTTTTTCCGTTCTCGATCAATTTCTTTTTTAGATCTCCGTTCTCCAGCAAAAGTTTTATTTTCTCGGCAACGCTTTTGGGATTTTTCACTTCGCAAAAAATGCCTGTTTCGCGATCTTTCAAAAAATCAGGAATTCCGCCCACAGGCGTTCCGATAATCGGGACACCGGCGGCCATAGCTTCAAGAAAAGAATTGCCCAGACCTTCGGAAAGCGACGGCCGGATAAAAACATCGGCAATGGCCAGATAAGTCGGAATCTCTTTATTGGCCACATCGCCCAAAAATAATACCCGATTTTCTAATTCTAGCTTTTTTGCTTTAAATTTCAAGTTTTTTTCCAGCGGGCCGGAACCGAGAACCAGAAATTTATAATTTTCCGGCAAAAGCGCGAGAGCCCCGATAACGTCGCCGAGGCCGTTTTTTTTCACCAGCCGCGAAACCGTAATGATAATTTTTTCGTCTTTTCCTATTCCTAATTTTGATCTTGTCTGATTTTCGCCATTTGAAATCCGGAATTTCCGCAGATCGACCCCGTTGGGCACGATCTCAATTTCGCTTCTGGCACCGTGCTTTTTTGCGAATCTTTTTAAATAATGGCTGATGGCGGTTAGGCGATCCGCTTTGCTGAAAATTTGCCGCCAAAAAGGACCAAGCCAAACAGCGCGCGAAAATATATGAAGGTTGCTGTCGCCTTCCTGCAGGGTTAAAATATAAGGCGTCTTCCTAAATTTTTTCTTAAAAAATAGAGCGGCCAGCCCCCCAAAAGAAGCCATTATCGCCCAGACTGCCTCAAATCTTTTTTGAGAATGAAGTTTTCCGGCCAGACGCGCCGCCCGCCATGGAAAAAAAAATTTATCGCGCAAAGAGCCGCAGCCAAGCCGCCAAATTGTCATGTTGCCCTGTTTTTCGTTGCAAGGCAGTTCCGGCTTGATCCTGGCACAAATAAGGTCGAATTCAAAATCATCCAGTCGCCGCGTGATTTCATGGACGGCAATTTCAGCCCCGCCGATAAGCGGCAGATAAGCGGTTGAAAAAATTAAAATGCGCCTCTTTTCTTCCATGGATTATTCTTTATATTCCAGTATTTTTTGAATCCCTTCGGAAAGATTGACTTTCGGCTTCCATCCCAACAACTTTTTGGCCAGCGAAATATCGGCTAAAGTTTCTTTTGATTCTCCGGGCCGATCGGGAATATTAATTTTCTTACCCCCGATCATTTCCGCCACTTGATTAACGCTGAAGTTTTTCCCAGTTCCGATATTGATCACTTCTCCTTTTCCCAAATCGCTCTTGGCGGCTAAAATATTTGCCCCAACAACATCGCTGACATACGTAAAATCTCTTCTTTTGGTGCCGTCGCCGACAATCGTCATCGGCCTTCCTTTCTTTTTCTGCCTCAAAAATACGGCAATAACAGTTGAATAGGCGCCCTCCTCTTTTTGACGCGGACCATAAACATTAAAATAACGCAAACAAATCGTTTTTAATCCATAAAGCTCGGAAAAAATCCGGCAATAAACTTCACCAAAATACTTCTGCGCCGCATAGGGATTTTTAGGATATATTGCCATATTCTCTTTCAGGGGCATCTTTGCCTGATCGCCATAAGCGGAAGAGGAAGCGGAATAAATAAATTTTTTAACGCGAGCATCGCGAGCCGCCAAAAGAACATTAAGTGCTCCATTTATATTGTTATCATTCGAAAACAACGGGTCTTTAATCGAAGGCTGAATTCTCGGCTGAGCGGCAAGATGAAAAACATAATCGACATTCCTAAAGTATTTTTTTATGCTTTTTAATTCCCTTATATCGGCTTTATGAAATTCGGCTTTTGGATTAATATATTCTTTTTTGCCGTTGCTTAAATTATCAATCACGACTACTTTAAAATTTTCTTCAATAAGTTTATCAACTAAATTAGAACCGATGAATCCCGCTCCTCCGGTTACCAACGCGATTTCACTATTTTTTTTTGTCATTTTTTTATTAATATCTTCGGATATTTATTTTTAATAACTTTTTGCTATTTTTACCATTTTTTATATATAATTAGAATAGCTCAAAAAAAACCCAAAGTAAAGACAAATAAAACATGAAAAAGATCCTTTATCTGGTCACTCTTTCGGAAATGGGCGGCGCGCAAAAATACGTCATTGATTTGGCAACCGGACTTGATAAAAACCAGTTTGAAGTTGCCGTGGCGGCCGGCGGAAACGGTCCGCTTTTTGAGCGACTGCAAAACGCGGGAATTAAAACCTTCAAATTAAAACGGTTAAAAAGACAGATAAATCCCTTCCGTGATCTGGCCGCGTATTTTGAAATCAGAAAATTGCTTAAAACCTGGCGGCCGGATGTTTTGCATTTAAATAGCTCCAAAATTTCAGTTCTTGGGTCCCTGGCCGGCCGGAATCTGCCAATGAAAATCGCCTACACGGTTCACGGCGCGGTTTTTAAAGCCTCTTTCTCCTCGCTTTCAAAAAGGCTTTTCCTCTGGGCCGAAAAATTCACCGCCCAATTTAAACACAAGATTATCTGCGTTTCCGAGTACGACCGCCGGCTCTGGTTGGAACATAAAGTCGTTCCGGCTGAAAAATTAACAATGATTCATAACGGAATTGACCCGAAAATCGATTTTTTGACCAAAGAGGAAGCGCAAAAAAAACTTCTGGCCGGAAAGAACTTGGCCGGAATCAAAACTATCGGCGCGCTGGCCAATTTCTATCCCGAAAAAAGACTGGACATTTTAATCGAAGCCGCGAACCTGCTTATCAAAAACCCGCAAACAAAATTTAAAATCTTTTTTATCCTAATTGGCAGCGGGCCCCTGGAAAAACAGATAAAAACAAAAATAGCCCAAATGGGTCTGGCGGATAAATTCATTCTAACAGGCATCCTGCCAAATGCCGCCAGATATTTAAAAGCATTTGATGTTTTCGTTCTGCCCTCGGAAAAAGAAGGCCTGCCCTACACGATCATTGAAGCCATGGCCGCGGGCCTGCCGATTGTCGCCTCGCGCGTCGGAGGCATCCCTGAGATGGTCCAGGACGGCATGAACGGCTATCTAATCAGTCCACACGATCCCGAGGCTCTGGCCGAGCGCGTGCTCCAGCTCCTCGAAAACCCAACCCTGGCCAGGATCTTTGCCGAAACCTCGCTCAAGAAAGTCCAGGATTTCTCCTTGGCCAAAATGCTCTCCGAAACCGAAAAACAATACTAATTTTGATTCAATAAAAAAGGCCACAAGGGCCTTTTTTTAATTACTTAATTTCAATTCACAGATATTATCATCTACACATTGATAATAAATATAGACACATACTAATAAATTCTATATAAAAAAATCAATACTTTTTCTTTTATAAATTTATTTTTGCGAATAATCGCTCCAAGGGAAATCCGGGGAGGCCTGACCCATCTGAATTTTTATTTTCTTCTTTCCCCACCAATCCTCACAATAAAAAAACGCGCCGGCCAAAACAATGATAATGCTTAAACAGATAACTAGTCTTTTTCTCATAGATCTTATTTGACTATCCTTTTCTGCCAAATTATTTTACCAAAAAAGGATTTTAAAATTTTAAAAAATAAACCAACCTTTAAACAAGGGCTGGTTCAACCTATCTTATTATAAATATTTCCCAATAACCCAACAACTGACCATTGTGGATAATTTTCCTCAAAACATTTATTCCCCGAGTTTTTTGAGATACTGCTCTTCCAGAGGTTTCAAATCAGGATTGAGCTGGGCGGCTTTTTGGATGGCGTTTTTGGCCCTTTGTTTGTCCCCCTGGCCCAAATATAGTCCGGCCAGGCCGACATAGGCGTTGGCGTCGTTAGGGTTAAGTTCAAGCGCCTTATCAAGGTAAAAATTAGCGGTGCCGTAATCTTTGTAAGTGATGAAAACAGCGCCTAGACGCCTAAGCATGTCAGCGTCAAAAGCATTTACCCCGAATTTCGCGGTTATTTCATCGAGTTTTTCCCTCCCTTTTTGCTCATCGCCGATAGAAAAATAAATCAGCGCCAGATTCCAATGCGGCTCCAGAATTTTATTATTCAGATCAATGGCTCTTTGAAAATACGAAAGCCCTTTTTCTATATTACCGTTCCTAATGGTCGCTTCGCCCAAAGAAAAAAGCGTAATCTGCCGGTTGGGGCTTTGGCTAAGAACCATCTCAAGAATATCGTTGGCCCGCCTGATGTTGGCGGGATCGACCTGAGCCGCGGCCAAAAAAAGCTGTCCGATGATAAGATTATAGCGCGTATCCAGCGGCTGTTCTTTCAAAGTTTTTTCCGCTTCTTGCAGGGCAAAATTCGTAAAATCGGCCACGATCTTTTTTTGTTCATCATTATACTGCTCATAGTTTCCCAATAGATTTTTTGCCGATTCAAACACCTGTAAGCGGATCTCGAACCGGCCAAAAGTTCCGTATTCAAAAGCCCTTTTAAAATTATTGGTGACAACGTCTATCCCGAGATTACCCGAAGACATGGCTTTTATCCCGCTGATGTTGGCCAAACCAGGCTTGATGCTGCCGAAAAAAACGATAAAAATAAAAGCGCCAACAGCCAATATTTTGGCAAAAGCGTTAAGTTTAAGCGGTTTTATTTCCTTTTGTGAAACCGGCACGCTTATCCAGTTTATAAAAGCGAGAATTGTAAAAAGCGGCAGATAAGAAAAGAGCATGTCGAAAACGAAAAGATCCTGAAAAAGATAGGCGGCAATCAGAGCAGAAATCAGGGCAAAGTTGAAAAAGTCCAGTTTTTGCCGACGGAAAGCTTTCCATAAAAGCCAAATCGCCGTCGCGAAAATCCCAAAATAACCGATAAAACCGATCGCGCCCGTGGCCACCAAAAGGTCAAACACGAGATTGTGGGCGCGGTCAAACCAGTTTTCAGTCGGATAGAGCAAGGGGTCGTAATATTTATTGAAGACCACGTTGTAATTTTCCCAACCCCAGCCCAGGATTGGTTTTTCCTTAAATCCTTGCCAGGAAAGCTTCCAGGCCAAAAGCCGGGTCTGGGTCGTGCCCTCGGTAAAGGAAATATGCGCCAAGCGCGACAAACCATCGGAAGAATTAACCAGCGTGCTGTCGCGGCCAAAATAAAGGAAAGAAAAAAACAGAACCAAACCGATCAGGGCCGCCAAAGCGATCTTTCGCATTTTTCTGCCGAAGGCGGAAAGGGACTCATTCATATTGGCTGTTTTAGGCCAAAAAATCATGGCCAGAAAAAAAACGCCAAGGCCGATCGCCAAACCCAGCATTGCGCCCCTGGTTTTTGTCAAATAAAAAATGAGCATGGAAAAAGCAAAAACCGCGCCATAGTAAAAGCGGAAGTTCCGTTCTCGGCGCTGAAAAAACATGAAAACAATGGCAAAAAGAATAAACAGCATGTAAGCCGCAAGGTATGCGGGGTTACCAAGAGAAGCGGAAACGCGGCCCTGGCCAGACAAATAAATGCCCAGGCCCAGCTGCTGAAAAAGCGCGATAAAAGAAACGATGATGCCGGCGCCAATGAATCCGTCAAAAAGAAAAAGCCAGTCTTTCTTGGTCTTCATCACCGAAGCAAGAACCATAAAATAAGCAAAATAATGCAGAAGTGTGAAAAGACCGGTCATCCTTTCGTAATTGCTCCAAAAACTGTGCGAAAAATTGACCCCAAGGATCGAAGAAATAAAAGCAATCGCCAAAAAAATCCCGATCGCCCAGGCAAGCCGGCTCAAGGCGGGCCGGTATTGATGGTTTTCCGCCATCAAGAAAACCCAGGCCAAGACCATAACTTCAACTAGGATTTGAAAGGCCGCGGTCTTTGGAAAAACGAATGGGAAAATGAATTTGTCGCTGACAATCAAAGGCGTCAAAAAAGAAAAAAAAATGCAGGCTTTAATAAAATACAATAGATTTTTTGCGGAAATAAACATAAATTTAGTTTTAAATTTTAAAACGCTTCAACTTTTTGGATAAATTTTTCGACCTGATCTTTTATTGCCGGATTTAATTCGGCCGCGCGGCGGGCGTGGAAGACAGCTTCTTCTTTATTCCCCATCTCATAATACAGATTTGCCAAACTTGAATCGTAGATATAATTTTTCAAATCATAATCTTTTGAGAATAGTTCGAAATATTCAATTTGATTTTCTTTGCTCGCGTACGGCTCAAACACCAGCTCTAAATCCTTCAAGGTTTTTTCCGAGAGATAGTAATTGGTTTCGAAAGCTTTTAAGACGTATTTTTTCACACTCGGGAAATCCTGCTTCAGATAATAAACCTTGGCCAGCTCCCACCAAGATTCGCCTAATCTTTCATTCAAACTAACGGCATAACTGGCAACTTTAACCGCCTGGTCAAAATCACCGGCGAACAGCAAATTCTCAACCTGGATGTAATAAACCCTGGCCCGGCTTGGAGAAGTATTGATACTTTTTTGGATATACATTGCCGCTTCGTCCCGAAAACGTTCATCTAAATTAACGGCGTAGCGCATGTTTAAAATCTCCGCGATTTTGTAATTATAATAAGTGTCATTGGGCGCGGCTTGGAGGTTTTTCTTATAAAGATTCACCGCAAATTCGATATCTTCCGTTCTTTTTTCTTTTTGCCCGCCGACTAAATAAAAATTATAAATATTATTGGCCGCGCCAGACCGGATATCCAGATCAACGAAAGTCCCGTATTGGGTCGCTCTTTTGATATAATCCATTCCCCGATAATTATTCTGAACTAGTAAAATCTGGCCCGTAACAACGTCTTTTATCGCGCGATAAGGCTGCAAAATAAAATTATTCAGATAAAATCCGAAAACAGCCAGCGCCAACACCAATAGCGGAGCGAGGGAGATTTCTGAAATCGCGCGCTGGTTTTCCGCCGGCGCCTTAGGCAGATCAATCGCCAATAAAAAAACAAGGAATCCGAGCAAAGAAGGAAGCATATCGAACATGAAGAGACTTTGCCCCAGATAGGCGACGAACAAACCGCCGAAAAAAGCCAAATAAACAGAATCTCGGTTTTGTTTGAATTTTTTGACGATAAAATAAAAGACCGAGGAAAGAAAGAAAAAATAGGCCGCAAGACCAAAAACGCCGGCAGTTGCCAAATGCTCGACAACAAAATTATGCGCCCGTTTAAAATATTCTTCCGTGGCAAAGTTATAATATTTTGCCTCAAAATGCTTATTGAACGGCTCAGCGAAATTTTCCGGGCCCCAGCCCAAAACTGGTCTTTCCAAAAAGCCTTTCAAGCCCCAATTCCAAGCCATCAAGCGCTGCTGAAAAGTCGCGTCCCTTAAAGAAATCTGCGTTATTCTTTGGACGTATGCCTTGGCCGGCATCCAGCTTTTCTCGCTATTTAAATAAATAAAGCCGTAAAAAATAAAGAACAGGATTAGCCCGGCTAAAGCCGTCTTTTTGGCATGCCTGTTTTTTGATTTAACCAAGAGGACCGCGAGAATAAAAACAGCGCCAAAAGCGCAGCCTAAAAAAACAGCCCGCGTCCCGCTGAAGAAAATAGCCAAAGCCTGGATCGAAAAAGCGCCGCCAAAAATCAGACGCGAGGCAGTGTTTTTATAATTTTTAAAAAAGAAATAAGCGGAAAAAAACAAACCGAAGATCAGATAGGCGCCCAAATAAGAAGAGTTGCCCAGGGTTGACTGGATTCTTGAGAACCCTTCCTGCAATGGCGCCCAACCTATTTTCTGAAAAAGGCCATAGATCGCGACCACAGAACTGACCGCCAGGAAAAAATGCAAAAGCGCCCGTTTTTCTTTTTCTTCCCTAAAAAGAGTCGAGCCGGCCAGGAATAAAATGAACAAATGAAGCATGCCCCAATAGCCCATCATTCTTTCGGCATCGCCCCAGAAGCTCAAAAAACGGCTTTGGCTAAAAAGAACGGCGGCCAGAAGCGCCAGCATATAGACGCCGAACGCGACAAGCAATAAATTAAGCCGGGGTCTGTTTTTTGGAAATTTGATCACAAAAATCAGCCAGCCAAAAAACAAAAACGCGGTTGTTATTCTGAAAAAAAGACCGCTGGCCGTGACATAGGGAAAAAATAATCGGGTGTCGACTATTAAAGGCGAGGCCAGTGCGGCAAAAAATATAAATTGGAGGATTTTTTTGAAAAAGGATTCTTTAATGATCATTTTAAATTATTTTTAAATTTTCTTTAAATATATCAAATCCTTCCTAAAAAAACAACCCCGCCCAGCAGTTGCCGGGCGGGGTGTTTTCGCTTAATCAATCCGATAAATCAAATTGATAAAGCTTAGCCTAGTATTAGGGTTCCAGCTGAATCGTGCCAGCAGTGAACTGGTCGAACAGATAGTAACCGTTATACCAGTCGGAAGAAGACGAACCAGAAACACCGGAGTGACCGACTAATGACCGGTCAGACCAAATGAATTCGGCCGCTGTTCCAGCTATGACCGATGATGCCGAAGTGCTCAATTGCCAGATACCGTCGACAAAAGTCGCATATCGGAGGAAAGCGGTGCCCAAAGCGCTTGTGTCATTATTTATAGACACGACAACGCTATCGGTGCTGGTCGTATCCTGGTTGAAGAGACGAGGAATAGCTTTCAACGTGTAAGTGGTTTCAGTGCTGACGATTTCTTCGGTCGGCCATTGAATGACGACGTCTTCATCGTCTTCATCGAGACCGGATCCAGCTTCAACAGTGTTACCATCTTCATCGGTGATGTTAACCACGCTGCTGATGTCAACCGCGCCTCTGTACAATTTAACATAATCCAATTCAAGAGCTCCCTCGGAAGGACCTAAGTCAGTCCAGTTCAATCCGAGTTTCACTTGCTTCAAAGCAACTGAACCAGCCGATGAAGGAGCGACTTTAAACTTAAAGACGTCCTCGCTCGCGCCGTTCGTGATTGCGCCATCAACAGTTAGGGCGGTTAAGGTCGGGAATGTCTTGAAGACATAGACCGCATTACCGTCGCGCACTGTGTTGCTGTAGGTAACCGTTCCGGAACTGTTGGCCACAACCGCAGAAACCAAAGTGGTTGAAGCGTTAAGCGTTGAAGAAGCGTAGCCAGTGCCAATATTGTTAAGCTGAAGCTTAACAGTGATGGTCTTAGTCGTGCCGGCAGGAATCAAAAGACTCAAACCGGTCGTGGTGGCATACGATACATTCATCGGAGTGCCGGAAGGATTGAGAGCCGTATCGCCGTCATAAAGGAATACTCCGGAAACCGCCTCATAACCAGTGATAACTCTGATCGCAAATTGCGTCAGCGTGTAGTCATCGTTGGAAGCGGTCAATTCGTATTTGGCAGCCGTGACAAGCTGGTTGCCATAAACGATCTGATCCAGAGGATCCTCAAGAGCGCCAGTTGAGAATGAACCAGAGCTCCAGGTAATGACCTGACCCAGCGTCTCGCTGGAATCAGCTGTGGCGGTAGACTGTGAAGCCGTGCCACGGATAGTCAAATCAGCGGCCAAGGTGCCGGTAATAGTCGAGGCGACATTGGCGTAAGCCGCAATCGTGATCGTCTGACCGGCAGTCAGGGTGTAGTTGATCGAGAAACTATCAGTGGTGCTGGCAACAGTGCTCTTCACCGCAGTCGTCTTATCGGCATAAGTCATGTAATAAGACGAGAGGTCAGTGGCCACATCCGGTCCGGAAACAGTTGCATCATCCCAGTCGATTTCCAAGGCGGTCAAATTAACGTTTTCGTAGGTGTCTGAAGTCAGACGCCATTCGCCTAATTTGTAAGCCGTCTTAGGAGCAACCGCTGTCTGATTGGCATAACCCGTGTATTTGGCCAATGTGATACCACCAGCCTTAATCGTCAGGGTGTTTGCGGCAGTATCAGCAGACGGTGCGTCGAAGTATCCCAAAGAAGTTAATCTCTGGGCATTGTCGGAACCGGTATAAATGTAAGCTTGCAACGTTTCGCCAGTTGTGATGTCGTTTGTCCCGTCATTGTCGTAGATATCCGCCTTAACCTCAAGAGAGGTCACGGTACCCGGAACAATGATTAAGGAAGAACCGAGGTTGATAGTCGTAGTCGCTGTGCTGTCTGCTTCGCCTTTCAAGCTGAAGCTGCTGCCAACTGCCACGCCATTGGCGTACAATTGCGCATTTCTCAAAGTGAAGGCGGCATTATTTTCACTATCAACGACGCCTACAGTCAGGTTTTCAATCTTGATGGATTCACCAGCCGCTTTCAGATCGAATTTGGCCAAGGAAACGCCTGAGGCAAGATTAACAACTGAAACTGAAGGAGAATCAGTTGCCTTTGTCACGGTCAGGGTGCCTGTGCCGATCGTCTGAGCAGTTGATGTTCTGGCTGTAAAGGTGGTGCTGTTGGCCTGAACCAAAATGGTCGAGCCGTATTCGGTGTCGGAGAAGATCGCGTCAGCCGCGTATCTCAAGGACAAACTGGTGGTTCTGGTTGAACCGCCAACAATGTCTACGAGCACTTTGAACACTCTGTTGCCCGCTTCCAATTTCTTGGGGGAGCTAGTGATGTCAAAAGTGACATAGCCGTTGCTGTCCAAAGCGGCGACAGTCGAACCAATCTGGACGCCATCAACATATAATTTGAAGTTCGCCAAATCTGCGTTAGCAATCGAGCCGATCTGCCTCAAGGTCAAATACTTGAAGTTGACAGCTCTGGTTGTAACCGAGACGGTGTTGTTCCAAAGCTCAAATTCATTTTGAGGATTGGGAGCGCCATCCGAAGCAGGATTGGAGGTAGTAGCAAAGCTAACTCCGGCCAAAGTGCCGTCAGCAATCGAGTGGATCGAGCCAGAGACCGGGAAAGTTCCCGAAACTGTCGCGCCATCGGTCACGATATC
>JAQUNU010000013.1 GCA_028717445.1 Candidatus Portnoyibacteriota bacterium | reverse complement strand
GAGGCCGGAGGATTGGGCTCCCGGATGATGCGCTTTGGATCAGAGAGGCGGAGAGAAAGAAGGTTGTAGCTGCCGGAGAGAGGTTCGCCGAAGAGAGAACGGGAGAGATGATCGTTGGCGGAGTCAAGAAGAGAGGAAAGATTTTTTAACGAAAAAGGAACTGCTTTTTTGAAAGCTAAAATACCCGACTCAAATGACTTATTCTTAATAATTACCTTATACGCATTTTGCGCAACTCGGCCTATTTGGTCTTCAGAACGGCTTAAGGTTAAAAGAAAACCGAACACAACGGTTAAGACAAAAAAAGAATAAAAAACCTTACTAAAAGATAAAGAATGCCTTAAATCCGTTGTGATAAGCTTTATAAACCTTAATACATCTTTAAGTATTTCCTGCTCTTTTGCGATTCCCTCGATAACTCTCCTAAGAGATAATGCAAAATCCACAGCGCATTTTCTTGCTTTACTCGCTATAAAAGCGAAACTCCAGAAATCTGTCTTGATTTCTGGAGTTTTAACCGCATATTCAATTATGGAAGCCGGTTTTAGATCCGGCGGCCCCCATTTCTTGTATTTATCTTCATCTCTTTCGAAATTCTTAAACTTTTCCTCATATTCTCTTAACCATTCTCTCGTTGTTTTCCAGTTCCGGCCCATTTTTAAAGCCTTTAAACTCCCCTGCCTGGCTCTCAATCTTAAATAATCATGGGAATAGCGGCAATATCGAGGCGCCTCGGAAAGCAAAATATAGTCGAGCGACTCGATTTGTTTGAATTTCCTATTCCATTTTCGACTAATATATTTCTTTCCCATGTCTATTTTTTTGACAACTTTCTACTGAATATATAAATTCTACCATTTTAAAATTTTTCGCTCAATAGAGGCAATAGTCCGGGTCATCGGATATCCGATAAACGTTATTTTTGACCATAGGACTCTTTTTTTTGGCTTTACAGAGGCCTGTTTTCAACTAAATTCCCCGATCGTAAAAAAGGCGCCTATTTTGGCGGTATGTTGATGTGGATAACTTTTTTTTAATTTCCTATAAAAATATTTATCCACAACTCTCTCTTTATTGCCTCCGCACGCGCCACTCATACCATTATTCATACCATTCTTATATAGTTATGGATGATAAACATAAACTGATATAGCCGCGATAGGCCGAGATTTGATTTCAAAAGAACGACCCGCTCTTGAGCCCTCTTTCTTTTGATTGTGCATAATTTAATCTTGCTTAAATTTTCCTTTTCTTTACAATCAATATAAAGAAGAGTGATAAACATTAATAAGGCTTCTAAAATTTTTGAATCAAATCAATGAAGTATTTAACCATTAGACAAGCGGCCAAACTTCTTCACGTCACGCCCCTGACCCTGCGCAATTGGGACAAAAACGGCCGACTTAAACCATACCGCCATCCTTTAAATAAATACCGCCTCTATCGAACCGATCAAATTGAGCTTTTCCTGCGTCGGCTGGAAATGAGCAGGACAAGAGAAGCATCGCGAAAAATAGACGTCTTCTAAAAAATCTATTTTATTTTTTAAAATCAAAATGTCCGATGCGCTTTTTTAAAAAAGAAGGCATCGGACATTTTTATATAAAATGAATTTATTTTTAAAAAAGAGCTTTCGTTATTTTATTGATTCGATTTTTCCGAAGCATTGTCTCTCTTGCGGCCTCGAAGGAAGCCATGTCTGCGCGGATTGTTTTTCCAAAATCCCGATTATGACAAGCCAAACCTGTTTTATTTGCGGTCGCCGATCGCCCGATATGAAGGTTTGCTCAAACTGCAAAGAAAAAAATAATTTTGTCTTAGACGGCGTTTTAGTCGTCAGTGATTGGCGCAATCTCCTTGTCCGACAAATCGTCTATGAATGCAAATATCGTTTTGTCCGGGAACTAGCCCAAACAATGGCTGAAATTATTTCCCGCTTTTTAAAAAATAACTTTCCGCCGTCTTGGAAAAATAATGAAATATTTATTATCCCGATTCCGCTGCACAGGCGCCGGCATGTTTGGCGCGGCTTCAATCAAGCCGAGATAATTGCCAAAAAAATCGCCGCTGAATTAAGTTTATCCATGCCAAAAAACCTTATCCAACGCCGCCGCCATACCTCCCCGCAAGCCGATATTCATAATTTTTTAGCGCGCGCTAAAAATGTTTCCGGCGCTTTTGCAATAAACAAAAAACTCAACCCGGAGGCCATAAAAAATAAAATCGTCGTCTTGATAGACGACGTTTCAACAACCGGCTCAACCCTAAATGAGTGCGCTCTCATTCTTAAAAAATTTCGCCCCAAGGAAATTTGGGGCCTGGTCTTTGCCCGCGGCTAAATATTCCAATTGGAATACAGAGAAGGGAACGGAATTTAAATTTGCCAGATTCCCTTTTTTCGGCCTAGCGGTTTTCACTGATATAACAAAGTCCTTGAATATAGCGGAGGGGGCGAGATTCGAACTCGCGAGACCAAAAATGACCTAACGGTTTTCAAGACCGTCCCCTTCAACCGCTCGGGCACCCCTCCGCTATATTCAGGACAAAAAACCGCTCGGGCGCGCCTCCAAAAAAGATATATTTAAAGAACCGCCTTCTCTCGCCTTCCAGCGGATTGATCCGCCGAAGCCGAGCTTTGGCGAGGCGAAGGCGGCGTGTGCGGAAATTAAACCCACAAACGGCTTTTTTAAAAACTCTGCGGTTTAATCCCGCGAATACCGCTGGCGGTGGGTGTGGGAATCGAACCCACAACTCGCTTTTTAGACGAGTACAGTTTAGCAAACTGCTGGCTTACCGTTCGCCGCAACCCACCACAACAGGCGGGATCTTCGAAAAATTCGATCGCTTCGCCTTTGATTTTTCTGGAGAAACCGCTGCCCGAATCCTTTTCCGCATAAGTTTTTCTTTGTGCGTGAATTCAGCGCGACTCTCCTTAAAATTAATCCAATTTTACTATAAAAAAGCCCTAAGGTCAATTAGAATTTAAGCTTGAAATTACCTCCGTAAATATGCTAAAATCAATACATTATGACAAATGCGGAAAGCATCAAAAAAGAAGGTTTGCCGGTTTTTGCCCAATGGCAGGCGCCGGAATTTGAGAAATATAAAAAAGATTCCGCCTGGTTCTTATGGGCTGCCTTAGCCGGGCTCGGATTATTCGCGATTTCTCTGCTCATGCATAATTTCGTATTTGCGTTCCTTATTGTTCTGATCGTGCTTACAATTTTTATTTATGCCCGAAAAGAACCCAATCTGATAAACTTCAAGATAGATGGGCAAGGAATCTGGATTGAAGAAAAACTGCACGAATTTAATGAAATAAAATCTTTCTGGATATTTTGCCGGGCGCCTTTCAAGGAATTGAGTTTGCATAGCCAAAAAAGGCTTTTGCCTTTTATAAAGATCCCCCTGGGAGAAAAAGATTGTTCAGAAATAAGAGAATTGCTAATTAAATTTTTACCGGAAGAAAAACAAGAAGAATCAATCCTGAACAATCTTTCCCGATTTCTGAAATTCTAAAAAAATGGGCCCATAACCCGAGCCCTCGTAGTTCAACGGACAGAACACGAGCTTGCGGAGCTTGTGATTGAGGTTCGATTCCTCACGAGGGCACTGACGATGACAGGCAAAGAGCTTAAAATCGAGTTTCGACTCCTCATGGACGCACCATTGATGGATATAAAATCTCCAATTCAATCCTTCCGACGCGTCTCCCCCGCTTACCAGAAGCGGCTTTTAAAATTAGGCATTAAAACGTTTGAGGATCTTTTTTATTATTTTCCTTATCGCTATGATGATTTTTCAAAAATAATTCCGATCGCCAATTTGAAAATAAACGAAACCGCCACCATTCAAGGAGAGATAACAAGAATAAAAAACATCCGGACCTGGAAAAAAAGAATGTTTGTCACCGAAGCGTTCATTCAGGACGAAAACGGGGCCGTCCGCGCGGTCTGGTTCAATCAGCCGTTTCTAATGAACAGCTTGAAAGAAGGCCAGTGGATCAGTTTGTCCGGAAAAGTTAATTTTGATAAAACTTTATATTTTTCAAATCCCGCGCACGAAAAAATTGTCGCCAACGCCACAAGCCATCTTCGTCACACCGGCCGGCTTGTTCCCGTATATCCGGAAACCAGAGGCCTTTCCTCGCGCTGGCTGCGCTATATTATCCAACTTCTTTTGCCCAAATTTCTGCCCGAATTCAAAGACCATTTGCCTTTTGAGATAAAAAAATCGCAAAATTTGATAGATTTAAAAAACGCGATTAAAGAGATTCATTTTCCGCAAAGCGCCAATCACTTGAGGGCGGCGCGGCGCCGGCTCGCTTTCGACGAGCTTTTTTTGATTCAGCTTTTCGCTCAGCGCCAAAAGATAAAATGGAAAAAACAGTATTCTCAAAAGATCAATTTTGACCAAAAACTGGCAAAAGATTTTGTCGATTCCCTTCCTTTTAAATTGACCGAAGCCCAAAGGCGATCCGCCTGGGAGATTCTGCAGGATCTGGAAAAAGACCAACCGATGAATCGCCTGCTCGAGGGCGACGTCGGATCCGGAAAGACCGTAGTGGCGGCCATGGCTATTCTTCAGGCGGTCAAAGCCGGCTGGCAAGCCGCTTTTATGGCGCCGACCGAAATACTGGCCCAACAGCATTTTAAAGTCATCTCGAAATTATTCCAGGGACAACAGATAATAATCGGGCTGCTGACCGGAAGCGAAACTTCGATAAATTCTTCTTCGGAAATCAAAAGCCAAAAGAAAAAAGAGCTGCTCGATAAAATCAGCTCCGGCCAGATTCATCTTCTTATCGGCACTCACGCGCTCATTCAAGAGAACATTAATTTCAAAAATCTCGCCCTGGCTATCGTTGACGAACAGCATCGCTTCGGCGTGGCCCAGCGCGCGGCCTTGCAAAAGAACATTCTCAAAATAAAAGACGGACAACCAGTCTCGATTCCTCACCTGCTTTCAATGACGGCCACCCCTATTCCGCGGACCTTGGCCCTAGCCGCCTGCGGGGATCTTGATATTTCCTTGCTCGACGAAATGCCAAAAGACCGGCAAGAAATCGTGACTAAAATTATCCCTCCGCTGGCCCGCCAAAATGCTTATACTTTTATAAAAGATCAAGTCAAGAAAGGCCGACAGGTTTTTGTGATCTGCCCGCGCATTGAGATCGCGAATAATCACGAATCTGGCACAAATAACACGAATAAAGAAACGAATATTCGTGAAATTCGTGATAAATTTGTGAAAATTAGCGATAAACGGAGCTGGGACGACGTCAAAACCGTCAAAGAAGAATTTGAAAAATTGGATAAAATTATCTTTCCGGATTTAAAAATCGCCATGTTGCACGGCAAAATGAAGCCAAAAGAAAAAGAAAAAATAATGGCTGATTTCAAAGCCGGAAAAACCGATATCCTCGTTTCAACTTCCGTGATTGAAGTCGGAATAGATATTCCTAACGCCAGCGTCATGATGATCGAAGGCGCCGAGCGCTTCGGCCTGGCGCAGCTGCACCAGTTCCGCGGAAGAGTCGGCCGGGGATCTCATCAATCATATTGCTTTTTATTCACCACTGGCGACAAAGCCGCGGGATCGCGCTTAAGGGCGCTGACCAGCTCAAAGAATGGTTTTGAATTGGCTGAAAAAGACCTTGAAATCCGCGGCCCGGGCGAATTTTTTGGCACGCGCCAATGGGGCCTCCCTGATCTTTCCATGGCTTCTTTAACTGATATTGTCCTGGTTAAAGCCGTCCGCGAGGAGGCCGAAAAGCTAGTTAAGTCCGATCCAGAACTCAAAAATTATCCGCTTCTGACGCAAAAAATATTCCAAAAACAAACGCTTTTACATTTGGAATAATTTGCTAATTCGGCCTTTTTGCGATAAAATATTTTAATTGTATCTATCCTGTTCTTTAAGAAAGGGGGTGTAAACCGAATTATCTGGGGCGTGCGCGGTTAACAAATCAACACTTCACTTCAGGAGGGTGATTTTGAAACTGCAAATAGCGCTAAAATTCGACAAGGCAGCGAATGGAAAAGAATCCCTCGTTAAGGAACTCCAGGAAGCAAGAGCCAGAGTACTGACGGATATACAGACGTTAAACCTTTCTCAAGCTGAAATTACCGAAAGCAGCGGCGATGAAGTAGATCAGGCCACAATTCGACATTTAACGAGCGTCATCGAAGAAAGAATCCGGCTCAAGTCGGCTGAATTACAGAGCATAAACCTCAAACTAGACAATATTGGAAAAGGATTATCTGCTGCTTTCTGCTCTGATTGCGGAGAGGCAATAAATGAAGAAAGGCTCATTGCCGTTCCAAGCGCGACCGAATGCGTCCCCTGCCTAAAAAAAAGGGAACGAAGGTTCCGGGTTTGCTCGGGTCGCAAGTCGATGGGATAAGCTCTCTTTTGCCCAACCCATACCAAAAATCCCGTCTCCAGGATTCTTTACTGGAACGGGATTTTTTATTCTTCCGTCGGCTGAATTTTTTAAAAAATTATTTAACGATTTACGGCTTCGCGGTCTGCGAAATTTCTTTTGGCGTCACCCAAAAACCCATATATCTCCCCAGCAGCAGGCGCGTCTGGGCCTCAAGACCCGGCAAGGCGCCGAAGATCAGAATTGTGAAAGGCAGCATGACCCATTGCAAAATCATCGGAAAATAACTGAAACGACCACGCTTCTTTGGCGGAGGCGGCAAAAGCAAAGTCGAGATTACGGCTGAAGAAATGAGACCAACCATAGCCAGCGTCATGATAAAACGCGTCACTTGAGGCAGATGATAAGAGAGAACGGAAACGTTAAAATTCGGACCGCCCAAAAACAGCGGCAGCCAACCCAGAAAAAAAAGGATCAGGGCATTGGTTGACCAAGACCAGAATCCTTCGATATGATTGAAAACCCAGAAAATTTTTGTCGATAAATTTATTTTTTTATTCTTCAAAAAGCCAAAAATCACATAAGGAATATTTTCCGCGCCCCAACCCCATCGCCTCTGCTGGCGATAAATATTCAAGGCCGTCAGGGTAAAAGAAGGCGCCAGGTTAGCGTCCATTGAAACCGGATAAAAAAGCGGAATCGTCTTATAGTTGCCGTCGTAAAAAAGAAGGGCTTTCCAGAATATTCGGGAATCCTCGGAGACATTCTTGGTGTTCCAGAAATCCATTTCGACCAACGCTTGCCAGGAAAGAGAATGCGAAGAAAAAGTAGCCAGTCGTTCCGGTCTCTCCTGTTGCATCATGTGCCAGAAAGTGCCGGATGTCGCGACCACGCGCGAAAAAGCCGGAGCTTCCCAAATATTATTATTATAGACAGGCACCGGCTGAAAACTGCAGCGATGCGGATTTTCCGCGCTCAAAAATTCAAAAACCAAACGGGAAAAATAATCAGGAAAAACGCAAGTATCTATGTCTAAATTCGAAACGATAATATTCTGATACGGCAAATTCAAAGGATCAATAACCTCTTTTTTTACTTCCCTGGCCGCGAAAGTCGTATTAGACCCCTTGCCAGCCAGCTCTCCTTCTATATCAGCCGGATGGACGCTAATAAAAAATTTAAAAAACAAGTGGCCATATTTTTCTTTTATCCTTTGGGCGATTTGACTGGCGGCCAGCCCGGCTCTCTCTTCCTGAGCCAAAACCACTATCATTTTATCTTTCGGGTAGTTAGCCTGCGCCAAAGCATTAATTGTCGCGTCTAAAATTTCGGATGGTTCTTTATAAAAAGGCAGAATAACAAGATGGTAAATTTTTTCCCATTCCCCCGCCTTTTCCTTTTTTATTTTTTTCAACCAATCAACCCTCATATTCGCCCGCATCTGGGTATAGGTCGAACGCATATGCAAAGAAAGGAAAATGGTTTTTAAAAGCCAATAAATATCAAAAGCAATAATAAAAAAGGCAATAAAAATCGGCGCGAGCCAAGAAAACAAAGAAACAAAGATAAGCGTGCCCCAAGCCAAAATTCCGGGCAGTATTTCCAAAAAACGATAAATAGCCCGATCGCCCGGGCTTTTCAATAAAGGATCTCCAGCATTGCCTATATCAAGGTAAAATTTTTCGTCCATAACTAAAAAAGGATATTCATACTATAGCTCAAATCTTGATTTTTCTCAAGATTTAGGTTATTTTTTGGATATGGCGCTATCGTCTAACGGTTAGGACAGCGGCTTTTCAAGCCACTAATCGGGGTTCGACTCCCCGTAGCGCTACCATTTTCACACCTCTGTCATTCCGGACTTGATCCGGAATCCAGATTCAAAAAAACCCGGACTAAGCCGTTCTATCTTGAACGGCTTTTTTCATGTTTTTTGCTGGTTTTCCAAATCATTGACAAATAAAATTGAGTATGTTATACTGTAAATATACAGTTCGTTTTACGAACAAAATTGCAACTTAAAACAAGGGAGAAAAATATGGAAACGGATATGAATTGGTTTTTTATTTTTTTGTCAGCCATTATGGGATTCGGCTTTCTAAAAGCAACCGTCTCGCTGGCTTTTGTTCTAGGCAGCACGGAAGACAAAAGAAAGATCGAAGCATCTTTCTGGCGTTTCTTTTTGTTTTGTTGATGGAGGCTATCTTTTGCCAAGCAGCCCTGCAAACAGCAGCCCGTCCAAGGATAAAAACCTTGCGGGCCTTTTTTATATCTGAATCATTGAAAAACCATTTAAAAAATGCTAAACTTTCAGCAAGAAATCGGTAAAGCATACTAAAGATTTATACAAATCGTTTATCAAGGTTTTCCACCTGTCCCGATAAGCTCTGCTAATTGACAATTAATAGATCGGGAATATTATAAAAATATGTCTAAAAAAACGCAAGAAAAATCAAATAAGTTAGAGTTGCTTATAAATAAAGGATTTGATAATGCCGCCGCCCAAATGGCGCAATTTAAAGCTGAATCTGATAAAAAATCCGAACACGTTGACGTTCGATTTACCTTACTGGGCTCAAAACTGATGGAGCACGATAAGCGCTTTGATACGATTGAAAAAAAGATAGATCAAACATGGAATTTGATTGATGGATATGTAAAATCTCAAGAGGATTTCCGCGAGGAATTCAAAACCATGAAGCACAAGATGACTCAAATTCAAAAAATAATAAAAAGCAAACTCGGGGTTGAAATAGAATAATGAAAATTTTGGCAATTGAAACATCCTGCGACGAAACAAGCGTAGCCGTTCTGAATTATGGTCAGGACGGTTCTTTTGATTTACTTTCAAATATCGTTTCTTCCCAAGTCAAAATCCACGCCCCCTTTGGCGGCGTTGTCCCCTCTCTGGCAAAAAGAGAGCATCAAAAAAATCTGGCGCCGATTTTGGAACAGTCGCTTAATGAAGCAAAATTATTGCAAAAAATTCAAAATCAGAAATCTAGAATCCAAAACAAATCAAAAATACTGGAAGAAATACTAGATCGTGAACCAGAACTCTTAAAGCAAATTGTTCCCTTTTTTGAAAAATATCAAAAACCCGATATTGATTATATTGCCGCAACCAACGGCCCCGGGCTCGAACCCGCGCTTTGGGTGGGCGTTAATCTTGCCAGAGCGCTGGCCTATTTCTGGGATTTGCCGGTGATTCCGGTTAATCATATTGAGGGCCATATTATCGCGAACTGGCTGCCAATCGCAAATAGCAAATCGCAAATAGCAAATCGCTCAGACGACGCGCGATTTACAACGCGCAACAAGCTATTTCCCGCTGTCTGCCTGGTTGTCTCAGGCGGGCACACGCAATTGGTGCTGATGAAAGATTTCGGCCAATATGAAATCCTCGGCGAAACGCGGGATGACGCGGCCGGCGAGGCTTTTGACAAACTGGCCAAAATGCTGAAGCTCGGCTATCCGGGCGGTCCCATAGTTTCTGAAATGGCCAAGAACGTTTCACCAGCCGAAAGACAAAAGATCAAGCTCCCCCGCCCCATGCTGAACAGCAAGGATTATGACTTTTCCTTCTCCGGTCTCAAGACGGCCGCGCTCTATTATATAAAGACTCTCCCCGAAGAAAAAATCAAAGAGACGGCGTCGGCCATCTGCGCCGAATTCCAGCAGGCCGTTGTCGATGTTCTTGTTTCAAAGACCATCCGCGCGGCGCAAGATTTCTCGGCCCAGAGCATTTTGCTTGCCGGCGGCGTAGCGGCCAATGATCTGCTCCGAAACACCCTCTCGGCCGCCGCAAAAGAACTGGCATTGCCTTTTTCAAGCCCGCCAAAAGAATTCTGCGGCGACAATGCGGCTATGATCGCGCTGGCGGCCTCGCTTAAAAAAGAAAAAATATCCTGGGAAGAATTAACGGTCAACGCGAATTCAAGAATCTGATTCAAAATCAGTTTCTGTGATATAATACTGTTAAAGAATTAAATTTCTTAAAAATGATCTATTTTTTCGGCGTTATTTTAGGTCTCCTCCCCAGCTTTATCTGGCTTCTTTTTTACTTAAGGCAAGACAGGCATCCCGAACCTAACCGGATGGTTATTAAAATTTTTATCTGGGGAATGCTGATCGGACCTCTGGCCGCTGTCGGAGAGCTAGCCATAAAATTTTTGCTTAATCCGATGCCTCTGGCGGAATTCTTTTCTGGTTCTGGTGAAAAAGAATGGATCATGTTCGCGAGCGTCGTTTTTGCGGCCCCGCTCGTCGAGGAATACTTAAAATACAGGGTTGTCAAAGATAAGGTCTTAAAAAATCCGGAAATGGATGAGCCGCTCGATATTATGCTTTATATGATTATCGCCGCGCTCGGCTTTGCCGCGGTGGAAAATCTTCTGCTCATCGTGGAAAAACCGATTCTCCCCATGGGCCAAGCCCTAAAACATGCTCTTAGCATTTCCGGATCGCGTTTCCTGTCTGCCACGGTCCTGCACGCCCTTTCTTCCGGCATCCTGGGATACTGGCTCGCCCGTTCGTTGAGAGAACCCCAAAAGAAATTGAATTATCTGGCCAAAGGATTTTGGCTTGCCATCTTTTTTCACGCCGGATATAATTATTTCAGCTGGCTCATCGAGCAAGGCCAGGAAAAAAATATTATTCTGGCGATTGCGGCGATCTTATTGTTATTTGCGGTCATGGCAATCATGGTTCTTAAGGGATTCTCGCTCTTGAAAAAATTCCATTCCGTCTGCCGAATCTGTCCGGCCCCGACAAAGATCAAATAGAAAATTTGCAAAATTATTTTTTTTCATATAAGATTAGATTAGAAATGTAGTAAAAAAAGCGCCCACTCTCTGCGCCCAAAAATATGTCGAAAAAACCAAATTTTCTTGAGCGTCTCACCGGCTCTAGCGAAGAAGAGACGGTCGAAACGGAAAAACCAAAAATGTCCTCAAAGACAGCAAAAACACAAAATGATGATTCGCAGTGGCTCCCGGATTCGGAAGGTCAGTTGACGATTGACGTCTATCAGACGCCAAGCCATATTATCATTAAATCAACCATCGCGGGAGTTAAGCCAGAAGAATTGGATATCACTATCACCAACGACATGGTAACCATCCGCGGCAAGCGCGAAAAAGACGAAGAAATCACGACTGAAGACTATTATTATCAGGAGTGCTATTGGGGAGCCTTCTCTCGTTCCGTTATCCTGCCGGTTGATATCGAAGCGGATCGCGCCGAAGCGGCTTTAAAAAACGGAATATTGACGATCAAACTGCCGAAAGTCGAAAAAGTAAAAACGAAAAAGATTAAAGTTATAACCGACTAAGGCTTTAAAACTTTAATAACCCCGCCATGGCGGGGTTATTTTTGATTAGAGAAACAAGGAAAAATGTGCTAAAATATTTCTATGATTAAGGGCCGTAAAATTATCTCTTCGCTTTTAATAGCCGCCTCCCTCCTGGCGATTTTTTGTCTTTCGCTTCTGATTGTAAATCGCAACCGGGTCGCCTTAGGGATCTCCTTAGGAAATGAAAAGATCGGCGGTTTGGCAATTGCCGATTTGAAAACAAAAATAGAACAAAAAACAACCCAAGCCCAAGAAAAATCTATTAGATTTATTTTTCAAGAAAATGAATGGCTGGCGCTCCCTTCGCGGCTTGGGATAATTTTTGACGCTAAAAAGACCCAAGAAAATATCGTCTCTTTCGGTCGAGGCGGCAACTTAGCCTCAAAGTTGAGCCAGCCGGCCTTTGCTTTGTTTTTCGGCAAACGATTTTCCTTGGCCTATTCATTTGATGAAGAAAAATTCCTTGAATTTGCCAGAGATGAATTCAAAAATTTCGAAACGCCGGCTCAAAATGCAAAATTAAAATACGACCAGCAAGCAGATGAATTTTCTTTTATTTCCGCCGCCTCAGGCGAAGTTTTTGACCGAACCGATATAAAAGATCAAATAGAAAAACAGCTCCAATCATCATCCGAGCAGTCAATTAAACTCAAAAAAATAGTTGATCAGCCGACGGTTCTCGCCGATGAAAACGGCGAAGGCCAACGTTTATCCCGGAAAATTTTGATGGCTGCTCCTTATTCTTTGAAAGTCAAAAATGATGCCTGGCCGATTCCAAAAGAAACCCTTGCTGATTGGCTAGAATATTTGCCCGGCTCGGCCCCGCAAACAATGAGAGTCTCGCTTTCCCAAGAAGCCATAAAAGAGTATCTAATTTCCTTGACTCCGGTGATTAATAAAAAACCATCCAATGCCAATCTAGCCTTGGATGCAAACGGCAATGTCATCGCATTTTCACTCGCCCAAAACGGCATTGATTTACAAATAGACGAAAGCACTGCAAAAATTAAAAGGGAAATATTAGAAGGAAATAACAAAATCTCCCTTATCTTCGAAGAGACTGAACCGGAAATCTCCGAGCAGACCATCGACGCTCTGGGGCTAACCCATCTTTTAGGCACGGGCGTTTCGGATTTTGCCGGCTCGCCCAGTAATCGAATACACAATATCAAAGTGGGCGCGGCCAAGATAACCGGCATGCTTTTGAAAAGCGGCGAAGAATTTTCTTTTATTAACCGAATCGGAGAAATCGAGGCTTCAACCGGCTATCTGCCAGAACTCGTCATTAAAAGAGGAAAGACGATACCCGAATACGGCGGCGGCATCTGCCAGATCTCAACCACTCTTTTTCGCGCGGCTGTAAACGCCGGGCTGAAAATAACCGAGCGCCAGCCGCACGCTTTCCCTGTAAAATATTACAATCCGCAAGGCTTTGACTCGACCATTTATCCCCCGCATCCCGACCTGCGCTTTATAAACGACACGCCAAACAATATCCTTCTGCAGGCAAAGATCGAAGGAACAAAAATCACTTTTGAAATTTACGGCACTGCCGATGGTCGCGAAACCAAGGTCATCGGCCCGACCATTCTCCAATCTAATCCGGATGGCTCGATGAAAACAATTCTCTATCAAGAGATATGGCGGAACGGAGAGCTGGAAAGAAGGGCAACTTTCTCATCTAATTACAAATCGCCGGCTCTTTATCCGGTCGAAAAAAATCCGCTGGAATAGCGAATTTTTTCACATTACAAATTGGATAAATCTATCTTATCTCAATTCTGCTCGCGTATAATTCGCGAAGTCTTTTAATAATTTAGCATCAACAAGTTGCGAACTTCCGACTTTTGCGTACTCTTTAAGGGCCCCTTCAATAAGCAAACCAAACTTTGGCGGCAAATTTCCTAAACCCCATTCGCCGCCTTCTTTTTTAGATAAAATTGATTTAGTTTTTAAAAAACCAATTATACGGCAAAAGTTAAGCACCGCATAGACGGGTATTTTGCATTTACCCTCGTCAGGTCCGTTCAAGACATTATTAAAACTCCATTCAAAATCATTGAGGATCGATTTTAAATAAAAGTTTTCGGAAATATTTGAAAAAACTTCGGCGATGGATTTCCCTTTTATCACTACCCCGCGTTTATTTAATATGACAAAATCCGCCGTCAAATCAGGATCACTTCCGTCTTTTTTATAGCCGCCGTTTTCATCAGGAAAATATAATTCATATCGGGGAGGATATTTAAAATCTTTTACAATAGAATTCGCTATAATGGCTGCCTCTAATTTATTTGGCAGATTTTTTTGATATTTGAGCAATAAATTACCAATTTCATCTTTTTCATTTTCTGCAAGACTTCTTTTTACAACTACAAGAAAATCGATATCGCTCGATTTTGGATTAAAACAATCCATGGCAAGCGAACCATGCAAATAAGCCCCGGTAAAATTATCATTTACCAATTTCTCTATTTCTTCTGTCAATCCCAGTAATTTCAACCTTATCTCGCTTTCTAGCATTTTTGTCGAAAGAGAATCTCTTTGGGCCGCCATGGCAGGGCTTCGGACGAACTCAAAGACTCGAACTCTTAATAGTTCCCATCCCGCAGTTGCGGGACGCGTGTGTGCCGAGGGGGAGATTTGAACTACCACGGGTTTCCCCGCTAGCTCCTAAAGCTAGTGTGTCTGCCAATTTCACCACCTCGGCAAAATGCCAATTTTTTTAACCGCCGAAGCTTTAGCCAAGGCGGGCGCCACTCCGACTTATCCCGCCGAAGTCCTTCGACAAATCCGGACGAAGACGGGCATATTCAAATTCTACTTAATCCTCATTTTAAAATCAATTGGCCGCCCATTAAAAAAATGCTATTATTAAAATAAACTGTTCTTTGAGGAGGAAAATATGTCATTATATATCTGCGCTTTTTATAAGCTTATGTTTCCGCCCGGAGCTCTGATTGGCGCAATGATCATATTTTTTTTGACGATTTTTCTCGCCAGTCTTTCTCCGGATGAACCAGACGAAAATTAAAAACCATCTGAACGCTAGTTTGCTGCTCCAAGGATTCCTTGGAGCTTTTTTTATTAGACAAAAAAACACCATCAAAATTGGCGTTTTTTCGTTTGAGCATTTAAATCTCTTTAAGTTGCCTCGGAACGGCTTTTTAAATTACACGTTCATTAATTCCGGCTTAAAGCCCCGGCGGCATCTCCTTTCGGAGTATCGACTCACTTTCTTCTAGACTTAAAAAAATCTAGAAAGGAGGTGTTACTTAGAAACATTCCGCTACGGGTGCATGCTCCGATCCAATTCAAAAAGTTGCTCTAAACGATGAAAAACCTTCTGCTTTTTTAATGATCTAATTGATTCTCGTCAAAATATCATTGGCCATTTTCACAATGGCTTTCAACTTCAAAATCCGCGCCTGATGACGCTTGTATTTCCGGTATTTCACCATCGGAACCCGGATAAATCTGTCGCTCGATTTTGAGGTCTTTTTATCAGTCATAACTCCATTATACTCGTTCTAAAAATGTTGTCAAGTGGCAGTTATGTATTAATTATCCACAGCCCTAATATTGCAAATATTTCCGGTGAACTTCTTTCAATTGCTTCTCGTTTACTCCTATATAATGGCGCTCCGTTGTCGCGATTCTTTCATGGCCTAAAAGGTCTTTTATCGAAATAATGTTTGCTCCGTTTTCATTCAAATTTGACGCATAAGTTTTCCGGCAAATATGGCTTGTCAAGTGTTTATAGGTATGGATTTTCTTTTGCAAATTCGTAAAATATTTTATGGCGGTATGGCGAGAAAGGCGGGAACGATCATAATGGTTGACAAATAACGGTTCGGCCAAATCATTCCGCGCTGCCAAATATTTTTTTATCCATTCGTGCGGCTCGTTTTTAAAAAAGACCATTCTTTCTTTTTTTCCTTTCCCGACGATCATTGTTTCCCCCTCCCATTCTCCATTATTCATTCTCCATTTTATTTTTTTATAATCAACCGACAAAGCTTCAGAAATACGCATTCCGCTCCCCAGCATCACCTCAACCAGCGTCCGGAAACGCAAGCCGGTCAGCGAACCTATATCTATGGCAGATCGATATTCGTTCAACTCATCCTTGTCCAAAAATTCCACCCTTTTTCTCCGCTTCCTCTCCCCGCTGGCCGGCCCCTTAATGAGATCCGGATTCAAAACTTGCATTCTTAGTTCATCGCGGCAGAATTTCAGAAATTGGCGCAGCGTTATCAGAATGTATTTTGTGAAATCGCGCGACTTCCCGGACCGAAAAAAGGTGATCTTGAAATTCGAGATGCTTTCTTCCGTTAAATCTTCTATCCGGTTAACCTTTATTTCCTTGAAAAACCGGTTAAGACAATATCTGTATTTTTTAATTGTCTCGTCCGCCTTGTCTTCGTGGTAGATCAGATATTCAAAAAATTTGGCTAAAATCTGATAAAAATTAAGCATAAAATCCTTTCTCCTCCTATACAAAAAGCCCTCCCCGGTGATGAAGCACACGGGAAGGGTTTTACACCCCCCAATACTCCATGCAAAGCCGAAGCTTTTGGGGAGGGCTTAATCCTATTATATATCACCCCATTGCTTCATCAATGGAATTTATGCACAATAAAACGCTGGAAGCTAAATGTCAAGAAAATGAAGATTGCATTAAATTGCTCGGTTTTTGCTCGCATAAAAAGAAAAACCGCCGACCTTCGAGGCCCGGCGGTTTTAGAGGGCAGAGGAAATTATTTTCTGCCGCCATACCACTTCAAATCTCCCACGCGATAGCGGCCATACAAAGAAATAATCGCGCCCACGAGAGTAACGGCCAGCTCAACGGCATTTTGAATCTGCTCCGGCGCCATTTCAATTTGAGCGGCTTTGAAAATAAAACCGACCAGCATGACGATAACGCCCGTATAGGTTA
>JAQUNU010000012.1 GCA_028717445.1 Candidatus Portnoyibacteriota bacterium | reverse complement strand
GTTTATAGATTTCTTGCTCCTTTTTGGCGCCAAAAAGGATCGCAAAAATCGCTTTGCGCTGAAAATTTTGAGAAAAAACGGATTCGCGCGTCTAGAAAATCGCCTCCTGAACTCGCTGCTGCTCGGTCGACGATTTTCTGAAGGACTCGTTCGTCCCTGTTTTCTTTCAAAATTTTCAGACGCAAGATTGCCGAAAAAGAAATAAAGAAGAAAAAAGGAAGGTATGAAATTTATTTTGGCTAAAAAATTAGAAATGTCCCAGATTTTTGACGAGCAGGGGAATGTCGTGCCCGTGACTTTGGTTTTGGCCGGGCCGTGTTTTGTGACGCAGGTCAGGACTAAAGAAAAAGACGGCTACGAAGCCGTCCAGATTGGATTTGATAATAAGAAAGAGAAAAAGATGAGCCGGCCGCAGAAGGGCCATTTGGCCAAGAATAAAATCGGATTGCCTTTAAAAAATTTCAGGGAATTCAGGGTTGAAAACACCGAATTAAAAGAAGGCGCGGAGCTGAAAGCAGATGTTTTTCAGGCAGGCGATAAAGTGAAAGTCAGCGGCCTGACAATCGGCCGCGGATTTTCCGGCTGGGTTAAGCGCCACGGTTTTGGCGGCGGTCCAAAATCGCACGGCCAGAAGCACAGTCTGCGCAAGCCGGGCTCCATCGGCGCCACTTTTCCCGAACGCGTTCCCAAAGGCAGGAGAATGGCGGGAAGATTCGGCAACGAAAGAGTCACGATCGAAGGATTGAAAATCGCCAAAGTTGACGTTGAAAATAATATTATCGCGATAAAGGGAGCAGTGCCGGGCAAAAGAGGAACATTGTTGGAGATCAGAGAAGAAGAGTAATCACGAATATACGAATCTGAAATAATATACAAATATACGAATCAGAAAATTCCTCCTTTTCTAAAGGAGGTGCCCCGCAATTGTTGCGGGGCGGAGGATTTGTATATTCGTATATTTGGGGAAATTCGTATATTCGCGAATACTAATAAAAAAAGCGCCGTCGCAAGAAAATTAATTTTTCCTTTGGCAGCGCTCGGTGGTCGGCTTATGTGAAATTTAGGGCCTGGGTTCAATCTGTTGGTGAGGATCGCCATACTTGGGTATGATGCAGTCTATACACACGCATGTGCAGCAGGTGGTGCAGATTAAAGCCTCATTTTTTTTACAAACTATCACATCGTCTGTTTCTTGATTACACCACGCACATTTTGTTTTTTCCATAGTCCCTCCTTAAAAGAGCAAAATTTGACTAAATTTCCTATATAATCTATTATATCATATAATATGCCAGTTGTCAATAAAGTAAAAAAAATAAATACAAAGGCCAAGGCGGTAAAAAAAGAGAAGAAAGGCGTCAAGCCCGCTGAGATAAAAGCCGAGAACATCGGCTCGGTTTTGGAAGTGGCCGTCTATGACAGCTCGGCAAAAGAAGTTTCAAAAATAAATTTGAATCCGGAAATTTTCGGTTTGAAAGTAAATGCCGAATTAGTCGCCCAGGCGCTGGAAGCCCAGATGTCGCAGGCGCGCGTGCCGTATGCTCACACCAAGACCCGCGGCGAAGTCCGCGGCGGAGGCAAAAAGCCTTGGCGGCAAAAAGGAACCGGCCGAGCCAGACACGGCTCCAACCGTTCTCCCATCTGGCGAGGCGGCGGCACAGTTTTTGGCCCGAGAAAGGAAAGGATTTTTGCCAAGGATATCAATAAAAAGATGAAGAGGAAGGCTTTGTTAATGATTTTGTCCGGAAAATGTAAAGACAATGAAATAATCGTGCTTGAAAATTTGAATTTGGAACAGCCCAAGACCAAATTAATGGTCGGCCTGATTGAAAATTTCAAAGCGGTTAAAAACGATATCAAAAAGGGCGGATTAATTGTTATGGCCGGAAAAAACGAAAACGTTATCCGCGCTTCGCGCAATATCGCCGAATTTGCCACGATTGGCGCCCAGAATTTAAACGCGGTTGACTTGCTGAAGTATAAATATTTGGTCATGCCCAAAGAGGCGGTCGCGGCAATCGAAAAAACTTTTTTAAATAAGTAACTATGGCGATACTGGATTTATTCAAAAATAAAAAAGAACCCGAAAAAAATCCCGTCAAAAAACAGGCCCTAAAACCGTCTGTCAAAAAGGAAAAGCCAACTGAAAAAAAAGAAGCCCCGGCTGTTTTAAAGAGGGTCGAGAAAAAACAATTTTCTTCTGCCTGGCGAATTTTGAAATCCGCTCATGTCACCGAGAAAGCCAGCCAGCTGAACGAAGAAAACCAATACGTTTTTAAAGTGGTTTCGACCGCCGGCAAGCAGGAAATAAAGAAGGCTATCCAGGATTTTTACGGCGTCGCGGTCGAACGCGTTAATTTGATCAATGTGCCAGAGAAAAAACGCCGGGTCGGCAAACACGAAGGAGTGAAATCTGGTTATAAGAAAGCGATCGTTAAATTAATGGAAGGCGAGAAAATAGAAATATTGCCAAGGTAAATTTATGAAATATTACAAGCCCACTTCCCCTGGCCGGCGGCAACTCGCCAGGTCGGAATACAGAAAAATATTGGCCAAGAAAGAACCGGAGCGCTCATTAATTTCTCCGATGTTTAGGAATGTCGGGCGGAGCTCTGTTTCCGGCCGGATCACGACGCGGCATAAAGGGGGCGGACATAAACGGCTTTACCGTTTGATTGATTTTAAACGCGACAAATTTGATGTTCCGGCCAAGGTCGTCGCGATTGAATACGATCCGAACCGCAGCTCTTTTATCGCTTTATTGAATTATGCTGATGGTGAAAAAAGCTATATTGTCGCCGCTAACGGTCTGAAAATAGGGGATGAAATATTGACCGGCCAGAATGTTCCCGCCAAAATCGGCAACCGCCTGCCTTTAAAAAATATTTTAGTCGGTACAGGCGTGCATGATATTGAATTAAATCCAGGGAACGGCGGGAAAATTGTCAGATCAGCCGGTTCTTCCGCTCAAGTTCTGGCAAATGAAGGCGGCTGGACGCATTTGAAAATGCCTTCCGGCGAGATTCGCATCGTGTCTGAAAAATGTTTTGCGACAATTGGCCAAGTCAGTAATCCCGAACATGGAATCGAAATAATGGGCAAGGCCGGAAGATCAAGATGGATGGGCATTCGGCCGCGAGTCCGCGGTTCAGCCATGAATCCGCCCGACCATCCGCACGGCGGAGGCGAAGGAAGGGCTCCAATCGGTTTGCGCCGGGGACCCAAGACTCCATGGGGCAAACAGGCGCTGGGAGTTAAGACGAGAAAAAGGAAAAAATGGTCAAATAGATTTATCGTAAAAAGAAGAAAATAAAGCGATTCTGATCGGCGGATTAACTCCGAATTATCCGGATCGCCATAAAATAAATGCCACGCAGTTTGAAAAAAGGTCCTTTCGTGGACCAGAGGTTAATCAAGAAAATAAAGGAATTAAAACCCGGTGAAAAGGCGGTAATTAAGACGTGGAGCCGCTCTTGCGTGATTGCGCCTGAAATGGTAGGATTTACCTTTGGAGTTCATAATGGGAAAGAGCATATTCCCGTTTTTGTGACCGAAGAAATGGTTGGTCATCGCCTGGGCGAATTTTCGCCGACTCGCAAATTTGTGAGACACGGCGGAAGAATGCAAAGAGAGCTGGAAGCGGCGCAAGCCCAAAGCCAGGCCGCAGCCGCGCAGACAGCGGCAGCTCCGCAGCCAAAGACAGAGAAAAAATAAATGAGTAATCACGAATATACGAATCTAAATTAATATACAAATATAAAACCTACAGAAAATTTGCATATTTGTATATTTGGAGAATTCGTATATTAGTGAATGCTATTATGCAAGTCAAAGCCAGTTTAAATAATTTGAGAATTTCCGCCAGAAAAGCCAGATTGGTCGCGGATATGATTCGGGGGATGGATGCCGGCCAAGCGCAGGCCCGGCTTAGATTTGTTTCAAAAAGATCGGCCGACCCTATTCTTAGATTGTTGAATTCGGCTTTAGGCAACGCCAAAAATAATTTTAATCTGGATGAAAAGAACCTTTTTATTTCTAAATTAACGGTTGACAGCGGCACAAGTTTGAAGCGTTGGATGCCGCGAGCCATGGGTCGCGCGACCCCCATCTTGAAAAGAACCGCGCATATTAATTTGATTCTGGATGAGAAGATTCCGGGCAAAACGATTTTAAAAAAACAAAAAAACAGGCCTTCGGTCAAGGCGGAAATAAAAGAAAAGAGCGAAATTATTCCGGCTAGTCATGAAGAAAGCATTACGGCGGTTAATGAGACCAGAGAGCCGCAAGCCAAGCCAGCGCGGCCATACGACGCCTCATCGAGGGCAAAGAAAAAATTTTTCAGCCGCCAGACAATGGGAAATATTAAAAAAGTGTTTAGAAGAAAAAGCGTTTAAAGGGCTTTATCCGAATTTCCGAGCCCAGTCGGGACGATGGAAATCCGGAAATAAAACCTTTATCCCGCTCCAGTTCCGACCACGAACTTTATCATTCCAAGGCAGAGAGCGAAGCGGCTTCGCCTTTCATCCTTGAAAAAAAGTTCGCAGCTGGAACTGGGGCGGGATGCTCAATGTTGTAGTCAAATTTTTTCACTACGCTTTGAGCTCCGTTCAAAAATTTAAACAACATTGGCATGGGACAGAAAGTCAATCCAACGGGATTCCGGGTCGGCTACACGCAAAACTGGAAATCGCGCTGGTACAATAAAAAAGATTTTAAGAAATTCTTGAAACAGGACACAAAATTCCGGGAATTTTTATCGCGCAAACTGGCCAAGGCCGGTGTTGATAGTGTTGAGATTGAGAGAACGGCTAATTCGGTGAATATCATCATTAAGACCGCGAGGCCCGGCTTAATCATCGGTCGGGGCGGAAGCGGCATTGAGCAGTTAAAGGAAGAGATAAAGAAAATTGCTTCTAAGGAAGGCATCAGACCGAGCAAGGCCGAAATTCGTCTGGAAGTCCAAGAATTGCGGTCGCCGGAATCGCATGCTTCGGTTATGGCTCAAGATATGGCCGAGCAGATAGAACGCCGGATGCCGCATCGTCGGATAATCAAAAAAGGCATCGAAATGATTATGCAGCAAAAAGAAGTGCAGGGAGTGAAAATAATGATGAAAGGAAGATTGGGCGGAGCGGAGATCGCCCGGACCGAATGGCTGGCTCAGGGAAAAATTCCTTTGCAAACCCTTCGGGCTGATGTTGATTTTGCCACAGCGACCGCCTTCACGACGTATGGGACGGTCGGTATCAAGGTTTGGATCTACAAGGGAGATAAATTCGAAGAAAAGAAAGAAGGCAAAAAATTTGAATCATAACCTATGTCAATATTTCAACCCAAAAAAGTTAAACACCGAAAATGGCAGAAGGGCCGGGGCAGGTTCCGGGGCGCTGAATCGCGCGGCACTGCTTTGGCGTTCGGCAGTTTCGGTTTGAAAACGATTGGCCGGGGTTGGATTAATGGTCGACAGATAGAGGCGGCTAGGCGGGCCATGACCAGATATGTGCAGAGAGGCGGAAAGATTTGGATTAGGATTTTTCCCGACAAGCCCGTAACTAAAAAAGGAACGGAAGTGCCGATGGGCGGGGGCAAGGGAAGCGTTGATCATTATGTCGCCGCGGTCAAACCCGGGAGAGTTTTGTTTGAGATGGATGGAATTTCTTTGAATACCGCGCAGGAAGCATTAAGATTGGCTTCAAATAAATTATCCATAAAAACAAGATTTGTCAGCAAATGATCCGGCTAGATTACGAATCATGGCCAATCAGGCAGATATAAATTTATCCGTAAAAATTAGTAATTTCGTAGGTCGCATACATGGATATTAAAGAATTGAAAATCAAAAATGAGCCGGAATTAAAAACAATGCTTGCGGAGCAAAGAGAAAAGCTCCGCCAGGCAAGGTTCGATTTGGCCGAGAAAAAAATAAAAAACGTCAAGATCATTCCTGAAACGCGAAAAACGATAGCCAGAATACTGACGCTGTTAAAAAAATAATAAACGCATATTTATGGAAAAAGGAAAAAAAATCAAAACATTGAGCGGGCTTGTTGTTTCTGATAAGATGCAAAAAACGGTTGTCGTGGCCGTCACGCTTTTGAAGAGAAACCCTAAATATGGAAAGCAATATAAAGTCACCAATCGCTATAAAGCCCATGATGAAAAGGGAGAATATCACGTTGGCGACAAGATCATGATCGCCCAGACCAGGCCCTTTGGCAAAGAGAAGTGCTGGCGGGTGATGGGAAAAATCTAAAAATATGATTCAGCCCCGAACAATGTTAAAAGTTGCCGATAATACTGGCGCCAAGATCGTCCAGTGTTTTAAGGTGCTCGGGGGAACCAGGCGCAGATACGCGCAATTGGGAGATATTATCGTTGGTTCGGTTAAATCGGCCGAGCCCAGAAAAATGGTCAAAAAAGGGGATGTGATCAAGGCAGTCATTGTGCGTCAAAGGAATAATTACCGGAGAGCGGACGGCTCCTATATCAGATTTTCGGATAACGCCGTTGTGATTTTGGATGGCGGAGAGCCAAAAGGGGCGCGTATTTTTGGACCGGTAGCCAGAGAAGTCAAAGAAAGAGGATTTGATCGAATCGCTTCCTTGGCGCCGGAGGTTATCTAAATGTATGAAAATAAAAAAAGACGATACAGTTAAAATATTGGCCGGCAAAGACAAGGGCAAGCAAGGAAAAGTGCTTGAGGTTGTTTCGCTGGATTCAAAAATAGTGGTCGAGGGGATTAATCTGGCAAAAAAACATAATAAACCCCGGAAAACCGGCGAAAAGGGGCAGATCATCAGCATTCCGCGGCCGATTTCCGTTTCTAACGCCAAGATAGTTTGTCCCAAATGCGGAGCGGCTTCAAGAATCGGATACAAACTTACTGAAACTGGGAAATTCAGGATTTGCAAAAAATGCCAGCAAGAAATTTAGATTCGCGAAAATTAAAGAGAAATATGAATTCATTGCAACAAAAATATAATAAGGAAGTTTTGCCAGGCTTAAAGAAGAAATTCGAATTGCAAAATGATCTGGCCGTTCCGAAGATCGAAAAAGTCATCGTCAATTTAGGCATAGGCAAATACGCGGCCGATCAGGGATCGCTTGATTCGATTATTTCTGATTTGGCCGCAATTACCGGCCAGAAGCCGGCCTTTACGCAGGCCAAGAGAGCTATCGCTGGTTTTAAGGTTAGGCAAGGGATGAAAGTGGGGTTGAAAACAACGCTACGCGGACAGAGAATGTTTGATTTCCTAGACCGTTTTATTAATATAGCTTTGCCTCGAAGCCGCGATTTCAGGGGCATTGATCAAAAATCAATTGATCAGAACGGAAATTTAAATATTGGACTCAAAGAACAGATAATCTTTCCGGAAATTTCTCACGAGGGGGTCAAAGTTATCTTTGGATTAGAAGTGACTGTTAAAACGACTGCTGGAGAGAAGGAAAAAGGTTTAGAATTGCTAAAATTAATGGGATTTCCAATAAAGAAGTAAGTCGCGAATAACACGGATTTGACCACAAATTTCACGAATAAAAAACCAGGCATTAGTGAAATTCGTGGTCAGATTCGTGAAAATTAGCGAGATAATTAAAATGGCGACAAAAGCGCAGATAGCAAAATCAAAGAGAAAACCGAAATTTTCAAGCCGAATTGTCAGACGCTGTTTTAGGTGCGGTCGAAAACGCGGCTATATCAGGGATTTTGATCTTTGTCGGATATGCTTCAGAGAATTGGCTAATCAGGGAATGATCCCGGGAATCAAAAAATCGTCTTGGTAATCGCCAATAACACAAATATGGGCACGAATCCCACGAACAATAAATTAGTGAAATTCGTGAACAGGTTTCGTGAAAATAGATAAATATGGATCAAATTTCAGACATGTTGATTAGAATAAAAAACGCCCAGAAGACGGGCAGAGCAAGCATAGAAATGCCTTTTTCTAAGCTGAAATTTGCCTTGGCTAAAATTCTGGAAAAAGAAAAATATTTGAGCGGCGTCGAAGAAAAGAGCAAGAAAGGCATAAAGCGCCTCCAGATCAATTTAAAATATGATGAAGGGATTCCGGCCATCCAGGAAATTGTTAAAAAGAGCAAACCAAGCCGGAGAGTTTATATTAAGAAAAACGAAATTCTGCCGGTAAAACAGGGTTATGGAATTTCTGTTATTTCCACTCCCGAGGGGCTTATGACCGGAAAAGAAGCCAGGAGAGCGGGTTTGGGAGGGGAGCTAATTTGCGAGCTTTGGTAAACCCCGCTGAATATAATTATTCGTAAAAATTAAGTAATTTCTTAGGTAATAATCATGTCTAGAATAGGAAAATTGCCAATTGATATCCCGGAAAAAGTTTCGGTTTCGATCGAGGGGGATTTTATCGTGGCTAAAGGGCCAAAAGGAGAGCTAAAAACGGAATTCAAAAAGTTTTTCGTTGTCGAATTGAAGGACAATAAAGTTTTCGTCACCCTTAAAAATAAAGAAGATTTGGCCGATAAGAAAAAAATGGCTCTTTGGGGATTGATCCGTTCTTTGGCCGCTAATATGATTCGGGGAGTGAATGAGGGTTATAAAAAAGTTTTGGAAGTGGAAGGAATCGGCTACCGTGTTTCCCTGCAGGGCAAAAAATTGGTAATGAGTTTGGGTTTTTCTCATCCGGTCGAAGTTGAACCGCCCCAGGGCATTGAATTTAAAACGGAAAAGAACACGATTACGGTTTCAGGCATTGACAAGGGATTAGTCGGACAGGTTGCGGCCAATATTCGGAGTTTGAAAAAACCGGAACCCTATAAAGGAAAAGGCATCAGATATCAGGGTGAAGTCATCAAGATTAAAGCCGGCAAGAAAGCCGCCGCGACCGAGATGTAGAAATAGCGATTATGAATAAATCAACCGCAAAAATTAAAAAAATGGAGCGCCGGGAGAGAAGAGTTCGCAAGGCGATTAAGGGTTTTGAACAGCGCCCGCGGCTTTCGGTTTTCCGCAGCAATAAGCATATTTATGGCCAATTGATAAATAATGAGAAGAAGGCTACTTTGGTTTCGGTTTCTGATTTTGAAATAAAAGGCAAGAATATAAAAAAATCTGATCTGGCCAAGGAAACAGGAAAGCTTTTGGCCAAAAAAGCTTTGGCCGCCAAGATAGAAAAAGTCGCTTTTGACCGGGGCGGATATAAATATCACGGTCGCCTAAAACAATTCGCGGAAGGAGCCAGAGAAGGCGGGCTCCAGTTTTAATAAAAAATTATGGCAAAACCATTTAGAAGATCAAGAGGCAGGGAAAAAGAAAAATCCGAATTCGACCAACGGGTAATTGATGTTGCCAGGGTGGCCAGAGTCATGGCGGGCGGCAGACGCTTTAGCTTTCGGGCTACGGTCGCCATCGGAGACAGAAAGAGAAGGGTTGCTATTGGCATCGCCAAGGCCAATGATGTTTCCCGAGCCATCAATAAAGCGGTGGTCCAGGCCAAAAAAGATATCACCGAAGTGAAGATAAAAGAAACGACTATTCCTCATGAAGTTTACAGCAAATTCGGAGCGGCCAGGGTTTTTCTGAAACCAGCCCAGAAAGGCCGTGGTATCGTGGCCGGAGGCGTAGTCCGTGTTATTTGTGATTTGGCCGGAATAAGCGATATCGTCAGCAAAGTCGTCAGCCGATCCACGAATAAATTAAACAACGCCATCGCGACAATAGAAGCTTTAAAGAAATTGAAATAATATGCAGCTTCACCAATTGATAAAAAACAAGAATAATAAGAAAAGAAAACGCGTTGGCCGGGGCGGCAGGCGGGGCACTTATTCGGGTCGCGGGCTGAAAGGCCAGAAATCCAGGGCTGGCGCCAAAATCAGGCCGGCTTGGCGGGATTATATCAAACAAATGCCTAAAAAACGCGGTTATCGTTTTAAACCCGTTTCGGACATGACGGCAACGGTGAATTTAAATTTGATAAACAAAGCGTTCAAAGAAGGAGAAATCGTTTCTGCCAAATCTTTGCTTAGCAAAGGAATTATTGGTAAAATTAATAAAGGAAACGTTAAAATTTTAGGTGATGGAGAAATTTCAAAAAAACTGACCTTTAAAGATCTGAAGACGTCAGCGGGAGCTAGGCAAAAAATAGAAAAATCGGGAGGCCTTATTCAGTAATTTCAATTTTTATGTGGAATAAATTGACGCAGATTTTCAGAATTCCGGAATTGCGCAACAAGGTTCTGTTTGTCCTTGGCGTTTTTTTCGTTTTCAGGATAGTGGCCAATATTCCGGTTCCCGGCATCGATATTTCGCGGCTTCGGGCTTTTTTTGAAGGCAACCAGCTTTTTGGTCTTTTGAATATATTTACGGGAGGCGCCATGAGCAATTTTTCGGTAGCCATGCTTGGTTTGGGCCCGTATATCACGGCGCTTATCATTATGCAGCTTTTGACGATGATTTTCCCTTCGCTTGAGCAGATGTATAAGGAAGAAGGGGAAGCGGGCCGCCAGAAATTCAATCAGTATGCCCGGCTTCTGACCGTGCCTTTGGCGGTCATGCAGTCGTATGCCATGATTTCTATTTTGAAGAACCAGGGTATTATTTTTTTTCAAAATCAAATTCAACTGGTTGTGACGATTAGCGTCATCGCGGCTGGAACGATCTTTTTGATGTGGTTGGGCGAGCTAATTTCCGAAAAAGGCATCGGCAACGGAGTTTCTTTGATGATCTTTGCCGGAATAGTGGCCGGTTTTCCTTCGGCCCTTCGGCAGACCCTCCTGACCTGGGATCCTTCGCGCATTCCTTCTTATATTGGTTTTTTGGCGATTTCAATCATCGTGATTGTCGGTGTCGTCTTGATTACTGAAAGTAGGCGCAATATTCCCGTCTCTTACGCCAAAAAGATTCGCGGCAATCGGGTCTACGGCGGCGTCTCAACTTATCTTCCGATGAACGTCAATCCGGCGGGAGTCATCCCGATCATTTTTGCGCTTTCAATAATGCTCGTGCCGGGCGTCATCGGAAGCTTTTTCGTGAACGTGCAGAATCAATGGGTGGCTAAAGTCGCGGTTTTCTTGCGGGATGTTTTTTCTCAAGGTCAAGTCATTTATACTGTCATTTATTTCGTTTTAGTCTTGCTTTTTACTTATTTTTACACTGCCGTCACTTTTGATCCCAAAAACATAGCTGAAAACCTCCAAAAGATGGGCGGATTCGTTCCGGGCATCCGGCCTGGCCGGCCCACGGCGGAATTTTTGAATTTCATTTTGAATCGCGTTTTGCTGATCGGGGCGGTTTTTTTGGGCCTCATCGCCGTTCTTCCGAACATTGTCCAGAACATCACAGGCATCACCACTTTTACCATTGGCGGAACTTCGATCCTGATCGTGGTCGCCGTGGTTCTGGAAACTATTCGCCAGATAGACTCCCAGTTGACGATGAGAGAATATGAGGGATTTTAATAAAGAGCCTAACCTATAAAATTTTAAATCGCTGAGGCATGAAACCATTAATAGTTATTATTCTCGGTCGGCCCGGCTGCGGCAAAGGAACTCAGGCAAAAATGCTGCAGGAAAAATTTGGAATAGACTACATCGGTTCCGGCCAGCTTCTTCGGGAAAAGCTAAAAGTTGATCATAATTTCAGTACGCTAAAGCTGAAGGAGGTTATGGAAAGGGGAGACCTTGTTCCCAGTTTTTTGGTTTTTAAGATTTGGGTTGATAAAGTCGACGCAATTAAAAACAGGCCGGATTTTAAGGGTGCGGTTTTTGACGGCAACCCCCGGAAGATTCTTGAGGCCAGATTAATGGAAGACGCCTTGGCTTGGTATGACTGGCTGGAATTTGCCAAGGTGATCGTGATTGATATTTCGGCTGAAGAATCTTACGCGCGCCTGGCTCAGCGGCGGACCTGCGAAAAATGCGGCCGGGTTATCCCTTTTTATGGCCATTTCAAAAAATTGGAAACCTGCGATCAATGCGGCGGCAAATTGATAAAAAGGCCCGATGATGATCCGGAGATTATCCGGCATCGTCTGGAGGTTTTCGATCTGGAAGTTCAGCCAGTGATAGACCATTTTGAAAAAAGCGGTTTATTGATTAATGTTGATGGCAATCGGTCAATCGAGGAAGTGCATGAAAATATTGTCAAAGTTTTAGAAAATCAATGATTCAAATAAAAAAAACAAACCAGATAGAAATTATGCGCGAGGGCGGGGCGCTTTTGGGAAGAATTCTGAAAATTATCGGAGAGCGCGCCAAGCCAGGCGTTTCGACAGCGGAATTAGACAAGGTCGCGCGAGACCTTGTTTTTGCTTGCGGCGCCAAGCCGGCCTTTGAGGGTTATGAAGGATTTCCTGGAACAATTTGCACTTCGGTCAACGAGCAAATCGTCCATGGCGCGCCTTCGGATCAGAAGCTTAAAAAAGGGGATGTGGTCGGTTTGGACTTGGGGGTTTTATACCCCGTGGGCCAATGTTCTTCCTGTCCTTTGGGCCATTCATGCAATCCGACCGGGGAGCCATTTTTCACGGACGCGGCCATAACCGTGGCTGTCGGCGAAGCAAGCGCCGAGGCGGCGAAATTGATATTCGTCGCCAAAAAAGCCCTGGATCTGGCGATCGAAAAAATAAAACCCGGGATTCATTTAAGCGATATCAGCGCGGCTATTCAGAAATATGTCGAGAGCGAAGGTTTTTCAGTCATCCGCAATCTTGTCGGCCATGGCGTGGGAAAAGAACTCCATGAAGAGCCGGAAATTCCTAATTTCGGCCAGCCGGGTCAAGGGCCAATTTTAAAAGAAGGAATGGTTTTGGCAATTGAGCCGATGATCGCGGCCGGGCATTATGCCCTGAAACAGTCCGCTGACGGTTTTGGCTATGAAACTAAAGACGAATCTTTAACGGCGCATTTTGAGCATACGATCGCGGTCACGAAAAATGGCGGCGAAGTTTTGACGAAGGCGTAAGAGAAAACCGCTTAAACAAGTAGCCATTGACAGAATAGCTGAAATATGCTATTCTTTTTTATTCTGATTGTTTTTACTAATTCTCTTTAGAGGAGGGGGAAAAATGGATGCAGGAAATAACGGTTTGATCGTTTTTGCGTTCGGGGCGCCTTCGGGTATTCGTTCAAACCAGATACTTTCCGAAAATGCCGCAAAAATAGCGGCTGCAAACCACTGGCCGGTCTATACCCAGGCAGATATTGTGATTGATAAATCCCTTTTCGATGTGACTTATACGGCAGAGCTGCCGGGTGAACCGCCTCCGACCTTGCGGATTGCCCGAGGGGCGGCAGAATGGGCTCTTGCTAGGGAGCTGGATTACGTTTTTATCCTGGCCGCTGCCCCGCATCAGTCACGATGTTATCGCGATTTTTGCCATGCTCTTTGCGAGATCAGGGGCAAATCAATGCCGGTGATCTGGCATCTGATGACTTTTGGTTCATTTAAACGCGTTCCGGAGGAAGAATGGTTTTGCCATGATTCATTGCAATCCAGGACTCGCAGCCGCGCGGCCTGGGAAAGAAGGGAATGGATCTTGATGCATATGCCAATGTTCATATACAAACGCGTGGCAAATTGATATTTGGCCCGAATCAAATTCGATTCGGGTCTTTTTTCTTTCTTTTTGTGGATTTTTGACTGGAAAATTGCCGCGGATATGATACTATAAAGATAATCAGTCATGAATTAATCACGAATTTGTTCTCAAATGCTCACGAACGTGAGAATCGGTGCATTTGGTGATTTTTCGATTTTATATGCCTAGATTGTCTGTTATTATCCCTGCCTATAATGAAGAAAAAACTATCGGAAAAACGCTTCTTTCGATTGATCAATATCTGACCAAGCAGGATTATGATTATGAAATTTTGGTGGTTTCCGACGGTTCAAAAGATAAAACCGCTGAAGTCGTTAGTAATTTCAAGAGAATGATCAAAAATTTGGAACTTATTGATAATAAAGAAAATCATGGCAAGGGCTGGGTGGTTCGTCAGGCCATGCTTGAGGCAAAAGGCGATTGGCGGGTCTTTATGGACGCGGACAACGCGACAACCATTGATCATATGGAATTGGCTTGGCCTTTATTAAAAAGCGGAAATGACGTTGCCATCGGCACGAGAGATTCAAGAGACAACAAGCAGGCCCAGCAAATTGTCTCGCAATCTTTTTTAAAAAGACTTCTTGGCGACATTGGCAATATTTTGATCCAGATTTTAGCGGTTTGGGGAATTTGGGACACCCAATGCGGCTTCAAAGTTTTTTCGGCCAGGGCCGCTCGCGAAGTCTTTTCTCGGTGCCTGATTGACCGCTGGGGGTTTGACATTGAGGCTTTGGCGATAACCAAACGTCTCGGCTTTAAAATCGCCTTATTTCCGGTCAAATGGATTAATAATCCAAACAGCAGAGTGAAATTAAGCGGCTATCTGAAAACTTTTATTGAACTTTTGCAGATAAAGAAAAATTTGATGATGGGAAAATATAATTTAAAAAGAATTTTTTAATATGCCCGAAGAAAAGAAATCAGTTTCCGAGCTTCGGTTCGATCTTGTCAGCAAGGATTGGGTTGTTATCGCGACAGGCAGATCGAGGCGGCCTGAAACTTTCAAGAGCGAACAGCGTATTAAAGAAGAAACATCAGAAAAAAATTGTCCTTTTTGCCACCTTGAAAATCAGGGCAAGCCGGTTTTGGTTTATCCGGATAGCGGAGATAATAATTGGGAAGTGGTGGTTATTCCAAACAAGTATCCAGCTTTTTCTGGCGCTGATTTGAACGAAAGGCTGGTGGGCCCCTACCGAACAATAGACGGGGTCGGTTTTCATGAAGTCGTGATCACGCGCGATCACTATCAGCATTTGGCTCATTTTAAGATTGAAAAGGTCAAGCAGGTCATTGATGTTTACCAGGAAAGATATCTTGAATTGATGAACGAAAAATTCATCAATTATGTTTCGATCTTTCATAATTACGGCCGGGAGGCGGGTGCCTCCATTTTTCATCCCCATTCTCAGATTATTGCCCTGCCTATCACTGATCCTGATTTGCGGCGTAGCATTGACGGCTCGCATGAATTTTTTGAAATTCATAAAAAATGCGTTCATTGCACGATGCTGGAATGGGACATGAAAGAAAAAAGCCGGGTTGTCTTTGAGAACGACAAATTCGTCTCTTTGGTGCCTTTCGCGTCGAAAGTAGCCTTTGAGGTTCGGATTTATCCCAAAGAACATAAAGCGTATTTTGAAAGGATTAAAGAAGAAGAAAAAATAAAATTAGCCGAAGTGCTCCAGGTTTCTTTGAATAAAATCTGCAAGGGCTTGGTTGATCCGGCTTTTAATTTTTTTATTCATACCGCTCCCTGCGACGGCCGCAATTACGATCATTATCATTGGCATTTTGAAATACTTCCGAAGACCTCGGTCTGGGCCGGTTTTGAGCTTTGCACGGGCGTTCAGATATCTACGATAGAGCCGGAAAAGGCGGCTGAATATCTTAGGAATATCGAATAATTAAAAAAATCAAAACGAATCTAAATTAATGGTTGCCGATATTTTATCTTGGACGGGTTCTCTGATAATTAATTTCATTTCAAATTTAGGATATCCCGGAATTTTTATTTTGTCCGCTATTGAAAGCGCCTGTATTCCCGTTCCGTCGGAAGTGGTTCTGCCCTTTTCCGGATTCTTGGCTTCAACCGGCCGGTTTTCTCTCTGGATGATTGTTTTGGTCGGAACCGCGGCTAACCTGGCTGGTTCCCTGGCCGCTTACGCTGTCGGATATTTCGGCGGCCGGAAATTTATAAAACGATGGGGCAAATACATTCTTTTAAAAAACAGCGATCTTGAATTGGCTGATTCCTGGTTTTTGAAATACGGTTCAGCCGCGGTTTTTTTTAGCCGGATTCTGCCGGTCGTCAGGACGTTTATCTCGCTTCCGGCCGGAATTTGCCGGATGAAGCTTCCCGGCTTTATGATTTTTACGGTTTTGGGCGCTCTGCCTTGGAACGCGGGACTGGCTTACATCGGTTTTAAGCTTGGCCAAAACTGGCCGAAAATCGAACATTATTTCAGAAGATTTGATTATTTGATTTTAGGCCTTGTTTTAATCGGAGCTTTTTGGTGGATCTGGCGTCATTTTAAAAAAAATAATATTTAATCAAATTTTTATTTTTAAATCAATAAAATGGCTTTTATCATCGCAAATTGGAAAATGAATCCGCAAAAGGCAAGCGAAGCCAAAGCGCTTTTTGAAGCGGTATCTTCCGCGGCCAAAAGATTAAACAATATCGAAGTGGCGGTTTGCCCGCCTTTTTGTTTTTTGCCTTTTTTAAAGCCCAAAAAAAATATTTTGACGGGCGGACAGGATCTTTTTTGGGAATTGCAGGGCGCTTACACGGGCGAGATTTCCGGAAAGATGCTTAAGGATCTCGAATGCGATTATGTTATCATCGGCCATTCGGAGCGTCGGCTGAATGCCGGCGAAACAAACGAAATTATAAATGCCAAATTGCAAGCGGCTTTAAAAAGCGATTTGAAGCCGATTCTCTGCGTCGGGGAAAAACAGGGAGAAGAATTGGGGCCGGTGATCGCCGGTCAGCTTGAAGCCGGGTTAAAGAATATAAGCAAGAACCAATTAAGGGATATCGCCATTGCCTACGAGCCGATTTGGGCCATCAGTTCCGGCCTTGGAACGGGAAATCCCTGCAAGCCGGATGAGGCCTTGAGCGCCGCCCTTTTCATCAGAAAAATTTTAACCAACCTCTATGGCCGTTATCTGGCGGAAAAAATCAAGATCGCTTATGGCGGCAGCGTGGATGCTTCGAATGTCGGGAGTTATTTGCAAAACAATCAAATAGGCGGATTGCTGGTCGGCGGCGCGAGTCTGGATGCCGATGAGTTCCGAAAATTGTTGGAAAAAGTTAATGATCTGCAAATATGAGGACTCTTTCTCAAATCGGAGAAATTGCCGGCAAAAAAATCTTGGTCAGAGACGATTTTAATGTGACCATGGATGAAAATGGAAAGATTCAGGATGATTTTAAAATTCGGGCGAGCTTGCCGACCATCGAACATCTTTTAAAAAATCAGGCGAGAATCATTTTAATGGCTCATTTGGGAAGGCCATTGGAGCATGAATCAATTCGTGATTTGACTGACAAAGATCAAAGAAAAAAATTCAGTCTGCGGCCGATAGCCGAAAGATTGTCGGCTTTGTTGAATAAAGAAGTTATTCTTGCGCCAGATTGCATCGGGCCAGAAGCGGAAAATTTGGCCGCGAGCCTAAAAAAGGGCGAAATTTTGCTTTTGGAAAACTTGAGATTTCATAAAGACGAAGACGATAATAACGACGATTTTGCAAAAAAACTGTCATTGCTGGGCGAGATTTACATAAACGACGCTTTTGGGAATTCGCATCGCGAAGACGCCTCAATGGAGGCGATTGTGAAGCATCTGCCGTCTTTTGGCGGCTTTTTATTGCACAAAGAAGTTGAAGCGCTTTCTCGCATTAGGCAAAATCCTGAGCGCCCTCTGGCCGTCATTATCGGCGGTGCCAAAATTTCGACCAAGATAAAATTGATCAAAGAATTTTTGGATAAGGCGGATAATTTGATGCTTGGCGGAGCTCTCGCCAATACGGTTTTGGGCGCGAAGGGCCTGGCCATCGGCAAATCGCTGATTGAGGAAAATATTTTTCCGGAAGTAAAAAAAATGGAGATAACCAATCCTAAACTGCATATTCCGGTTGATGTCATTTTAAGCGAAGATAAAAACGGGCAAGCGGAAAATCGCGTGAGATCGGAAGAGCGTCGTGAAGGGA
>JAQUNU010000011.1:5593-18673 GCA_028717445.1 Candidatus Portnoyibacteriota bacterium | reverse complement strand
ATTTGGATTATGGGCGGCTATTCAAATACCAGTTCGCTCTACAAAAACGACATCTGGTCGTCGAATGACGGCATCAATTGGACCGAAGAAAGTTCGGCTGCGGGCTGGAGCGGCCGCGAGCGAGCCGGAAATTTAGTCTTTAATAACAAAATCTGGATTGTCGGCGGCTATACCGGTTCTTACGTTAATGACATCTGGTATTCTTCCGACGGGCGAACCTTTATCGAAGAGACTTCATCCAGTTCTTGGCAACCATGTATGATTTTTGCCCTGCATGATTTCAGCAATAATATGTGGATTTTAGGCGGGAAAATAGGGGCCTCAAACTGGTTAAACAATGTTTGGAAAACCGACATTCCTTTGCCCAGCGCCAATATCAAAGCAAATTTATCGGATAATCCAACAATAACGTACAATACGGCCGCAAATCTGACTTGGACCTCAACAAACACCGATTCTTGCGTTGCTTCGGACGCATGGGATGGAGTAAAGTCGGCCTCTTCTTCATCCGGCGAAAGCACTGGAGATTTAACCACGACCAAAACCTACACCATAACCTGCACGGGCGCGGGCGGCTCGGCTTCGGACAGCGTTGTTGTCAAAACTTCCGAAGCTACCGCTTTGCCGACTGTTAATATTAAGGCCAGCGGTTCTGACGGACCCGTAATTTTGTCTTCCGGCAGTTCGGCGTCAATATCCTGGGATTCAACCGGAGCAACCTCCTGCGCTGCTTCCGGCGACTGGAGCGGGGGAAAAGCCGTTTCCGGCGCCGAATCCCTGGTTAACCTAACCCAATCAAAAAAATACACGATTGTCTGCACCGGAGCTGGCGGAACCGCGACTGATTCAGTTGAAATTACAATCTCTTCCGGCGAAATCAATGGTATTGCTGAAGGATCTTTAATCAGAGCAACCGGAGACATTGATGTTTATATCGTTAAATATAAAAACGGCAAGCGTTTTAAAAGATTAATCCTCAGCCCTTCGGTTTTTAACAGCTACCAGCATTTAAGCTGGGGGAATATAAAAGAATACGATAATGCGACCGTCAATTTATTCACCACCTCCGAATTGGTTCGCGCGGCGGGCGATTCAAAAGTTTATAAACTATATCCTGCCGGCGACACCGGACAAAAACGCTGGGTAACAACGTCTGAAGCCTTTGTCCGGATGGATTTTGACTGGGACGCCGTTTACGAAATAAACAACACCGACCGAGATTCTTATTTGACCGGCGCCATAATCGAATAATAAACGAATAAAATCGTCTCGTTTTTTCTTGCAATTTCCGTAAAAGACAATAAAATAATCTAAATATGGAAGAGCAGCGTCTCAAAAAATTAAAAATCATTTTTTTCGGAATCGCCGGACTCCTTATTTGTATTTTACTGATAAACGTCGCCATGCTCGTTTTTTGGCAAAAAAGCGGCTATTTAGGCCGGTTTGAGGGATGCACCGCCGGTCGGATTGTTAAAATAGAAGGCGACACTTTGATATTGCGAAAAGAAAACCAAAATAGGGCGATCAAATTGGGAAATTCAACGGAAATCAAAATCGGGAGGGCAAAAGGCGACGCCCAAAATCTTGAGATAGGAAAATACGTCTTTGTTGCCGGCAATCTAGGCAGCGACGAAACAATGCAGGCTGGCGTTATTCGAGTTTTTAGCGGAAATTTGTCGGCATTTTTTGCCCAAAAAATCAAACCGTTTCTAGAGCTCTTTTCAAAATAGGCTCTTGAAAATTCCGTATGGAAAAAAAATATCTAAAATACCTGATTGTCTTGCCTATCTTTCTTTTTATTGGTCTTTCTCTTTTCTTTTTTATTTACTCCAGCCCAGAGAAATTTATTGGATTCATCGGCGTCAGCAACGCCTACGCCTTGATCTTTATTCTGGCCACGCTGGGAGGCATGACCACATTTTCCGGCATTCCTTATCATCTGATTTTAATAACCATGGCCACGGGCGGATTAAATCCTTTGTTGCTGGGCCTGGCCACTTCTTTTGGCGTTATGCTAGGCGATTCAACTTCTTATTATATTGGTTATCAGGGAAGAATCATCGCCCCTCCGCGCTGGCACGGCTTTTTTGAAAAAATTTACAATTTTGGCCTGAAATATCCCAAACTCCTGCCTTTTTTCTTTTTCATTTATGGCTCCTTCATGCCTTTTTCAAACGATTTCATCGTTATTTCCATGGGTTTGGCGCGCTATCCTTTCTGGCGCCTGATGATCCCTCTGGGTCTGGGCAACCTTGTTTTTAACATCGGCCTTTCGTATCTTTCGATCTACGCCTATAATTTTGTCCAGTTCTATTTTCGGCTGTAATTTATCGCCGACATAATTCCCGCATTCCTGCAAACTTAAAATTAAAAATAAAATTATTCAATCATTCGAACTCAAACAGCATCTCCCTATTCATCAACCATGAAAAGGGGGTTTTGTTATCTATTGACATATGATTGTAACTATGATATACTTTATTAAGTACTCACAAAATTTCATGGAGGACTTCTCATATGATAAGCGCTTTCATGTTTGGAAAACCAACGCTGCGTCATTATGTCGTCCGGATCGAAAACCGTAAACCGATATTATGCCGGCTGAAGGGAAAGAAAAAAACCAAGAAATGGCTAATCGACGAGGGAGCAATGCCCAAGCAAACTGTCCCGATTGCTTTCAAAATCATTCCTTCGGTGCTTCAAGATTTTTTTACCGAAATACAGCAAGGACTTTCAGGGGTCTTGTTACCAGCTGAAATTTCTTGGACGCCGCCGCTCACTCTAAAACAAAAGAAGAAAGCGGAAAAACAAAAAAGGAAATTTAAACAAGGGAAATTTCCTAACGGAAAACCGCGAAAATCTTCCAGGCGCGGAAAAGTGATTCCCTTCAGTCAGGAACTCTTTCCGCAAACACCAGCCTCCGTTTGATCCAGGCCGCACATTCGCCCAAGCGAATCGTGCGGCTATTTTTTTAAACTAGGTATAGACGCTAAATGGCTTTTTATTTTCGCGCGTGATAAGCTATAGAAAAACATGCTTATTGATGACGTCATAATTAAAATCAAGGCCGGAAACGGCGGCAAGGGAGCCGTCGCTTTTAATAATGTCAAAATGGCGCTTGGTCCGACTGGCGCCAGCGGCGGCCGAGGCGGCGATGTTTATCTGCAAGGCGTATCAGACCTTAACGCGCTTTCGCAATTCAGATTCAAGAAAAATTTGGAAGCGCAGGATGGGGGAAATGGAAAAACCCAATTCAATGACGGCGCCGACGGCAAAGACCTGATTCTCAAAGTCCCGGTGGGCACAGTCGGCCGCGATCTTAAAACCGGCCAGTTTTTTGAAATCATCTCCATCGGCCAAAAAGAGATAATCGCCAAAGGCGGCCGGGGCGGCAAGGGAAATTTCAAATTTCGCTCGCCCAAAAACACCAGCCCTCAGCAATTTCAGTCGGGCCTGCCTGGCGAAGAGCGAGATTTCCGGCTAGAATTAAAAATGATCGCGGATGTCGGTTTCGTCGGCCTGCCCAATGTCGGCAAATCCAGCTTGCTTAACGCGCTGACCAACGCTAAAAGCAAAGTCGCCAACTATAAATTTACGACGCTCGAACCCAACCTCGGCGTTTATTATGAGCTGATTCTGGCCGATATTCCGGGTTTAATCGAGGGCGCTTCGAAAGGCAAGGGCCTCGGCCTCAAATTTTTGCGCCACATTGAACGGACAAAAACGATCTTTCATTTCATCTCTGCCGAATCGGATGACCCAGCTCGGGATTATAAAACTATCCGAGAAGAAATTGGCTTATATAACCCGGGGCTATTGAAAAAAACGGAATATGTTTTTTTGAGCAAATCCGACCTAGTCGAAAAAGAAACGATCCGGGAAAAAATTTCCGCGTTTAAAGAAATAAAAAAAGAAATCATTCCAATTTCAATTTTAGACCAAGCGCGCATTAAAAAAGTCGAAGAAATTCTAAGAGACGTGATCCGGCAAAAGAAACGGAGCGCTTGATTTTAAAATATCTCTTGGAGAATCTGCGGGCGTTTTTACGTTTGCGTGAAAAACGCAGAATACAATATGCATAAAAAGAAACATCGCCATTCAACCTTCTGGCTTTCCGGCGAGCCGATCTGGTTTTGGTTTGACTTCACTTTCATATTTGCCGCGTTACTGGTCTTAGCCGGTGATTTTTTCAGTTTTGATTTCAGGGCAATCGATCACACGTTCCTTGTGGCCATTTCCGTCATCGGTTTTCTGCCAGTCGTTTGGAGCGCAATAAAAGGGCTTTTCCATGGCCGCCTTTCTATCGACCTTCTGGCCGCCATCGCCCTTATTTTTGCCCTTTTAGCCCGGGAATGGCGCTCGGCCGTGTTTATTGGCCTGATGCTGGCGTCGGCCCGCCTTTTCGCCAAATATACCGAAACGCAGGCTAAAAGCTCAATCAAGAGCTTGCTCAAACTCCGACCCGCCAAAGTGCATATTTTAGTAAACGGAAAGCCAGTCGAAGCAAGGGCCGATGAAATTAAAATAGGGGATCTTGTTTTAGTTGAGGCCGGCGATCGAATCGCGGTGGATGGATTCGTCGAATCCGGCCAGGCCAGCATTGATCAATCTTCTTTAACCGGCGAGTCAATGCCCGTTTCCAAACAAAAAGGCGATCAAGTTTTAAGCTCGACGCTGAATCTCTCCGGCTCGCTCGTCATCAAAGCCGAAAAAGTCGGCAAAGAAACAACTTTTTCAAAGATCCTTGAACTGGTTGAGAAATCCCAGGAAGAAAAGACGCCCGTTATTTCTATTACCGAAAAACTTACGAAATGGTACATCCTGGCCACTCTGCTGGGCATTGTTTTAATTTATTTGTTTTTTAACCAAAATCTCTCTTTACTTCTTTCTATCTTATTGGTCACCTGCGCCGATGACATTGCCGTGGCTATTCCCTTGGCCTTTACCGCCGCCATCGGCACGGCCGCCAAATGGGGAATCATCATCAAAGGCGGCCAGTATCTTGAACAATTATATAAAGTAAAAATAGCGGTCTTTGATAAAACCGGCACGCTCACGCAAGGCCGGATGCAGGTCCAGAGTTTTTTGCCTCTGCGGTCTTTCCCGGCGGAAAAATTCGAGGCGATCGCCGGCGCGGTGGAATACAAATCCAACCATCCCAGCGCCAAAGCGATCTGCCGATACCTTGACGGCAAAAAAGATTCGCTGACAACGCAGGAGATGGACGAAAAACCGGGCTATGGCATCCTGGCGAAAGTGAACGGATGGGAAATCTTGGCCGGCAAAATCATCTTTTTAGAAAAAAACGGAGTCGTTTTTTCCGAAGAAGAAAAACAAATTTTGATGGCCGAAAAAGACCAGAATCGGACGGTGACGGTTTTTGCTTTGGATAAAGCGCCGATTGGCTTCGCTTCCATTTCTGACGAAATCAGACCGAATACCAAACGGGTCTTGGATTCGCTTAAAAATCTGGGGGTAAAAAAACTAATCATGTTAACCGGCGACAATGAAAAAGTGGCCGGATCGGTGGCGGCACAGCTCGGCCTGGACGAATTCCGGGCAAATTTAATGCCGAAAGATAAAATCGAATTTCTTAAAGATTTATCGGCTAAAGCCAGACACCCGGTTCTCATGGTCGGCGACGGCGTTAATGACGCGCCCGCTCTGGCTCGGGCCGATATCGGCGCGGCCATGGGCGCGATCGGCTCGGACGCGGCCGTTGAGAACGCCGAGATCATTTTAATGAAAGATAATTTGTCAAATATTCTGGACGCGATGAAATTAAGCCGCTATACGATGAAAATAGTGCGCCAGAATATTTTTCTATGGGCTTCCGTCAACCTTCTGGGTCTTTTTCTTGTTTTTTTAAACGTCATCGGCCCAAGCGGCGCGGCGGCTTATAATTTTTTGACCGACTTTCTGCCCTTGTTCAATTCTCTTAAGCTTTTCCGCCTGCACCAAAAATCGTCTTTTTAGTCTTGACTTTTAAGCTTTTAATTTTTTAAAATAAACAAAAACTATGGAAAACCAAATCATCGAAACCGGATGCTGCAAGAAATTCGATCCGCAGCCCTGGGACGAAAAAGAAATAACCTGGCAAGAAAAGCTCTTCGTTAAAGACAGAGTCAAAAGTCTTTTTCACATTCCGTTAAATTTCGGGAAAATGGTTATTAAAAATATGACCAAAATGGAAAAGGCCGGCGCGGTCGGCGAACAGCTAATGCTGGTTGACGAAAATTCCCTCTGGGGCGCAGACGCCTATATTGCTGTGAACAAAGAAGTCCCCGACGCGCAAATGGAAAAAATTTCCGGCACTTTTTTAACCAAAGTTTTTGAGGGACCATACAAAGATGCGCGTAAATGGTTGAAACAAATGGATGAATTCGCCAAAAATCGCAATTTTGAATATTCTCGGATTTATTTTTCCTACACGACCTGTCCGGCCTGCGCCAAGGCCTATGGCAAAAATTATGTCATTCTTTTCGCGAAAAAGAAATAAATCTTTAGGTCGCGGATTGAAAATCTAAAAACTAGTTATCTTAGCTTAAAGGAAGCTCTCTAACAATTTCGGACAAAAGGAGGTTATCGCGACATGAAGACAAAAAGAATGAATGTGCTCAAACTCTCCGCGGAACCAGAAGCGTCTTCAAAAAACAATCCCATTGTCCAATTGGCGAAAATCCTGAAATTCTTTCTTTACGCGTTGGTCCTGGCCGCCTGTATACCGCTCTTTTATTGGGAAAGCGTTTTTCTTTTGTCTCTGCCCGTGTTATGGGCCTCCATTATTGGCGGCTTTCTGAGCGTTTTAAATTGTCTAATCATCTATCCGATACTCATGATGCAAAACGTCTTGAACCGCCGAAAGAACGACCATTCAAAAATTATGGCGACTTGCAAAGAAGTTGACCGGTCGTTTTCCGACAGAAATATGCTTTATGATAAAAAGCAGCCAAATCCAGGAGAAAAAGGCAATCTTGTGGAATTGAGCCAATTCCGGCTAAAAAGATCGAGCCCCAACTAAGGCCTGCGAAATCAAACCGGCTTCAGCTGGCAAGGCACGCTAAGCCACGAAAAGCTTATATATAAAAAGTTGCCAAATAATAGTCTTTCTGTTAAAATAAAAAAGGCCCTTTAAACCCCTAAATGGAGAATAAGCAATGAACAATATACGAGAATCCATAACGACTCTTCTTTTGATCGGCGCCATATTCTTCATCCTTTACATCATTATTCCAAAAACCGTTGTCTAGCCGACAACGGCTGGCCGGCGCATTTCTTTTTACGCGTCCGGCCTTCTTTTTTATAAAATTTAATTGTGATATGATATTTTTATGAGCCGGTTTTCAAAAATATATCTTCCCTTGGTTATTATTGCGTCGCTTGGCGGCCTTTTTCTGGTTCAAAAAATCAGCACCCTGCAGTCGGAATCTTCCTTGAAAGAAAACGAGCTCTATCAACAAATCGCTTTTTTGGGAACACGCCTTAGCCAACTCGAGGAATCTTTGGGCATTGTTGAGAAAAAAACCGAAGAACAGGAAATTGAACGCCGCGAAGTCATTAAAGAAAAATCGCAAGAAGAACTTTTGACAGCGGCGGTCGCCAAGGTTGCTCCGGCTGTTGTTTCCATCGTCATCACCAAAGACGTGCCGAAGCTGGAAGTCAGCTATGAAAACCCCTTTGGCGATGACCCATTTTTCAAAAATTTTGATATTAAAATTCCTGTTTGGAAACAAGTCGGCACCGAAACCCAGGAGGTCGGCGCCGGAACTGGTTTTCTTATCCGCAAAAACGGCTACATTTTGACTAACCGACACGTTGTCGAAGATACCAGCGCCACCTATACCGTTCTGCTTTCAAATGGTTCTCAAAAAATAGCCCAGGTTGTCCGCCGCGATGAAACTCATGACATTGCCATCTTAAAGATCGACGGCACGAATTATACGACTGCCGAATTGGGCGATTCAAATCAACTGGTCCTGGGGAACTCAGTTTTCGCAGTCGGCAACGCTCTCGGAGAATACAGCAACTCCGTTTCGGTCGGCATTATTTCCGGTTTAAACCGGGATATTGAAGCGCAAGGATCTTCAGGAACAGTTAAGCTTCAAGGTGTGATCCAGACCGATGCGGCCATCAATCCGGGCAATTCCGGCGGGCCTTTGGTGGATCTGAACGGCAAAGTGGTGGGCGTCAACGTCGCCACGGTCGTGGGCTCGCAAAACATTGGTTTTGCGATTCCTTCGGCCATATTCAAAACCATAATCGAAAAGGCGTTATAAATTTTTAACCGCGAAAAAAAGAACCGGGCCCCGAATTCAGAGTCCGTTTGACCGATGAGAGAGATATTCTGACTCCTTCATTAATTAATTCTCGATGGACTACTTCGGCGCTCCTCTTAATGACCGTTCTCTTTGAAATGATTTTTTCAACCAGCTTTTCGGATATCTGCTTTGGATGATGTTTCGGCCGGGAAGAGAGTGTTGGAATGGGAATATGGCCGTATATTTTGGCTTTTGCAACCCATTTGGATATTGTTCCCGGACTGACTCCGATAAATCTTGTTACTTGTCTTGTGCCCCAGCCTCTATGGACCAGGTCTGCCGCATCTCTACGAACACGCGGCAGATACGGATTTTTTGAATATGGCATATACCTCATATTGTAGCAGAGTGTTTCCAAGCTATTGAACTATAACGCGCCTCTTGACATTCAATAATAGGCGTGCTATAATGTGCTATATGGAAGCATAGTTCTTCTTATTTGTGAGGAAAACCGGCTCATTGAATTGAGCCCGAAAGAATACACTTTTTTCCAGAGGAGGAAAAGCCATGAAGAGAATTAGAATAATGATTGGTTTGGTTGCGCTGGTTGCGATGGCTTCAGGCTGTGCCGTTCGCGGCGGATACCCCGGCTTCGGCGTTCCAAGAACGGCCGAAGACAAGACGACGACCAAAGTTGCCGCTGGCACCGCGTTTGGAGCGGGCTTAGGCGGTGCAGTCGCCGGATGGCCGGGGATGGCTCTCGGCAGTATCGCCGGCATGGCCGCAGGCGGTCTGGCCAGCATCGGCGATCAAGATGATCCCGATGTCTACGCAATCAAAAACTGCCCCTGCGGCGTGGTTCAAATGCCGGATCGCTACGGCAGGCCCATAACCACTTGCGCTCCTTGCGACGAGGAGCAGCCAATCTACGGACAAGGCGCGCCGCCAGAAGAGGAACCCGAACCGACATACAACCGTCCGATTTGGGACCCGCCTCCGGCAAGATGGGAACAATCTGGCTATTATGGCCCGGGTGTCCAGGTTTATAAGAATCGGCTAGTTATCCATAGATGGGTAGACCGCCACGGTCGCGTGATTTACGAAAAACGCTCACGTTATTAGCCAAACCTCACAACAAAGAACAGACAGTAAAAACCGGAAGCTGAGTATTTTTTTGCTCAGCTTCTTTCTTTTCTAAAAAGAAAGAAGCATTTTTTTAAATATTTTTCCGCATAAAGACAAAGCGCCCCGTTCCAAAGTGGAACGGGGCGCTTTAAATTGTGCGCGATCCAGGAGTCGAACCTGGGACCTCGTCATTATCAGTGACGCGCTCTAACCACCTGAGCTAATCGCGCAAAATAATACATAAAAATTATAGCTCTAAAAACGAGCTCTGTCAAAACAGAAAATTTTAATCTTATTTTAATTTTTTTCTCATAAACTAAATCGGCCAAGACACTTTCCCTTATTGTCATATAATTAAAAATTTTATATAATTTAAAAATAATAATTAACCATAAAAATATGCCAGGATTTTTTACAGATATCCAAAAAGAAACTTTGGAAAACAATAATTTTCGCAAAGTTCTTTACACGGCGGCCAATTGCCAGCTGGTGGTCATGTCGCTCAAGCCCGGGGAAGAAATTGGCGAAGAAGTGCACGAGCATGTAGACCAATTTTTCCGGATTGAAAAAGGCAAGGCCAAATTTATTCTAAACGGCCAAGAAACCGAGGCCGGCGAAGAATGGGTAGGGATTGTCCCGCAAGGCACGACCCACAACGTCATCAACATTTCCGATGGCGATTTAAAACTTTACACAATCTATTCTCCGCCAAATCATCCGGACGGCACGATCCACGCGACCAAAGCCGAAGCGACGGCTGCTGAAGAGGAAGAACACATGTAATTTTCTTTTCCCCGCGCGCAAAACCCCTCGCCAAGAGGGGATTTTTGTTTGATTTTTCTTTGAATTTTCATTACAATATTCTTATACTTTGGGCCCGTAGCTCAGTTGGTAGAGCACCTCATTTGCAATGAGGGGGTCAGCGGTTCGAATCCGCTCGGGTCCACAAGATAAGACAAATTACTGCTAAAGATAAACTTAAATGGGGAAAACATCTCACAAAATAAAAATATATATTATTTGTATTCTTGTGTTTTTTGCGTCAGTTGCCGTAGCTCTCTTTCTTCCAATATCAGAAGTAATTAAAGATGTGGCTTTAATTCCAGGATTAGGCTCTTTATTTTTGTTAATAGTTCAGTTATGGAAAGATGAACGAGCGCATGATCGTGCCATTGAGCTACAAAATAAGCAACAAGATTTTATATTAGGCACAGCTTCTCATATGGCAGATGTTGTATATGATAAGCACGTTGCCTTTTGCGAAGCGTATATCGGGAGAGTACAAAACGCACTCATGGAAATGCTGAGAGATGGCCCCTCCGAAAAGACAATGAACATTGGAAGCGAATTAGTAAGAATCAGGAAACAACATTCCACATGGCTTACGACAGAAATTGAGGAAAAGTTGAATCCTTTTGAAATGGAACTAATAAATATTGGCGCAGAAATGCATCGTCTTCGGTTAGAAGATAAATTTACCGGAGAAGAAAGGAAAGAAATAGTTGACAGAGTTTTTAAGTCTTTTGGTCTGGTGGTGGGCCACGGGCATGCCCTTGATGAAAAGGAAGTGAGTGTAAAAATTGACACAGTGATAGAAGAAATAAGGAAAATATTGGGGATTAATCTATTAATAGAGTTACGAAACAAAATAACCAGATTAGCGATAGAACGAATAGAATCACATTATTCTAAATAGTACGTTTATCGAATAAAAGGCTCTAACATCCTTCACGCGTCTCCGCATCTCGGACCGAAAGAACCCTACAAAGGAGGGTGAAAATCAATAATTTTTCTAAGATAAAAAGTTCGAACATCCTTTACTACGCCCCACCAAAGCTATCGGAACAATAAGATAAGGAAATATAAAATCAGGAAATAAACGCCTTAGGGGTATTTTTTTGTTTGAAAAAACTTGACACACACCAAATATAGTGATATAATATAAGGATACGGCCTAAAGGCCTAACTTACACCCCTCTAATATCAGAGGAAAAGGAATGACCGGGCAACAAGGAGGAACAAATGGATATTGGAATACCGAGTGGAGCGTGGGTAGAGGTGATAACGGGAATGCCGATTGGAGCGTGGGTAGAGGTGATAGTGCTCCTGACTTTAGTTCTTTACCTCGGCATTTGTTTTTGGCTCGCACATTTGAAGGAAAAAAGGCGCGAGCCGCCGGTGCTGGTGGAATGCCGGGTCAATGATTCGCAAGGGGAGAGGGTGGGAATAGCTATGCTGGAAGATTTCCAGCGGGCTTTGAAGCAAATAAAAAAAAGGCCCCAAGATTCCATCCTTCCTCTCCAAACACCGAATCTGGCGCCGTGCTTACCAGTATTTGTTTTTCCCAGAAGGGCAATGCCGAATTTGGGACGCATTCGTTCGCGCTGCCTAATCTTTCGAGCGCTCTTCTATGTTCCCGATCTGCTTCCTTATTGGGATAAGGAACAAGAGAGGGAAGGAAGAAATTCGCTGATGCGGCGCATTCAAAGAAGTCACAAGAATTTCTAAACCCAGGGATAAAACCTAAACAGCAAGGCCGCGGAAAATCACAGAAAATCTGTGACCCGCGGCTTTTTTCTTTTAAAACTTTTGCCAAAAACGCTTAAAAATGATAGATTCAGAAAAGAAAACACAAATAAAATATTCCCCCTTTCCTAAAGGGGGTACCCCGCTAAGCGGGGGTGGGGGATTTTGAAAAAGAATTAAATCCTCCGGCTCGGTAACTTCGCCACCTCCTTTATTAAAGGAGGAATATTTAAACCCATATTTATGTTAAAAGTCGGCATAGTCAGGACGCAACTTGTAAAAATCCTTCGACAAGCTCAGGATTTGCCGATAGGAAGCTGGTGCCGTTTAAATTTGAAATAGAGCTGAAAAACAAGACAAAAAAATACAAAATAGCCGCTAATTGACAGAATAGCTGAAAAATGCTATTCTGTTTTATTCTTGTTCTTCCAATGAATTTCCAAACTACATAGGAGGTTAAGATGAAGCTTAAAGAGCGCATTGAACAATTCGCACAAATGAAGAGAGAGGAGCAGCCTGAGCCGCTTACGGCTATGGCGCAATTCAAAGGCTACATGATCAAAGAAATCGAACAAGTAGATAGAGCTCTGCAATCAGTCGACGACGAGAAACGTTTTTTTCTCACCATTGATCTCCTCCGTCTTTGGTTTGAGGCTGGCATGTGCCATAAAGAAGAAAAGCAGGAAGAAGCCAAGAGTATTTTCGGCAAACTCTTCGATGAACACGGCGAAAAATCTTTGATGTATACGATTACTGCTGATTCGAAGCAACTCCGCGTATGGTATGGCCGCCCTGCATGCATGACATCGCGTCATATCGAAAGCCAAGGCGGAAATCTCTTACTTGAAGTCTGCGGACATCCCGAACTCCTTGAACGCTATCTCAATGCATTCTGCGAAATTCATAAACTCAAGGAGATCTTGGTGCCTAATGGCGTCCGGCTTTACATGAATTGGCGATACTAAAACTGCTCTTTTTTTAATGATCAAATTTTTTAATGATCAAAAAACCTATTATACCCTGGGGTATAGTAGGTTTTTCTTTTTTTAAAACTTTTGCCAAAAACGCTTAAAAATGATAGATTCAGAAAAGAAAACACAAATAAAATATTCCCCCTTTCCTAAAGGGGGTACCCCGCTAAGCGGGGGTGGGGGATTTTGAAAAAGAATTA
>JAQUNU010000011.1:0-5493 GCA_028717445.1 Candidatus Portnoyibacteriota bacterium | reverse complement strand
AATCCTCCGGCTCGGTAACTTCGCCACCTCCTTTATTAAAGGAGGAATATTTAAACCCATATTTATGTTAAAAGTCGGCATAGTCGGCTTGCCCAATGTCGGGAAATCAACTCTTTTTAACGCCCTGACAAAAAGCAAGCAGGCCAATGTGGCTAATTATCCTTTTTGCACCATCGACCCGAATGTCGGTGTGGTTGAGGTTCCGGACGAACGGCTGGCAAGATTGGCCGAAATCTCAAAATCAAAAAAAATCGTGCCTACGATCGTCGAATTTGTGGATATCGCCGGACTGGTGGCCGGCGCTTCAAAAGGGGAGGGGCTCGGCAATAAATTCTTATCGCACATCCGCGAGGTTGACGCCATTGTCCAGGTTTTGCGCGTTTTTACCGATTCAAACATCATCAACACGCAAGGCTGGGTTGATCCCAAAAAAGATGCCGAGATAATCAACCTGGAGCTGGCGCTGGCGGATTTGGCCACTGTGCAAAAACGGCTTGAAAATTTAAAAAGCGCCTCAAAAAATCCCAATGACAAAGAGTCGCCAAAAGCTCTAGCCGCCTGCGAAAAAATTTACGCGGCACTGGAAACAGGCAAACCGGCCAGAAGCGTCGCCTTGGAAGAAGATGAAAAAGAGCTTATCCGCGATTTAAATCTTTTGACAATAAAGCCCATTCTTTATGTTTTGAATACGGATGAAGCCGTTTTTGAGCAACTTCCGATCATTGAAGAAGGCGCGGCCCAGATAGAAATTTCCGCCCGCCTGGAAGCGGAGCTGACGGAATTGCCCGAAAACGAAGCCAAAGAATATTTAAAATCGCTGAACATTCAGCAGACCGGCTTGGACAAACTGATCTCAGCCAGCTATAAACTGCTCGGCCTTATCACATTTTTGACCAGCGGCGAACCGGAAACCCGCGCCTGGACCGTTAAAGCCGGAACCAAAGCGCCGCAGGCGGCCGGCGCCATTCATACGGATTTCATCAAGGGATTCATTAAAGCCGATGTTATAAACTGGCGGGATTTTTTGGCCTGTGGCGGCTGGAGCCGAGCAAGAGAATCTGGAAAATTGCGGCTTGAGGGAAAAGAATATATCGTCCAAGACGGGGATGTTATTTATTTTCACGTAAACGCTTAAAATAAAAGCATAAAATGATTTTGAAGCTTTAGCTAAAATATGACTGCCCGCGCCGGCGTTGATCGCAACGCCGGCGCCTTCTTCTTTGTATTTGAAATATCGAACTTTTGATGATATACTTTAAGAAAATTTTTATTCAAAAATATGCCGCTTTCAAAATCGCTTTTAAGCTTTTTAAACAAAAATGGAATAAAATACGAACCGATCGAACACCGCACCGTCTTTACGGCTTTCGACAAAGCCGCGACATTAAAAGTTAAGCCGGAAATCGTGGCAAAAACGGTTCTGGTCAGTCTGGACAAAAAGTCATATGCGCTGGCCATGATCCCGGCCAACAAGAATCTTGATAAAAAGAAATTGCTCGATTTCATAAACAAAACGAATAAAAAGACAGGGAAAAATGCGTTCAAAAAAATTGAATTTGCCGATGAAAAATGGATGAAAAAAAATTTAAAAGGCATTAAAGTCGGCTCAACCCCGCCTTTTGGAGAATTTTTTAAAATCCCGGCTTTTATTGACCGCATTCTGGCCAGACAAAGCAAGATCTTTGCCGGAGCGGGCGATTATGAAAATTCGCTGAAAATTTCTCCCTTGGCCCTATTTAAAGCGGATAAAAATTTGATAAAAGGAAATTTCAGCCAGACAAAAAAATAATTTTAAAAAACATTGGAATCAGAAACGCCACAATCCGAAAACGAAAATCAAACAGACCAAATAGTCGCCTCCCAATCTGACGGAATTCAAACCCGCGAACTAAAAACCGGAAATTTTGGCGAAGTTCGGTCTGATTTTGAATATTTTTCGAAGCTAGCTGCTGTCCTGATTATTTTGGCGGCTGTTTGGTTTGGTTCCCGCGTCTTCGGGGAAAAAGAAAACGAAATGAAAAATATTTATCGCCCTAATGAAGAGATCGCGGCTTCCTTTTTGCCCGGATTCGAAAAAGGTTTTCTATCACCTTCGGCTGATTTCATCCCGCCGGTCAGAAAATGGGAAATTGAAGATCCTGATTTTGAGGCGGTCTCCGTTTTCGGTTTCGAAACTGTTTCTGGAAAGTTGCTTTTTGAAAAAAACGCGGATGAACCGCGTTCGATCGCCAGTTTGTCAAAACTTATCACCGCGCTGGTCATTATTGAAAGAGACCGGCTCGATGAAGAAATAACCGTTAGCCAAAAAGCGGTTGAGACCTATGGGAAAATGGGGAGCCTGGTGGCTAATGAAAAAATTTCAGTTGAATCTTTGCTTCGAGCCATGCTGATTGAATCGAGCAACGACGCGGCCGTGGCTTTGGCGGAAAAATTCTCTGAAAAAAGCGGGAATAATTTCATTGACCTCATGAACGAAAAAGCCTCTCATTTGAATTTAAAAATATCTCATTTTTCCGACCCCAGCGGCCTGACCTTTGAAAATATCTCCACCGCCAGGGAATTGGCCAAGATAGTCGAAACCGCGGCCCAGTACCCGATCCTACGGGAAATAACGACCACCCAGGAAACCGACATTCATTCCGCTGACGGAAAATACAATCATCATCTGACGAACAGCGATAAATTGCTAAAAAAATATCCGGAGATCATCCTCGGCAAAACCGGTTTTATCGATGAGGCGGGGGAATGTATGGCTCTGGCGCTCAAGCCGCCCAAAGGCGAAGGCATGATTATTAATATCATTCTGGGTTCGACCGACCGCTTGCTTGAAATGGAAAAACTCATTCTCTGGGAAAAACAGGCGTTTCTGTGGTAGACTGAAAACAGGTTATCGGTTAATCAGTTTGGCGCTTTGCGCCTTTCAGTTTTAAGAACTGACAAACTGACAAACTGACAAACTGAAACGATGCTTGATTTATTTGAAATTTCCCGAATTCTTTTTCTAACTTTTTTGGCCTTTATTCTGGCGTTTGCTTTGACGCCGATTTTGACGCATTTTCTTTTCAAATACAAGCTTGGCAAGCAAATCCGCCAGGAAGGCGCGCCGATTTTTGCCAGCATGCATCAGAAAAAAGCCGGCACCCCGACAATGGGCGGAATAATTATTTGGGTCACGGTTTTGCTGCTGGCGCTTGTTTTTTGGGCGCTTTCAAAGCTTGGAATTGATTCCTTTGTCGGAAAATTGGATTTTTTAAGCCGGCCGCAGACTCTCCTGCCTCTTGGCGCGCTTATCGCTTCGGCTCTTGTCGGTATGGCGGATGATCTTTTGGGCATTTTTCATATCGGCCCCAAAGGAGGCGGCTTGAGGATGCGGCACAGGATTTTTGTTTATACGGCCATTGCGGCTTTCGGCGCCTGGTGGTTTTATTCAAAACTTGAATGGGACATTGTCCATATTCCTTTTGTCGGCGATTTTAATATCGGATTTTGGTATATCCTGATTTTTGTTTTTGTTCTTGTGGCGACGGCTTTTTCAGTGAACGAAACCGACGGGCTGGATGGTCTGGCCGGCGGCACGCTTTTGCCGGCCTTCGGCGCTTATGGCGCAATCGCTTATTCGCTGGGCCGCTTCGATTTGGCCGCTTTCTGCGGCGTCATCATCGGCGCGCTTTTGGCATTTTTATGGTTTAATATCCATCCAGCCAGGTTTTTTATGGGGGATACTGGCGCCATGTCGCTTGGCATCACCTTGGGCATCATTGCCATGCTTACTAATCAATTTCTGCTTCTGCCGCTTATCGGCCTGATTATGGTGATTGAATCAGTTTCAGTCCTGATCCAAGTGGCTTCAAAAAAAATAAGGAATGGCAAAAAAATATTCCTCTCGGCTCCTCTTCACCACCATCTTGAAGCCAAAGGCTGGCCGGAAACCAAAATTACCATGCGCTTCTGGATAATTTCCTGGATCAGCGCGGCGCTCGGCCTGATTATTGCTTTTTTGGACAAAGTGGTTTAGATTTTAAAAAACCTAAAAGGAGGAGAAAATGAAAGGGAAAAAGGCAAAAAACCCTGAACGCCAAAAAGAAAATAAAAAGAAAAAAACAGACCCAAATCAAACCGCCCCCGGATGCGAAAACCAGAAATTGGTTGGAGCATTCGGGTTTTTTCTTTGTGGAAGAAACAGTGGAAAAACGGCAAAAAAAGACTTATAATAGAGGTAGTCAAAACAGTGGCAAACTGTGAGTTTTGGTTATTAATTTTCACAAAATTTATTCCCAACCTTCACCACTTACCGGTCGGCAGGGCAATTAAGAAGGGTTTTCCTCCCTTAATCAGGGTGATCTGGTCATTTGACCCTTGAGAGCCTCGGCCTAAAAGAGGGATATATATTTATAAAATTCGCAATTCTTGAAGTATGGAAATCGAAGATTTTAAAGACAAAAAAATAACAATCATGGGCATCGGCCTGCACGGCGGGGGAGTTGGCGCGATCAAATTTTTCCATAAAATAGGCGCAAAAATAACCGCTACCGATTTAAGAACGGCTGATGAATTGAAAGAATCGCTGGAGATTTTAAAAAACCTAGAAGGCATTGAATTTGTTTTAGGTGAACACCGAGAAAAGGACTTTAAAGAAGCGGATTTTGTCATAAAAAATCCGGCTGTGCCGGACGATTCAAAATATTTAAAAATCGCCCAAGAAGCTGGCGTTAAGATTGAAACCGACATCGGCGTTTTTTTCGAGCTTTGTCCGGGTCATATTGTCGGGGTGACCGGTTCCCGGGGCAAATCAACGACTTCAACCCTTATCCATCTTTTTCTAAAAACAAAATATCCCGACGCCGTTTTGGCCGGCAATATCCGCGCTTCCGTGCTTGAAAAATTGGATAAAATAGGCGAAAAAACGCCGGTCGTGCTCGAACTTTCATCTTGGCAACTGGCCGGCCTGGCTTCTCATAAAAAAAGTCCGCCAATCAGTATTATCACAAGCATCATGCCGGACCATATGAACCGATACGCTTCGATGGATGAATACATCGCGGACAAGAAAGTGATTTTTCAATTTCAAAAGCCGGAAGATTTCTTAATTTTAAACGCGGATAATAGAATCACCAGACGCTTTGCGCCGGAAGCGGAAAGCCGCGTCTATTTTTATTCGGCAAAAGAAATGCCGCTTTCGGAAGATTTAAAAACAAAACAAATTGTCCGAATCGGCGCGTATTTCAGCCGAAAGAAAATATTTTTTGGCGCGGCTAAAGAAAAAATTGCCGATGTTTCGCGCATAAAGCTGGCTGGGGAGCATAATCTTTCAAACATCCTGGCCGCTGTTTCTGCGGCGCGCCTTTTCGACATTCCAACCGAATCAACCCGGAAAGTCCTGGCCGAATTCACCGGCCTTGAAGGAAGAATTCAATTGATAAAGGAGATAAAAGGCGTGAAATATATCAACGACACAACCGCGACCATCCCCGAAGCGACAATCGCCGCCATGAA
>JAQUNU010000010.1 GCA_028717445.1 Candidatus Portnoyibacteriota bacterium | reverse complement strand
GATCTGATGGAAATTGACGCCGCTTCAAATCGCGGCATTGATGAGATTCGGGAACTGCGCGATGGAATTAGATTCAGTCCGCCCGGCTCAGATATAAGGTTTTTATCATTGACGAGGTGCACATGCTAACTCGTGAAGCTTTTAACGCCTTGCTTAAAACCCTGGAGGAGCCGCCTTCTCATGTCGTTTTTATTCTGGCCACGACCGAGATTCATAAAATGCCGCAGACCATCATTTCGCGGTGTCAGAGATTCGATTTTCATAAATTCATTTTGGCCGATATTGTCGGCCGATTAAAATTCATCGCCGGCCAGGAAAAGATTAAGATAAACCAGCAAGCCCTGGAGCTTATTGCCTTGAATGCCGACGGAGTTTTGCGCGACGCCGAATCTTTGCTCGGCCAGGTGATGGCCATGGAAGATAGAGAAATAACCTTGGAAGAAGTCAAAACCATCTTGGGCACAGTTGATATTTCTTCGGTCGTGAATACAATTGATTATCTTATTCAAAAAAATCCCGCTGGCGCGATCGCTTTCATTAATAAAATAGTGGAAGAGGGGTATGATATGGGCCAATTCACCAAATCACTCATTAATTATCTGCGGAAAATGATGATTTTGAAATCAGCCGGAAATAGTTTGAATGAATTCAGATCTCTGATCGCGCCGGAATTGACGGATGAACAGTTGAAAAAGATAGTTGAGCAAGGAAGCCGTTTCTCTTCCATAGAAATGATAAAAATGCTAAAGTTGTTCATTGAAGCCGAAAATCAAGTCAAATCCTCGGTTTTCCCGCAATTGCCGCTTGAATTAGCGGTGGTTGAATTGATCGGCTAATAAGAAATAATGGGGAGTAGCCAAGTGGTAAGGCAGGGGCCTTTGAAGCCCCCATTCGTAGGTTCGATCCCTACCTCCCCAGCCTTTCTTCGCGCTTTGCGCTCATCAGAGCGCCGGCTCGACTCAAACTCTGACTTTGGCAGATTGAAGCGAAATTTGTTCATAAAATAATAATCGCAAGGAGGCGCAAATGAGAAGATTTAGATTTCCTGATCCGATTTTTAGCGAGGAGGTGTTTAGACAAATAATTGAAAATCTAATTGAAGAACGCGGCTACACCGCGGAAGAGGCCCGGGAACGCGCGGCAGAGATCGCCAGAAAAGCGAAGCGAAAAAAGGCCTTGGCTGCTATTAAAAAGTCTAAAGAAAAAGGCACGCTGGGCGTATTTTTTAAGAAATAATCTTTTGATGAATACGGAGGAAATATTCATGGCGAAGACCAGAAAGAAGGATGTTTTTCAAGAAGGGCCAGGCCGCGCAATCGAAAAACCCAAAGAGGGCGAAAAAGAGATAAGGGGCAGAAAATCGTCAATTCAGCGAAAACGGATATTGCCGAAATGGCCTTGTGAAGAATGATTTTTTGAACAGGAGGGTGGTATGCCTTGGATATCTGTCGAAGAATTTTTTTCAAGAAGATTAAGGGAAAATCCCAAAAAAAATCTCGTGCCTCTGGCCGCGGTCGTTGAAATGAATTATCCGGGAATAAGCTTTGATCCGGATAAAATCCCTGGTCTGATTGATGATTTTCAAAGAGCCAGGGAAATCGCGAAACTGCCCGGTTGGTATGATGACCAGGCGGTCTGGGGCGCGATCCGGTGTCTTGTGGATCAGTTGGCAGACAAAGCGCCGGAAAAAGCAAGCGGGCTGACCATAAAAGTCATGGAGGAGCATCAGCGGCGAATCGAAGGTTGACGTGTCAAAATTTTTCAAGGCCGGGCAAAACGCCCGGTCTTTCTTTTTGACGCAAAATCTCTCTCATCGCTTGTTTTCGGGGTAAAAAAGGGTGTAGAATATAAATAAATGTAACCTCTTTTTTCTATCGGAAATTGATTGTTCGTAAGATCTGTAATTCAAGCAGGTTCTTTTGGGAAGGAGGTTCTATGATGCTTGATCTTGTTAACATGGCTCCAGCGAGCGAATTGGGGGAGGTTGCCGCCAGGATTAAGAAATTTCTTCCGGAAGGCAGCAGGTTGTTTGAAAGATTGGCGGCTTGTCCAAACTTGGATGATTTTATCCGCGCTATCCGCCTGTGCAAGAAGGCGAGAAAAGACTTTTTAGGAACCAGGGAATTAGAGTGCTTTACCCGCGCCAAAAAAGTGTTTGAAAAATATTTGAATGATTTCTGGGTGGAAAATGGGAAAGCGGGCCCGAGACAAGGCCGGAATGGCTTTCAGATAAATCGGAGGCGGTGCAGGAAAAGTTAAAAAAAGCGTTTTTTGTGGGCGTGGGGCTGGCCGTTTTTGCCATGAAAGTGATTTTTGCCGGAATCAATCGCGTGGCCAAAGAAGCGGAAAAGGCCACGAAGCCGCCGGAAAAATCTTTTGTGGGAAAGAATCCCAGACCATGAGATAATTTCATATCAGATTACCTGAATTAAAGGCCGAGCCTTTCGCCCGGCCTTTTCTCTTTGACGCAAAACCGCGCCCGTGACTTGTTTTTTGGGAAAAAAGGGGTGTAGAATGAAAGAAAATTGTCGAAGACTGTCGGAAAACAAAATCCTGGCAAGTGGGGGTGGAAATATTATTTATAAAATATATGAAAAAACAAATTTTAGTCATCCATGGAGGAAATGCGTTCAAAAATCAAAAGGAATATTTGGCTTATTTGAAAAATCTTAAGATAGATATTTATTGGAGCGAAAAATGGAAGGCGAAATTGCCCGTGACTTTGGGCAAGAAATTCGAGGTGCTCGCGCCCAAGATGCCAAATCTGATGAACGCCAAATTCAATGAATGGAAGATCTGGTTTGAGAAGTATTTCCCTTATCTGCGGGATAATATAATTTTGTTAGGTCATTCTTTGGGAGGTATATTTTTGGCCAAGTATTTGTCGGAAAATAAATTCCCAAAAAAAATTATGGCTGTTTTTTTGATTGCCGCGCCGTGTGGATATGTTAATTTTGAATTGCCGAAAAATCTTGATAAAATGTCAAAACAGGCGGGCAGGATCTTCATTTATCATAGCCAGGATGATCCGATTGTGCCGATTTCTGAAGCCAGGAAGTATAAAAATCTTTTGCCCGAAGCGGAGCTGGTCATTTTCAAAAACCGCGAACATTTTAATCAAGAAAATTTTCCGGAGATTGTGAAAAAAATAAAAAGTTTAAAATATTAATTCACCTCGCCTTTTTCTTAAAATAAGAGAAGGGTTGGATGAAAAAAATATGGAAAATTTTGACAACAAGGTCGTGCCGATCGGGCGAGGAAAAGAGATAAGAGAAATGAATTTTGAAAAACAGAAGGAAGAATGCCAGAAAGAAGCGGATCTTTTGGCTGATGAAATTAGGCAGTTTCAAAAAGAAAAGAGAAGGCAATTGTATAATGAATTTGAAAAGCCGGACAAAAATTTGGAGTTAATTTATTCCCTGAAAGAAGAAGTTGATGGCCTAGAGGCGCTTTATCGGGAAATAGACGAAGCGGCTGCAAGAAGCGGCAATGAAACGAAAAAATTTAGAGAAGAGCTTTCAATCATTAGAGATAAATTTAATGAAATTTATGATTAAGAATTAAATTTTTAAAAAATTAAATCAATGGAAAATGAGAAAAAATTAATCATTAATCAAGAAGGCGGACAAATGGAAGAAAGGGTGCGTCTGCTTCGTGAATATTTAAATGAAATTAGAGAGGGGAATAAAATATTTTTGGAGAATGAAATTAATAAATCCATTAATAAGGCAGATGCCGATAAAATTGGTTTGTTGATGGATGCTATCGAAAAACTTGATAAAATCGAGGAAAGAATCAAGAACGAAGAAATGACCCAGGAAAAGATCAATCAAATTCAGATTGAAATTGAAGCAAATCCAAAATATTTAACCGGAGAAGGGGGATCGGAAAAAAATAATTATGACGCCTTTTTCAAATAACATAATTTTTTGGGATAGCGAATTTTCGAGTCTGGATCCCCGCCAAGGGGAAATTCTTTCGGTTGGAATGGTTAAATTCAGCGGCGAGGAATTCTATATTGAATTGGAATACGAAGGATATATGGATGAATGGCCGAAAGAAAACGTCTTGCCTTTCTTGGGGGATAAAAAAATTCAAAGAAGCGAAGCCGGAAAAATGATCTATGATTTTATTGGCGAAGGAAAGCCCTATCTCATGTCTTATGTCAATCAATACGACACGCTTTATTTGTATAAATTGCTGGGTTTAAAAGGCGGCAAAGATTATAAATTTAATTGGATCTCTTTGGATTTCGCCTCCATATTATTCGGAATTGGGATCGACCCCGAAGAATTCAGCTTCGGTTCCGATTTTTGCAAAAAGCTGGGCATTGATTACACCCAATACCGTCATCATCATGCTTTGGATGACGCAAAATTATTAAGAGACGTGTATCTCAGGCTTAATAAAGAATGATTTCAAGCAAAGTTCAGGATGCCATGGTAGAAGTAATTTAATGGAACCCGAAATCCTAAAAGTCAATAATTTGATTAAAAAATACGGCCCGATAAGGGCCGTTGATGGCGTTTCTTTTTTTATCAGACCGGGAGAAACCTTAGGTCTTTTGGGGCCGAATGGCGCGGGCAAGACGACGACCATAAATATGATTCTTGGAATTTTGGAACCGACCGGCGGCTCGATTGAGATTTTGGGGCAAGATATAAAGCAAAACCGCGAAAAAGTTTCCAGGCAGATGAATTTTGCGGCGGTCTACGCCCAATTGCCCGGAAACCTGACTGTCTATCAGAATTTACATACTTTCGGGCTGCTCTATGGCGTCAAAAATCTGAGAGAGAAAATAGAAGCATCATTAAAAGAGTTTGACCTTGAGAAGTTCGCCAAAACCAAAGCCGGTCTGCTTTCTTCGGGCGAGGCGAGCCGTCTTTCGCTGGCCAAAGCCCTGCTCAATGACCCGGCGCTGCTTTTGCTTGACGAGCCGACCTCTTCGCTTGACCCGAGCATTGCCCAGAATATTCGTGAAAAAATAAAAGAAAAAGCGGACACCACAAAAGTCGCGATTCTTTGGACATCTCATAATATGCACGAGATAGAAATGGTCTGCGACCGGGTACTTTTCCTTTCCCATGGAAAGATTTTGCTTTCGGGCGACCCAAAAACACTGCCGGCCGAGCATGGAAAGAAAGATCTGGAGGAGTTATTCATTGACTTGGCGAGGGAGAAATTGACCTTTGAATAAAAATTTATGAGACCTTCAAGCATTTACGCTATTTTTTTAAGGCAGATATATTTGACCAAAAGCAATCCCGCGCGATTGACGGGAATTTTCGTTTGGGTGGTACTTGATATCGTTCAGTGGGGATTCATAACCAAATATCTGGGCGGTTTTGGCGGCGCAGCGTTCACTTTGGCGAGCGTCATCCTAGGCGCGGTCATCCTTTGGGAATTTTTCGTTCGCATCCAGCACGGCATCATGACCGCTTTTTTGGAAGATATCTGGTCGCGCAATTTTATAAATTTTTTCGCCTCGCCGCTCAAGATCGGCGAATATATTTCCGGGCTTGTTTTGACGAGCATAGTAACGGGAGTGGCCGGGTTTGCCGCCATGTTTCTTCTGGCGGGCGCGCTTTTTGATTATAATATTTTAAGACTCGGCGTCATGATTCTGCCTTTTATCTTCATTCTTTTTATTTTCGGCACGGCCATGGGCACATTCGTTTCCGCTCTGATCTTCCGTCTCGGGCCGGCCGCGGAATGGCTCGGTTGGCCGATCCCTTTTGCGCTTTCCGTCTTTGCCGGAGTTTTTTATCCTCTTTCGGTTTTGCCGGTCGGCATGCAGATGATTTCAAAACTAATTCCGGCTTCCTATGTTTTTGAAAGCATGCGCGCGATAATAAATTCCGGGGCCTTTTCCGGCCAGATGGCGATTAATCTTTTTTTGGGTTTTGCTTTAGCTTCGATCTATCTTTTGCTAGCCTATATTTTCTTTGTTAAGATTTATCGGTATAATTTAAGGGAAGGCCGGATATCCCGTTTCAGCAGCGCGGAGTAAGCAATCTATTTAAAATGAAAAAAAGTTCAAATAAAAGAGAAGCCCAAAGATTTAGGTTTCCCAAATGGCTGGAGTGTGGCTGGAAGCGGATCGGCTGCGGCCGCGACGATTGCCCGCTTTGCGGTCAGATCAAAAAAGACAGGCAGGCGCATACGGAAAGAGGCGAGGACCCGGACGGCATAAAAGCTGTGCTTGAGGATGTTGGTCTGAATTTTAAGAAAATCCTGGAGATAATAAAAAAGGACGCCGCATCAAAAGGGATTGATATCGCCAATATTGATATGATAAAAGAGCCGCCCAGACCCGAAGAATTCTCTTTATATAACCAAGTTTGCGGCTGGCAGAATTATATTTGCGCAATCCTGGACCAAGCCGCCGAGAGCGGCGAGTTGTGGCTTGATACGCCCGCGGGGCTCGATCTTTCCTGGTATTCTTCGATTCTGTTGGGCAAAGTTTATCGTCAGCTTTCCAATCGCTGGGAAATGGAAAACGGCGGTGATTATGGAGATTTCGATTATAACTATACCAGAAAAGTCATCAAACAATCTCTTCGGTTTATAAACGATTCCTTTATTGAGCTGATTTCTTTTGATTCGACCCAGAAAATTAATTTAATGCTGGCGCAGAGCCAGCTGAAAGAGATGGAGAAAGAAATCTCAAAAATTTAAAATGAAAGCCGTTGAAGTAAAAAATTTAATAAAAACTTATGGCGATATCCGGGCGGTGGACGGGATCGATTTTGACGTGAACGAGAATGAGATTTTCGCCCTAATTGGCCCGAATGGCGCGGGAAAATCAACAACTTTAAGGATTTTGGCGACAATTTTAACACCCAGTTCGGGAGAGGCTTTTGTTTACGGCAATAATGTCAGAAAAGACCCAGACAGCGTCCGCAAGCTTATCAGTTATCTGCCTGAAGAAGCCGGCGCTTACAAAGCGCTTTCGGGAATGGCTTATTTAAAATTTATGGCCGATCTTTATACCGATGATTCAAAGAAAAAAACCGAAGCCGTGGAAGTCGCTTTGCGAATTGCTAATCTTGGAAACAGAATCAAAGACAAGATAAAGAATTATAGCAAAGGAATGACGCGCAAGCTTCTTTTGGCGCGCGCGGTCATGATGAAGCCCAAGCTTGCCATTTTGGATGAGCCGACCAGCGGACTGGATGTGATCAACGCCATGGAAATCCGCAAAATAATCCGTGATCTTTCGCGGCAGGGGATGTCGGTTTTGCTTTCTTCGCATAATATGTTGGAAATAGAATTTTTGTCTGATCGGGTTGGCCTGATTCATCGAGGAAAAATGTATGAAATCGGCACGGCCGAAGAATTAAAAAAAGAGCATAACGCGAAAAATTTAGAAGAGGTCTTTATGGCCACCGCGGCGATAAATAGAATTTCATTATGAAAAAATTCTTTATTCTGGTCAAAAAAGAAATTCGTGAGCTTTTGACGCCGCAAATGCTTATCCCTTTGCTGGTCGTGGTTTTGATTTTTAATTTTGTCGGAAAAATCATCGGCAAAGAAGTCAAAAAAAGCCAGGTGCCGCAACCGATTGAAATAATCGATTTGGACAGGAGCGCGGTCTCACAAAGCGTGATCGAGATAATCAAAAAAAGCAATTTCGCGCCTAATGTGACGATTGAAAATAAAAAAGAAGAAATTTTGGCGCAAGCCAGGCAAAAAAAAGAAAAAGCGATGCTTGTCATTCCGGCCGGATTTGAAAAAGGAATAAAAAATTTCGAGCCGCAAAAAATAGAAGTCTACAATATCATGCGCAATTTTTCGGTTACCGGTTCGCGGGATGCGGCAATTTTAAATGCGGCAATCGCCGCCATAAATGAAGTGCTAAGCAACCAATTAATCAGCCAGGCCATTCTCGGAAAAGATCCGGGTCAACTCAAACGGCCCGTCCTGACGAATGAATTTGTCATGGTTGGGGAGAAAACGGCCAATATCAGCGCGGCGGCGGTCTCCGGCTTTATCGCTTCGCAAACGACTTTCATTCCGATAATTCTGTTTTTGATCATTGTTTTTGCGTCGCAAATGATCGCGACTTCCATTGCTTCGGAAAAAGAGAATAAAACGCTCGAAACTTTGCTTTCGACGCCGGTTTCCCGAAAATTCATCGTGGCTTCAAAGCTTTTTGCGGCCGGTTTTGTTGCTCTGATAACCGCAGTTGTTTATCTTTTTGGCATGCGCAATTATATGACCAGCATGACCGGCGGCTCGGGAACAAATTTGGATGGCGCGACCAAAAACGCGATTATCGAGCTTGGCCTCCAATTTTCAACTTATGATTACGTTTTGCTCGGCCTTTCCCTGTTCTTCGGTATTTTGGCGGCGCTGGCCATTTCTTTTATCCTGGGCTCTTTTGCGCAGGATACGAAAAGCGCCCAGGGAGTTGTGGCGCCGTTGATGATATTGATTTTGGTGCCCTATCTTTTAACCATGCTCTTGGATTTTTCTTCGCTTTCGCCGCTGGTGCGGAATCTAGTTTATGCCATTCCATTTTCCCATCCTTTTTTGGCCGCGCCCAGTCTTTTGTTGAATCAATATCAGAATGTTTGGCTTGGCATTGGATATCTCGCGTTCTTTTTCATCGTTGCCGTGATCATCGCTTCCAAAATTTTCTCAACGGAAAGAATCTTTACTCTTCGGCTAAAATTCAAAAAAAGTAATTTTAAGATAGGCAAATAATCAAATGAATAAATTGTTTTTGGATATTGAAACATTGCCGGCGAGCGAAGAACAGCGCGGAAACTTAAAGATCCTTTTTGAAAAACAAAAAAAGAAGCTCAAGGGATGCACGGATTTCGAAAAATACATTTCTTTGACCTCTTTTGACGGCTGTTTTGGACAGATCCTTTGCATCGGTTATGCTTTAAACAATGAGCCGGCGCAAATTTTGTGCAACGATAAAAATGAAAAAGAAACCCTCGGGCAGTTCTGGAATTTGGCAAAAAACGCGGATCTTTTTATCGGGCATAATGTCATGGACTTTGATTTGCGGTTTATTTATCAGCGTTCCTCGGTTTTGGGCGTGAGGCCGACAAAAGAAATGAGCTTCGCGCGATACCGGAATTTTCCTATTTTCGACACGATGAAGGAGTGGGCTAAATGGGGAAAAGGCGATTTGGGCCTGGAGTACGTGGCGCTGGCCTTGGGAATCCCGACGCCAAAAAAAGGAATTGATGGTTCGCAGGTTTCCGAATTTTATAAAAAAGGAAAGCTGGACGAGATTCTTGAATATTGCAAGCGCGATGTGGAGACAACCAGAGCAATCTACAAAAGGATTGTTTTTGAGGACTTGACATAAAAATTATCCACAAGTGATATTATATTTTTTTGCTTTTCGTGGTAAATTAAAGAAAAAGACCTAAACCAATGATTAAGACCAAAAAAACAAGAAAAATATTTTTTCTATTATTTTTATTTTTGGTTTTCTTTGCTTTGGGTAGCGCTATTAAATCTTTTGCGGGACAAACGGAAAATGTCGTCGGCTGGATTTGGGGCGGCTCAGAAGACGCAAACCTTGGATCTGTTAATGGATTGGCCGTTGAACCATTTAATGAAACGGGCGTTTACGACATCAGTATGAATAATGTTAAAGCGGACGGAACTTTAATTGATCCCGGAGCCACGAAAAGCTATGGCGTCAATATTCCCCTAGGCGACGGAAATTTGAGCGGATATGCCTGGAGTCCGACTTTAGGCTATATCAGCTTTAACGAAGCGGACCAAGCTGGTTGTCCGACCGCTCCTTGCAATGCCCGACGGGTTGGGAACAATCTGGCCGGATGGGCCAGAATTATTGACATCAAAGAAGCCGCCGCCATAGATAATTCCGGCGGCTGGCAGGGTTTTATTCAGCTTGATGGAGTTAGTATTTCAGGGTCTCGTCTTTCTGGCTATGGCTGGAACGGCGAGGAAGAGGGCTACGGAGACGTCTATGCCAAGGGCCTCGGCTGGATAGATTTTGGCGCGTCAATGATCGTGCTTCCTCCTCTGGACGCGCCCACTAATTTAACTGCGACAACGGTTTCCTGTTCCAGGATAAGTCTTGCGTGGGAGGATAATTCAGAGAATGAATTTGGTTTTAAGATAGAAAGAAAAACGCGCGCGCGCGGTTCCTGGCAGCAGGTTGATATTGTCGGGGAAGGCGTGACTTCTTATCTGAATGTCGGCCTGGGGCAAGATGTTGATTATTATTTCCGTGTTCGGGCATATAACGATCAAACGAATTCAGATTATTCCAATGAAGTTGGTTCCTCAACATACCTTTGTCCTTCAGTGGATTTGAAATTAAATGGAAAGGATAGCACCCAAGATATCGAATATGACTCAACCGGCACGCTCACCTGGAGTGTTAATAATGCCGTAAGTTGCGCGGCTTCCGGCGATTGGTCGGGTAGCAAAAATCCCACTGGCGGGACAGAACTTGTCAGTTCTATCACAAAAGACTCCAATTTCATTCTTACCTGTACGGGATCGGAGGGCGATATCGCTGTTGATTCGGTTAGCGCGAATGTGACAATCAAGCCGCTTTGGAGAGAAATCTTCCCTTGGTGATAATTAAAATTGAAACAAAACATTTAAGAACATGAATTTTTTTGAGCAAGGGAGAAAAAAAATACTAATCATTGCTTTTTTATGTCTGGCTGCGCTTTTTGTTCTCGGTTATTTTTTTAGAAACCGGTTTAATTTCTTCGGCCCGGATAAAAAACCGGAGGAAATTTTTGATCAAAAACAGGCCGGGGAATTGGATGAGATAAGAGCAAAATTGAATGTTCAGCTCCCTGATGCCGGATCGCAGGCAAAGGAGTTGGACGCTTTAAAAGATCAGGATAAGACGGATTATACTGAAGAAGACATGGGAAAACAGGCTGAAGAAATGGATAGATTAAAAGAATTAATGGAAGAATCGAGCAATGTTCAATAAGATAACAAACTTTGGCTTTTTTAAAAACTATTTGATTTTAATATAGTTATGCCTAATTCATTTTTTCGAAAATTTGCCTATCAGCTTGCCGCCATTTTGATCGGCCTTTCCATCGGCCTGGCTCTTCAGTTTGCCGAGGCCTGGGTTAGCCCGCCGGCCAGTCCGCCTCAAGGCAATGTCGGCGCGCCGATAAATATCGGCGCTTACAGCCAAATAAAATCCGGCGCTTTGGGCGTAAGTGGCCTGCTTAGGGCTTATATTATGACGCAAGCGGGCAGTGTGAAGCTCGACGGAATTAATAGTTGTGCTAATTTAGGCACCGATGCCAACGGCATTGTAATTTGTCGTTAATTATTTTTTAAAAGCGTTTTATGTCAAATCCATCCCTTCAAAGACTCCCATATCAGCTTGCCGCCATTTTGATCGGCCTTTCCATCGGCCTGGCTCTTCAGTTTGCCGAGGCCTGGGTTAGCCCGCCGGCCAGTCCGCCTCAAGGCAATGTCGGCACGCCGATTACAACCGGAGCGGCCAGCCAGCTGAAATCCGGCGCTTTGGGCGTGAGCGGACTTCTAAGGGCTTACAGCATGATGCAGACCGCCGTTTTGAAAATTGACGGGTTAAACGGTTGTGATTTGGGCACTAATTCAAGCGGTTACATTATTTGTCTTAAATCATATTCTTGGTATACCAGCGATTGGTCTTCTTGCAGTCCATCCTGCGGCCCGGGCACCCAGACCCGGACGGTCTATTGCCAAAGAAACGACGGCGCCAATATGGGGACCATTTGCGGCATTTATCCAGGCTGCGAATGTCCTATGCCTGAAACCAGCCAAAGCTGCAATAACGGTTCTTGTCAATAATGCCATTAAGAGAGAATAATCTTATGTCAAATCCATCCCTTCAAAGACTCCCATATCAGCTTGCCGCCATTTTGATCGGCCTTTCCATCGGCCTGGCTCTTCAGTTTGCCGAGGCCTGGACTAATCCGGCTTCTTCTCCTCCCGCGGCCAACTCGGTTGGCGCTCCAGTTACCGCCAGCGCCGGCAGCCAGCTGAAAGCAGGAGCTTTGGGCGTGAGCGGACTTCTAAGGGCCTATGGCACCATGCAGGTTGCTATTTTAAAACTTGAGGGATTGAATAATTGCGATCTTGGCACTAGCGCAACCGGTACTTTGATTTGTATTCCTTCATTCTCTTGGTATACCAGCGATTGGTCTTCTTGCAGTCCATCCTGCGGCCCGGGCACCCAGACCCGGACGGTCTATTGCCAAAGAAACGACGGCGCCAATATGGGGACCATTTGCGGCATTTATCCAGGCTGCGAATGTCCTATGCCTGAAACCAGCCAAAGCTGTGAAGGCGCAGCGTGTTGTGCTGATGAATGTTCTTCAGCCGCATGTTCAAGCGGAATAACTTTTACATGCAGAAATTGTGATGCTGATCCTTGTTTAGATAAATGCGACCTGGAGGGTCCGGCGTTTAATAATCCCCAGAAATGCGGAAAATGGCTATGGGGCTATTATGATGGCGGGTACAATTTTGCGCAGGAAAACTGTAAGAAATGGTGCCAGGAGAAAGGATGTTCGGGTGGATCGGAGACAGGAAAAAACGCCTATAACGACGCTACCTGGGCTGGAGATTATTATAAATATACCTGGTGGGATGGCAGTATCTGGCATTGCGACAGAAACGATTCAGCAAAATACGTCGTAACTCAATGCACTTGCAATTAAAGAAATAAAATTTTACCCGACGTTGTTATTGGGCAAGTTAAAATAATAGGATAAAATTTTGTTGGGGTTTGTTTTGAAGCGTAATACTGTTTAAATTAAGAGAAGAATCGAGGATTAGGGCAAACTCTTGCCTTTTTAGAAATTTGTGTTATAATAGATTTTTCGGATAAATCCGTCTGAAAGAACCAGCGGATTTTTTGTTTAAAGCGCAAAAAAAATCGCACAAAGCAAATTTAGAAGCAAAATAACGCATAGATTGCGCAAGTTTGCTTCGATTATTATGGATATCAGGAATGTTGCCATTATTGCCCATGTTGACCACGGAAAGACCACATTAGTGGATGCTTTGTTGCGTCAGTCAAAAACGCATTTAAATAAGGAGATCGCGCAAGCCACTTGCATCATGGATTCAAATGAACTTGAAAAAGAGCGCGGTATTACGATTTTTTCAAAAAACGCGTCGGTGCAGTGGAATGGTATTAAAATAAATATTATTGACACGCCCGGCCACGTGGATTTTGGCGGCGAAGTCGAAAGAGTTCTTAAAATGGCGGATGGCTGTCTTTTATTGGTTGATGCCAAAGAAGGTCCGATGCCGCAGACCAGGTTCGTTTTGAAAAAAGCGCTTGAGATGAGACATAAAATAATCGTCGTCATAAATAAAATTGATAAAGAAGGAGCGAGGCCGAATTTTGTTCTGGACAAAACTTTTGAACTTTTTCTGGAGTTGGGCGCGGATGACGCGACCGCCGATTTCCCGGTTATTTATGCTTCAGCTAAACAAGGCAAAGCGGGATTGAGTTCTGATTTGAATTCGATGAGGGATATCGCGCCTATTTTTAAGGCTATTGAGGAGTATATTCCGGCGCCTTCCGGCGATTCAAATGCTTCTTTGCAAATGCTTTCGACAATGATCAGCGGCGATAATTTCAAGGGAAGAATTACGGTTGGCCGGGTGCAGAACGGAATTCTGAAAGCCGGACAGGAAATTGCTCATATTAATCGCGCCAGCCAAATAAAGAAATGCCGCCTCATTAGTTTGATGACTTTTATCGGCCTCGAACGCGTGGAGGTCAACGAAGTGGCGGCTGGCGATATCGCGGCTGTGGCCGGAATTGAAGACATAAATATCGGCGAAACCATCGCTGAACCGGAAAATCCGGTTGCGCTTCCAATTTTAAAAATAGACGAGCCGACGGTAAAAATGACCTTTTTAATTAATAATTCTCCTTTTGCCGGCCAGGAAGGAGAATTCTCAACCTCGAGGCAGATTAGGGAAAGATTGTATCGCGAGCTCGAGACCGATATGGCTTTGCGCGTTGAAGATACGTCTGACGGCGCGTGGATCGTTTCCGGAAGAGGCGAATTGCACCTGGCTATTTTTATCGAACGCCTACGGCGTGAAGGATATGAATTTCAAGTTTCGCGGCCGCAAGTGATCGAAAAAGAAATAGACGGCAAAAAAGCGGAGCCATATGAACTTGTTTTCATTGATGTGCCGGAAATTCATTCAGGTATTGTTATCCAAAAATTGGGAGGCCGCCAGGGCCAGCTTTTAAATATGAAGACGGAAAACAATATGACCTCTCTTGAATTTCGCGTGCCTACGGCCGGATTATTTGGATTTCGAAGCGAATTTTTAACCGACACGCGAGGGCTGGGAATCGTGAACACTTTATTTGACGATTATTATCCTGCTTCTGGCAAAAAGATCGAACGCAAGCACGGCTCGCTTGTGGCTCATGAGACCGGAACCTCAAGGCTTTATGGACTGTTGAATGCCCAGGGCCGCGGCGTGCTTTTCGTCGGGCCAGGGGAACAAGTTTATAGAGGCCAGGTCGTGGGTCAGAACTCGCGCGCCGAAGATATTCGCGTGAACGCTTGCAAGGAAAAACAGCTTTCCAATATGCGCTCCAAGGGTGATGGCTCAGCTGAGCACTTTGATAAGCCGCGGGCCATGGGTCTGGAAGACGCGCTGGAATACATCGGCGACGACGAGCTTGTGGAAGTGACGCCAAAAAGCATCAGAATCAGGAAAATGGTATTAGATGAGAATGAAGAAAAAAAGCGAAGAAAAGGAATCAGATAGTAATATAACGTATTCGGGTAGCAAATTAATTTTTTAAAAAAAAGCGGCCGAGTTGCCGCTTTTTGTCAATAAATCTTCAGCGAATGCCGTGGAAACGACAAGAATAGTGGCTATAAAATAGACAATTATCCATGATCCCGGAGACAGGACCAAACCGCAAGCCGGTAAAAAAGAAAAAATGTTTTTCATCTTTTCCTCCATTGGAGCATTGCATTTTCGGAAAAGAACTGGTTATTCTTGAAAAGACAGCCTTTAAATATTATAATAGGATAAAGCCGTTTTTTTAATCAATAATTTAAAAAAATCCATGGACACATTTTATTTCATTTTTGGCTTTGCTCTTTTTATAATTTTGATTTCGATCAGGCAGGTCAACCAGTATCAGAAAGGCGTAAAATTTATGCTAGGAAAATATATCGGAACTATGGAGCCGGGCTGGCGGTTGGTTTTTCCGATTATCCAGTCTTATCAAAAAGTTGATATGCGAATAAAGGCGGTTGATGTGCCTAACCAAGAAGCGATTACCAAGGATAATATTTCGGTCGGCGTGAACGCGGTCATTTATTATAAAGTCCAAGACGCCAACAAAGTCATTTTGGAAGTTGAAAATTATTTTTACGCGATTTCGCAATTGGCGCAGACAACCATGCGAAATGTCGTGGGCCAGGTTGATTTGGATGAGCTTTTGTCCAAGCGAGACCGAGTTTCGGAAAACATCAGAAACATCATTGATATCGCCACCGATCCCTGGGGTATTAAAGTGAGCAACGTGGAATTAAAAGATATTTCTTTGCCCGAAGAAATGAAAAGAGTGATCGGTAAACAGGCCGAAGCAGAAAGAGAAAAAAGAGCGATTATCATCAAGGCCGAAGGCGAAGTTATCGCGGCCAATAATATGGCTAAAGCGGCTGAAACTTTGGCCTCGGCCGACGGCGCTTTGCATCTGCGAACTTTGCAGACAATTAATGACATCAGTTCTGACCAATCGAATACAATTGTCTTTGCCGTGCCGCTGGAAATACTGAGAGCTTTTGAAAAATACGGAAAGAAGCAGGCTTAAAAATGGAAAATAGAAAATTAAAAATTGGGATTTTAGCCTCGAATGTTATTCGCATTCCTCCGTCCCCCCCGGAAAAATATGTTCCGGGGGGTTGGTCTGGCGCGCCCGAATTGATGGTTTCAATGATTACAGAAGGGCTTGTCAGCCAGGGCCACGATGTGACTCTTTTTGCTTCGGGCGATTCGCAGACTGGAGCGAGGCTTGTCAGTGTTACCGAAGAAGCTTCTTATAATGCCAAGCGATTGAAAAGACACGAGGTTTATGAGTATATGCTGATCGCGGAAGCATATAGAACAGCCGTTAGGGGTAATTTTGATATTTTACACAGCCATTTGGATATGAAAGCGGCGCATTTTGCCGCCTTTTTTAATATTCCGACAGTTGTGACGATTCATGATCCGATAACAGGAACCAGAAAGGAGATCCTTTCCCATTATAAAAAAGATCAGTTTTATGTCAGCATCAGCGATAAGCAGCGAGAATCGCTCCCTGATCTTAATTGGGCAGGAACAGTTCACCATGGTTTAGAAATCGAGAAAATTCCATTTTCAAAAGAAAAAGATGATTATTTGATTTTTTTTGGCCGGATTTCGAGAATTAAAGGAACGGCTGACGCGATAAAGATTGCCAAAAAATCCGGTCATCGTTTGCTGATTTTCGGTTCCCCTTCAGAAGCGGATTACTGGAAAAATGACATTGAGCCTTTAATTGATGGTCAACAAATCATCTTTAGGGGAATGGTTGGGCGTGAGGATCTTTTTGAATATGTAAAAAAAGCTAAAGCATTTCTTTTTCCTTTACAGGTAGAGGAGGCCTTTGGTTTGGCGGCTGTTGAATCCATGGCCTGCGGTACGCCAGTCATTGCTTATAAGAAAGGTTCGCTGCCGGAAATTATTGACGAAAAAACCGGTTTCTTAGTTGACTCAGAGGAGGAGATAATAAGTGCCATTAACAAGATTGATATGATAGACCCTAATGAGTGTCGGAAGAGAGCGGCTGAGAAATTTTCGATTGGGGCAATGATTGATGGATATGAGAAAATTTATTATAAAATTTTAAAGAAATAAAATTATGAAAATTGCTGTTTGTTCAACGTTTGAAGAAAAAGTTCCTCCGCCAAAATACGGCGGGGTTGAGCTTGTTGTTTACAATTTGGTCGAAGAATTAGTCAAAATGGGCCACGATGTGACTTTGTTCGCAAGCGGCGATTCAAAAACAAGCGCAAAATTAGTGCCGATTTTTGAAACGGCCGTTAGGCATGAGGGCATGAGCGTGCAGGAAATGAAAATCAAAAGAGATCTTTTTGCCAATATAGGTGTAGGCAAAATTTTGGAGAAATTAAAAGAAGGCAAATATGACATTTTACATAATAATTTGGGCTGGCGGCTCCTGCCCTACGAAAAATTTATTGATTCGCCGATGGTAACTACTGTCCATGGCCCGTTTGAGACGCCTTTCCATATTGAAATGTTTAAGACCTTCAAGAATTCACGTTTTATTTCGATCAGCAATAATCAAAGAGAGCCTATTCCTGAATTGAATTATGTCGGGACGGTCTATAATGGAATTGATGTTCAGTTGTTTGATTATAGAGAAAAGGCAGGCGATTATTTTGCGTTTTTAGGCAGAATTTCGAAACAAAAAGGGCCGGTTGAGGCGATAAATATCGCCAAAGAGGCAGGTGTTAAGCTAATTATGGCGGCTAAAGTAGATCCCGTTGACCAGAAATTTTACGATGAAGAAGTGGCTCCTTTGATCGATGGTGAGCAGATAAAGTTCATCGGAGAAGTGGGGCATAAAGAAAAAAATAAACTGCTTGGCAATGCCAAGGCTTTGCTCGCGCCGATCCAATGGCGCGAGCCCTTTGGCCTCTTTTTTGTGGAGGCTATGGCTTGCGGCACTCCTGTGATCGCCACAAAAATGGGTTCCGCGCCGGAAGTGGTCAAAGATAAAGAAACTGGTTTTGTGGTGGAGAATAGCCAGGAATATTTTCTGGAAGCTGTAAGAAATATTGACCGGATTGATCGGAAAAAATGCCGGCAAAGGGTTGAAGAAAATTTCTCTAAAGAAAAGATGGCTGAAAATTACTTAAAAGTTTATGAATCAGTTTTAAAAGGTTAATTCAAAACGCCCCGCGAGGGGCGTTTTTTGTTTCTTTGCTTTTTACTTTCGGAAATTTTTCAAATAAGAAGCGAGTTGTTTTATTATCTGGTGATTAAAACCGTTCTCTTTTTTATACCGGCTTTCTTCAATAATGCGGGTGTAAACTTTTATGTAGCCCGCGATCATCTTTTCTATGCTGAAATAATTTTCAGCTCTTTTTCTGGTTTCCTCCCGGCTGATTCTATCTATGTTTTTTATGGCTTCAACTATCTCTAAAACATCGTTGACAACATACCCTGTTTTTTTATCGCTGACCACTTCTGGAATTGAGCCTCGCCTGAAAGCAATGGTTGGCGTGCCGCAGGCCATGGCTTCGATCATGACCATGCCAAACGGCTCTTCCCATTGCACCGGCATAAGCACGCCTCTGGCATTCCTGAAAAGATCAACTTTTTTTTCAAAATCGGCCTCGCCTATATATCTGATCATGACACCGTCTATGTGGGGTTCTATCTTATCGTGCCAGTATTTATCGTTTGGATAGCTTCTGCCCGCGATCCTTAAAGGGACATTGGCGGCTTTTGCAGCCTCAATGGCAAGATGGGTGCCCTTTTCTTGAGTGATCCGCCCGATGCAGAGAAAGTAATCTTCGGGTTTGGGATTGAAATTGAATCTTTTAATGTCAACGCCATGGTAGATATTGCCTACCCAATTTAATTCGGGCAAAAATTTTCTTTGAGCCAAAGAAAAAGAGATGAAGCGGCTGGATTTGAAATGCTGCAGGAT
>JAQUNU010000009.1 GCA_028717445.1 Candidatus Portnoyibacteriota bacterium | reverse complement strand
TCTGATTTTTATTCTACCCATGGTCATAATCACTTTTGCCATGTACTCTGGCCTGCCGCCCGAAAAAGCCGAAGCCTGGCGCAAAGAAAAAATCCGCCTATTGCATTTAATAGCCGGGATAATTTTTGTAGCGCTTGGAATTGTCATGCTAGGAGGATGGCTATAATTTGAATCTGTATTTAAGCCTCTGCCAAAAGCCGGCCTTATCAATAATAAGTCTTCCGTTCAGGTGGTCAATTTCATGGCAAAACGCCCGCGCTTCATAGTCCTGGGCTTTTATTTTTTTTAAGCGGCCGAACCGGTCAAGCGCCTCGACCTCAACATATTGAGGTCTTTTTATTTTGAAAAATTTTCCCGGCAAAGAAAGGCAACCCTCTTCTTCGACTGTTTGCCCTTCCGCCTTTAAGATTTTCGGATTGATCAAAATTCTAACCCCGTTGCCGACATCAACGACCGCCAAATTAAGATCAATGCCAATCTGATTGGCCGCCAAGCCAACGCCCTGGTGCGCGTACATTTCTTTGACCATAAAGGCGACTAGCTGCCTGATCTCGTCGTTGACCTCGGCTACCGGTCTGGTCTTTTTTCTTAAAATTCTTTCGCCGTATTTTTTTATTTCCATAAAATAATGCCAATATCATGCAAATCCCCGAAACGGGATGCAAATGATACAAATTAAACTAAACTATTTAAAACGCGTTTAGGCCTTAAATAAACCTGCCTAAAATTTATGATTAATCCCAACTTCTTTTTTAAGGATATAAGATACCGCCGCATTTGAAAATAATCATCCTTATTAATCATTAATTTCGCCTTTAAATCCAAAATGATTTTATTCTCAATAATAAAATCTGGAATATTTCGGCTATATTTTTCTCCCTCAAATGAAGGCGGCAATCTTTTTTCTCTTTCATAGCTTAAATTATTCTTTTTAAAAATTTCTTCAAGTGCATCACCATACTGTTTTTCTTTTCTATACCTACCTAAAGTAGGTATGAACATAAAAACAAAAGCCACAAATCCTATAAGATAATTCCGGATAAATCATTTTCTCTATTTGCGGCATTTGCATAAAATTTGCATGGTATTTGCATTATATCTTAAACAATCTTCTTGCATTCTCTGTAGTCACTTCAGCCACTTCTCCAAAACTTATTCCCTTTAATTCCGCTATCTTTTCCGCCACGTATTTAACATAAAGCGGTTCGTTTCGCTTGCCCCGAAAAGGAATCGGCGTCAGATAAGGCGAATCGGTTTCGATCAATATTTTATCAAGCGGCATATTTTTGACCACCTTATCATAATCGCGGGCAAAAGTAATAATGCCATTAAAAGCCAGATAAAAACCCATCTCCAAAAAATGCTCGGCCTGGCTCCACCTACCCACGAAAGAATGAAGAACCCCTTCTAATTTTCCCGCCTCTGGCTTAAGAATTTCCAGCAAATCGCTATATGCTCGCCGACAATGAAAAATCATCGGCTTTCCGATCTCTTTGGCTAATTTTATGTGCTCCAAAAAATTTTCTTTCTGCCTAATCTTTTGCTCTTCTTCTTTTCCGAAATCTAAATGGAAATAATCAAGGCCAGTCTCGCCGATAGCTACGACTTTTTCTATCAAAGCCAGCTGCTTATATTTATCGCGATCGAATTTTTCCTGCCGGGTTTTGAATTCGAAAGATTCGTCCGAATCGACTGTTTCTTTTATTTCTCTGCCTTCCAAATGGATCGGGTGCAAGCCCACGGCCGCAAAAACGCCTTCCGGATATTTTTTAGCGTATTCAAAAGCCCGCTGGCTGGTTTCCCATTGCGAGCCGACATTGATAAACCAGGTATTATTTTCAAGCGCTCTTTTGGCAACTTCATCGCCATCATCCTTATAGGCGGCAAAATTAACATGAGCATGGGTATCTATCAACATTATTTTATCCTGGGAAATAATATTTCGGCTTTCCCGCTTTCAAGAATTTCGACTATTTTCCCGCAAGTTTGCGGCATAAAAGGCGCGACTTCCTTTGAGACTTCAAAAATCAAGCCAAGCAATTCGCTTAAAACTTTTTTGGCTTCCTCGGCATCGGTTTTAATAAATTCCCAAAGTTTTGCTTCTTCCACTTTTTTATTAGCGTAAGCAATTCTTTTCCAAATTTCATCCAGCGCCTCTTTGGGTTTTATTTCCACAAGCAAACCATTCGCCTTACCCGATGATTCATTCTCCTCTGCCTGGGCTTTGATATTTTCATTTAATTTTACGACTCTTGAAATCAAATTTCCTAAACCATTGGCCAAATCAGAATTATATTTTTCTGTTAATTTTTCCCAAGAAATATCGCCATCCTGGCCAAAAGCCAAAGATGACATTAAAAGATAACGCGCGCCGTCAACGCCGAATTTTTCAACCAATTCTTCAGGCCAAATGACATTGCCCAGGGATTTGGACATTTTCTGGCCGTCGATCGTAAAATAGCCGTGAACGTAGATTTTTTTAGGCAAAGGCAATTCCAACGCCAGGAGTAAAGCGGGCCAGATCGTGGCATGAACCCGCAAAATATCTTTGGACATCAATTGAAGATCCGGCGGAAAGAAAACTAGTTTATCATTTTCGGACGCTTCGCGGCCTTTCGGTTCTTCAGTTTTAAACTGCCTGACTGACGAACCGATTAACTGATCACCATTCCAGCCCAGTCCGGTCAAATAATTAAAAAAGGCATCTATCCAGACATATATTGTGAATTTTTCGTCAAAAGGCAAAGGAATGCCCCAATTGACCGCGGCCCGCGAAATTGAAATATCTTTCAATTCTTGTCCAAAAAACGATAAAATTTCGTTTTTGCGTTCTTGGGGCAAAATCTCTAACTCCCCTTTTTCGATTTTTTCTTTCAAAACATTTTGAAATTGGGAAAGCTTAAAAAAATAGCTTTCTTCTTTCATCATCTGCGGTTCAATCTGATGTTCGGGGCACTTGCCGTCAATCAAATCTTCGGAATTTTTATACTGCTCGCAGCCAGTGCAATAGAGACCGTCATAATCGCCTTTATAAATGAATCCCTTATCAAACAATCTTTGCACCGCTTTTTTAACCGCTTCAACATGCGCCGACTCGGTCGTTCGAATAAAATTACTATTTTCAATATTTAATTTTTTCCAGACCTCAACAAAAGAGGCCGCTTTCTCATCAACAAAATTTTTCTCTGATTTGCCGGCTTTCTTTGCCGCCTGGCTGATCTTGGCGCCATGCTCATCCGTGCCGGTCAGAAAAAAAACATCCTTGCCTTGTTTCTCTTGCTGCCGCGCCAAAACATCCGCCAGAACGGTCGTATAGGCATGGCCAATATGCGGCCTGTCGTTTACGTAATAGATCGGGGTAGTGATATAAAATTTATTATTCTTCATTAAGATTTTATCTAAAAGTATTAAAATTTCTTATTAAAAACATAGTTCTCACAGGGGGAGAGAATGAATCAAAAAATCAAAATATCGTTCCTTGATGATAAGAGGCCCCCGGAAATTACCTCGACCGGTTATCTTGCCTTAGATCCTTGAAACCGCCTTTTTAAAAAAAGGCCAATTGCGATTAAGCATCCGCTGCTTAGTCGCTTTTTATTACGACGACGAATTCCCCTTTTTGATTATTTTTATCGCTTTCCAGAATCTTTAAGATTTCTTCGGCCGTTCCCCGATAAATTGATTCAAACTGCTTGGTCAATTCGCGGCAAACTACCATTTTTCTTTCCGGCAAAATTTCTTTCAGCTGATTTAATGATTTTAAAATCCGATGCGTGGATTCGTAAAAAACAACCGTATTTTTTTGGCCGACAACTTGCTCAAAATATTTATTTCTCCCTTTTTTATGCGGCGGAAAACCCATGAAAAAGAACTTATCGACAGGAAAGCCGGAAATAGAAAGCGCGGCGACCGCGGCATTGGGGCCGGGAATGGGAATGATGCGCAGTTTTTCAGCTTCGGCCGCTTCGCGGCCTTTCGGTTCTTCAGTTTTAAACTGACCGCCTGACGAACTGACCAACTGATTTATCAGCGCTCCTCCCGGATCGGAAATTCCAGGCGTGCCGGCGTCCGTGACCAAGGCCACGGTTTTTCCTTCACTCAATTGCTGAGCGATATATTCGATCTTTGAAAATTTGGAATGCTGGAAATAACTGACCAATGGCTTTGAAATTTGATAATGACTCAATAATTTCATCGTCTGACGCGTATCCTCGCAAACGATCAAATCGGCTTCTTTTAAAGTTTTTAACGCCCGAAAAGTCATATCTTCCAAATTGCCAATCGGAGTGGCTACAATATATAATATACCCATATCTATTGTAAACCAAAAAATTAAAAATAAAAAACCTATTCAATGATACTCTTCCCGCATATTCTGACCGGAGCGGCAATCGGCTCAAGAATAAAAAATCCCCAAGGATTATTTTTTTTGGCTATCCTCGCCTTGTCTTCCCATTACCTGCTCGATTTCATTCCACATTTCGACTATGGCATAGCCGGCCTAATGAAAGGGTTCAGCTTTGATGTTTTTGCCGCGGCCGCGAAAATCGGGATCGATTTTTCATTCGGCTTCGTTCTGCTTTTCCTATTGGCTGGAAAAAAGAAGAATTTTTATTATCTATTTGCCGGCGGCATAATCGCTCTCATTCCTGACCTTGTCCTTTTTTTAAGCTGGCAGGTTGATTCGGAAACCTTGAAACAAATGGCTTTTTTCGGACATCAGGCGCATTATAAAAAAACAGTTGCCGCCGTTCCGATTTTTCTGGAAATCTCTACCCAGCTCGCCGTCTCCTTTCTGGCCATTCTGGTGATTCTGCGGAAAAAAGTTTTTACAAAAAAATAATCAGGTCCTAAAACCCGATAGAAATGTCGCGTTTTTTTTATTTCTTCAGTTTAGGTTCTATGTTTTAGAAGCGCACCGCTTTTCCATTAAATCGCGAAAAACAAGCAGAATGACGGCGGCAATCGGGATTGCTAAAACGATTCCGGCCAAACCGTAAAGGCTGCCGCCGATCAAAATTAAAATAATGATTGCTAAAGAATTAATCCCCACCGACTTTCTCATAACATACGGGACCAAAAGATATTGCTCCAGTTCCTGGATGACATAATAGAGCGCCGCGACGAAAAGAGCCAAAAACAAAGACTGGGAAAGTGCCAGAAGGACCGCTGGCACCGCGGCCAAAAAAGGACCGATTACGGGAATAATCTCAAGCAAACCCGCCATCAAAGCCAAAGTCAGGGCAAATTTTATTCCAAGAATTTTTAACCCGATAAAAACAAGCGTCCCGACCGCAGCCATCAAAATGAGCTGGCCTCTCATCCAAGCGCCTAATTTTAAAATAATGCGATCTATCAAGACAGAAACATATTCATGATGCGCTGGAGGAATTATGGAAATGAAGAAATTTTTAAGACTATTTTTTTGCGCCGCGAGGTAAATTGAAATGATTAAAACCATCATCGCCGAAAATATTCCGCCAAAGATCCCGATAGCCGCCGAAAAAACATTGCCGGCAATATTGCCCAAAGCGTCCCCGATCTGGCCCAATAAATTCTGAAGGTTTTTTACACCGATGTTATCGCCAATATAGCCCCCGATCTGGCTTTGGATGCCCTCAAGATATTTTGGAAGATCATTGGCTAAAGATTTTATCTGCCCAGCTAGCGGCGGCACTATTAAATAAATAAGAAGGGCAAAAATAGACAATACGGCGATATAAACGATTGCCACCGCCAATGCCCGCCTGATCCGATGCCGAGAAAGCCATTCGATCGGCGTATTAACAGCGGCGGCGATAATGACGGATATAAAAAGCATGATTAAAATATCACGTATCAGATAAACAAAAACAAAACCCAAAATGATTGCTATGATCTTTAAGATTGTCCCGGTTGAAATTTCGACGAGCTGCTTCATTTTTATATCCTTAATAATTTCTTGAATCTTTCTTCCTCTTTAAAAGGCCCGATTACTGCCAGATTAAGGTTTTTTGGCTTAAAGATTTCTCTGGCCACCCGCTGCAGATCCTCGGCTGTCACTTTATTTATTTTAACAAAAAATTGTTCTGGCGTCAAAAGGCGTTTTTTCAAGACCTCCTGACTACCAAGGAAAGAAGCCATTTCATCCGAAGACTCCAAAGAAAGTATGGTCGCCCCCTTGATATGATCCTTGGCTTTTTTTATTTCCGCTTCGGGAATTTTTTCGTCTCTGACCTTTTGAAATTCACCCAAAATAACCTTTATCGCCTCTTCGATTCTGACGTTGTCCACGCCGGCATTAGCCACAAGATAACCGGAATCGGTATAGGTTTCGTTAGCCGAACGGATATAATAGCAAAGGCCGCGTTTTTCGCGGACTTCCATAAACAGCCGCGAGCTCATAAACCCGCCCAGGATCGTGGCCAGCAAAGAAACAGCATAAGCGTCCTTGTGAAAAATATCGTAACTCCGGAATCCCAAAACCAAATGGCTTTGGTCGGTTTCCTTGAAGCCCAGCCGCAGGTTCGGTTTTTTTTGTTTTTCAACAACTTTTAGTTTTTTCTTAAAATTTCCCTTTTTGATCTTTTCAAAATACTTTCCGACAACATTCTTTGCGTCGCCTATTTTGTCAGTTGCGCCCGCGATCACAATAATCGTATTTTTGGCCACGTATTGATCTGAAAGATATTTTAAAAATTGCTCCCTTTTCATTGTCCGGATGATTTCTTTGGTTCCAAGTGTCAACCAACCGGCTGGCTGATCGCCGTAAAGCAATTCTTCCCAGATATACCAAACATTCTGCATGGGCGTGTCTTGATACATATTAATCTCTTCGATGATCACTCCTTTTTCCCTTTCTATTTCCGCCGCGTCAAATTTTGAATTAAGCAAGATATCAGAAACCCAATCAAGAACAAGATTGCCGTGTTCGGGATCCACTTTCGCCCAAAAACCGGTAAATTCCTTGCTTGTGAAAGCGTTGTAAGCGCCGCCGACCATGTCCAAATCGGAAGTTATTTCAAGCGTGGTCGGTCTTTTTTGCGTGCCTTTAAAAAAAATGTGCTCCAAAAAATGGGAAATGCCGTTGTTTTCCTTTATTTCGTATTTCGAACCCGTGCCGATTAAAACTAAAACCGTGAGGGACTTGGCTCCCTCCATCGGCGCGTTAATAATCCTCAAGCCATTGGGCAAAGTTTGCTTTTGAAACATAATTTTTTAAATTTAGAATATTTTTGACAGGATATTCCGTAAAATAACTCTATTTCTTAAATCTTTTCACCCTGATCAGACCCGAACAAGGAATAATTTCGATCCCTTTTTTTTCTAATTCGTCCAGGAATAAATTCAGACCCAGGGAATCGGATGAAATATGACCGGCGATCACAAGATTAACATGCGCTTTTTCAGCTTCGGTCCGATGCGCCTCAGAAAGATGCATCGCGATAACCGTCCCAATCCCGGCGTTAGCCATGCTCTGATAAATTTCCTTAGAACCTTCAGTGCCGCCGGTCAACTCGGTCAACGCAATTTTTCCGACCTTTGAATCGCCCCGACCAACAAAGATTTTTGGGCCTGCTTTGTCTTTTTCGGCTTGAGCATATTCAGGAATTTTCTTCAAAATTTCCAAAATTTCCCTTAATGTTTCGGGCTTTTCTTTTTTTATTATTTTATCCAAAAATTTAGCCGCCAAATTATCGGCGATAGTATGAAAACAGACCAAAGGAAGGTCAAGAAGCCGCGCCGCATCGACTGGTTGATTATGATTGATCGGAAGCATGCCTCTGGCTACTTCAGAAATTCTTGATCTTAGAACTCCTTCGGCAATATTTATCGGCACGCCGTAATTCGCCAAAACATCGGCTTGAAGATTCATGACATCCGAAAGAGCGGCCAGGGCCGGACCGGAAGGATGATGGGCGATGACCAGATCAATCTTTTTCCCATGGTCGACCAAATATTTAGCCAGCAAAAGTTCGCTGGTTTCAATATCAATGCCTGCCAGGATGTATTTTATCTCCTTGCCGGGATCCCCAACAAGAATCCTTGTATCAGAATAAGGATTTTTTAGCTTCTCAAGATCAAACTTTTCTTTTTTTTCTTCGTTTAATTTTGAATAGTCCTCGTTTGTTTTTTTAAGCTGTCGCCGAATTTCTTTTTCGCCCCGCAGATCGGCTTTAATGCCCATCTCTACGCCTAACTTATAGATTTGTCCGATTGTCATTTTTTTTCATTTCTCCCCCGGGAAATTTTTATTTATTAAGCATTCCTTCCAGATATAATTTTAAATTATTTGCCGTAATTCTTTCCTGCTTAGCCGAATCACGGTCACGCACGGTTACAGTCCCGTCCTCAAGCGTCTGAAAATCCACGGTGATGCACCAAGGCGTGCCGATCTCATCCTGCGAATAATAGCGCTTGCCGATATTTCCTCGCTCATCCCAGGCGACATTAAAATTATTTTTCAACTCATTATAAATTTCTTTGGCTTTTTCAACTAATTGCGGCTTATTGGCCAAAAGCGGAAAAATAGCGGCTTTATACGGGGCGATTTTCGGATTTAATTTCAAAATCGTTCGATCTTTTTCTTCTTCATAAGCATCAATTAATAAAAATAGGAATGTCCGGTCAACGCCGCCCGATGTCTCAATAATCCAGGGAATGAATTTTTCCTTGGTTTCCTGATCGATATAAGAAAGATCCTTGCCGTTATATTGGCCGTGGCGCGACAAATCCCAATCCCCGCGCCAATGAATTCCCTCCATTTCCTTGTTGCCAAATGGTGAAGCCTTGTATTCGATATCAAAAGCTTTTTTGGCATAATGAGCTAGTTTTTCGTGTTGATAAAAACCTAAGTTCTCTGGATGCGTAAAAATGGATTTGAACCAATCCATCCGCTCTTCCTTCCAATAATCAAACCATTTTTCCATTTCTGACGGATGAGTAAACCATTGCAGGTCCCATTGCTCAAACTCTCTTTGTCGGTACAAAAAATTGCCTGGCGTGACTTCATTCCGAAAGGCTTTTCCAATCTGACAGATGCCAAAAGGAATTTTTATACGGGTTGAATTGACCACATTTTGAAAATTCAGATAAATAGTCTGGCACGCTTCACCCCGCAAGTATGTTTGAGTCTTTTCTTCTTCGATCACGCCGAGCTCCGTTTTAACCATAATGTTGAAATTTTTCGGCTCGGCCAGCTCTCCGCCGCAATCTGGACATTTCCCATCAATGTCATCGGCCTTAAAACGATGATGGCATTTTTTGCATTCAGCTAGCGGATCAACAAAACTTTTTAAATGCCCGCTCGCTTCCCAAACTTTGGGATGGGTGATAATGGCGCCATCAATGCCGACGATATTTTCATGATTGCGGGTCATCCATTTCCACCACAAACTTTTCAAATTATTCTTCATTTCAACGCCCAAAGGACCGAAATCATAAAAACCCTGCAGGCCGCCGTATATTTCCGAACCAGGATAAACAAAACCTCTTCTCTTGCAAAGAGACACTATTTTTTCCATTTGTTCTTTTTCTTTCATAAAATGATTATACTCCCTTTCCAAGCTATTGACAAGAACACAAGAATAAGTATAATAATGACAGCCAAAGTTCTTTTCGCAAACGCTGCGTTGGCAATCTGGGAAAAAATCCCAACCCTCCGAGACCAACGCCCCAAAAGACCGTATCTCACGATACGGTCTTTTTCCTTTATTTTTTCAGTTCCTCCGTCAGTCGGATATAAAATCTTAAATTATGAATCGAGGCCAGTCTTAAAGCCAGCGGCTCGCTAGTCCGGAAAAGATGATATAAATAAGCTCGAGAATAATTTTGGCAAGTATAGCAGTCGCACCCCTTTTCAATCGGCTGAAAATCTTTGGCAAATTTACCATTAGTTATCTGCAGGGTTTCATAAAAATTTCCTTTTAATTTTGGGTTTCTTTTTTTAAATTTATAGATCCGGCCGTGGCGCGCTTCCCGCGTCGGAATCACGCAATCAAACATATCTATGCCCGCTTTCACTGCGCCGACTATTTCTTCGGGTTTTCCGAGCCCCATCAGATATCTTGGCTTGTCCTCGGGCAAAAGCGGCAAAACCCATTCCAAAACCTGCCAGAATGTCTGCCTCGGTTCTCCAACCGCCACGCCGCCGATCGCGTAGCCGTCAAAGCCAATATCTAGCAGTTCTTTGGCGCTTTGTTCGCGCAAATCCTTATGAATTCCGCCCTGAACTATTCCAAACAATAAAGGTTTTTTTGTCTGGCTTCGAATTTTAGATTTTGAATTTACTTTTTTATTAAAATATTCCTTGCATCTCTTCGCCCATTCCGTTGTTCTTTTTACCGCCCCTTCAACATCTTTTCGCATTGCCATGCCCGGCGGACAATGGTCCAAAACCATGATTATATCCGACCCAAGATCCAGCTGAATTTGGATCGATCTTTCAGGCGTTAAAAAATATTCCTTTCCATCGAAGGGGTCCTTAAATTTAACGCCTTCGTCGCTTATTTTTGCCTCGGCTGTTTTTAAATTTCCTTTTTTAGCCATCCTCGGCCCCAATGAAAAGGCCTGAAAACCGCCCGAATCTGTCAGAATGGGTCCAAACCAATTCATAAATTTATGCAACTGACCGGCCTTTTTAATAATTTCCATGCCGGGCCTAAGCCATAAATGATAAGTATTTCCCAAAATCAAACCCGCCCCCAAAGTTTTTAATTCTTCGGGGGTCAAATTTTTGACCGCGCCTTTGGTGGCAATCGGCATAAAAACAGGGGTTTCAATAATGCCTCCGGCTGTTGGGAGCAGCCCTAACCGGCTCCCGTCTTGTTTTCCTTTTCTTAAAATTTTGAACATGAATCCAACTATACAAAAAATTGCCTATTTTGGCAATAGGGCAATCTCATAAAAATAGATGACAAACGCGAAATATTAATCGGCAACCCGACCTAATTCATAGCCGACAGATTCATCATCGGGCAGGTCGCTGTCAATGGAGCTATCGATAAATTCAAGATCGCTCTGCGTAAAAATATCCCTCCCGGTGATCTTTGATTCCTTGATTATTTCGACAGTATTACCGACTTCGTTGCTGGCCGGCAAAAGGCCGACTTGAAAAACAATCTGCTTAACCGGCGTCATTATTCCCGTATTAGCCGACAGATTGCCAATCCGCCAAATTATTTTACCGGTACTTTCGTTATAACTGATATCAGCCCCGCCCGGCTGGAAATTACCGAGCCATCGGACATTAGGCGGCAAATATGCCTCAATAATCGCGTTTTCAAGGTCATTGCCAATATTAATTACCTGCCAATAGATCGAATAAGTTGTTTCGAGGCCGACGCGAGGCGGCAAGGGGCCGGAATTGCTAAACACGCTATCTTGGTAAAAGCCCTTCGCAGATAAAACCAGCTTTGAATTCATTTTTGTTTCAATCTCGTCCACTCCGCCCAATTGGGTGCCCCGCAAAGAAATGGGAATATTCGAACTGTTCGCCTTGGCCGTAACCTTAATCGTGAAATTCTTGTCGCTGAAATTATTGACGGGGAATTTTTCTTTAACTTTAATAGAGAAACTCAACTCTCCCTCCTGGCCAGGCTGAAGCATTTTTAAATCGGCAACGCCGGACTCGTTCCAAGCAATGGAATTGTCAAGATCATTGAAGAAGCCTTTTTCCGATTCAAGAGAAGAATAATCCAATATTTTTGAACTCAGATTCGCAATAATATAGACCGAGCTGATGGGCAGATCAACCGTATTTTTAAATTTTATTTTATAATTAAGCTCTTCCCCCGCAAAAACTGTTTCGTCTTTTCTTTCATCAAGCAAGAGCTCAACGGAAAGAGGCGCGGCCGATATTATAGTTGAAGCCATCCCTTCTGAAACCGGCCGGAATGCTTCGTTTTCTTCAAATCCGACTTTTGCCTGAAAAGTTTTCACTTCGTCCTTGGCCCCATTTAGTTTGCCCGTTATAGCGATCGCGCCTTCTTCCTTTGGGCTAATTTCAGATAAAAACCATGTATTCTCTTTTGAGACGGATGGAGCGGTTGAGGATAGTTCAAAGCCAGCCGGAAAATCTATTTGCAAAGTCACATTATAGAACGCGGTTTCGGATGTATTTAGGTATTTTAATAAAAAATCCAGCTGCTGACCGCTAACGGTCTTCTCCGGCAATTCGAAATTTAAAACGATGGGCACCAAGATGATTTCGCTTTCAAATTGCGTCAAATTCTCGAAATTCGAAGACACATTCTCGGGCTGATACACTAATTTGGCTTGCGCGAATTTCTTTTCATTTTTTAAACCGATGATGCTGGCTCGAAATTCACTTTGCCCTTCGGCGCCGGCTTTTATATTTCCGATTTCCTCAAGACCGGCCTGCTCCCCTTCCAAAAAAACCTTTTTTTGCGATTCCGCTATAATGGAGTGTTCGGGGAAGAAAAAATATAGTCTGGCGTTTTTCAGATCAGAATTAGTCTTATTTTTATAGCGGACGACATAAGTCACCTCCTCGCCGCTGACCAGCCGCTCAGGAGCATAAATATCAAAAGAAATTTTTGAAGAATTAAAATAAAAGAAAAAACGCCAAACAAAAAAACCGGCCAGTCCCAAAATCAACACTGCAAAGCTTATTCCTAATATCTTTAAAGTTTTCTTGTTTTTCACGCTTAGGACAAACTTTGGTTTTTCCGATTCTTTTTTCCATTCCTCAGTCTGAAACGGAATCCTTTCTTCGGGGCTTGGCTCAAAAGATTCCGGACCAAGCGGCCGGTCCCTGAAATCGGATTCTGACCGATAGAGTTTTTTTTGGAGGTCTTCGAGAGACATAATTTAAACCGAAATTACAGAGTATTTATATTTTACAATAACCCGCAATTATTGCCAATAACGATTTTTGCCGATATACTTATATGAGAATTAAATGAAATTTATTATGAAGCAATCCCAACTTTTTTATAAATCCTTTAAAGAAGCGCCCAGCGATGAAATCAGCCAAAACGCCATTTTGCTGACCCGCGCCGGTTTCATCGACAAACTCGGGGCCGGTATTTATTCTTTTTTACCGCTAGGCCTACGCAGTTTAAACAAGATAGAAAATATCATCCGCCAGGAAATGGACGCTGTCGGCGGCCAAGAGATTTTAATGCCGGCGCTACACCCCAAGGAAAATTGGCAACAAACCGGCCGCTGGGAGAATTTTGATGCTCTTTTCCGGCTTAAGGGCCCCGAAGACCGGGATTATGCCTTAGGCGCGACCCACGAGGAAATCGTCGTGCCCTTGGCCAAGGGTCTTATTTCTTCATATAAAGATCTGCCGCTTTATCTTTTCCAGATTCAGACTAAATTCCGCAAAGAAGCTCGGGCTAAATCCGGCCTGCTGCGCACCCGCGAATTCAGAATGAAGGATCTTTATTCCTTCCACGCGGACCAGGATGATCTGGACGCCTATTATGAAAAAGCCAAAGAAGCGTATTTTAAAATTTATGAACGCTGCGGGCTGGATGAAAAAACATATTTGACTCTGGCTTCGGGTGGCACTTTTTCCAAATATTCCCATGAATTCCAAACCTTAGCCGAAAGCGGTGAAGACATAATCTATATTTGCCAAAATTGCGATCTGGCCATCAATCATGAAATTAAACAAGAGCATTTAATCTGTCCGGAATGCGGCGGGAACGAATTCAAAAAAGAAAAAGCGATCGAGGTCGGCAATATTTTCAAACTTGGAAATAAATATTCTGATCCTTTTGGCCTAAAATTCAAAGACAAAGAAGGCAATGAAAATACGGTTATCATGGGATGCTACGGGATAGGACCGACAAGAATTCTGGGAACGATTGCCGAGATCAGTCACGACGAAAGAGGTCTTATCTGGCCGGCTGAAGTTTCGCCTTTTTCAATCCATCTCTTGGTTCTCGGGGAGGGTGAAAAAACTAGAAAAAACGCAGAAGAACTTTATGAAAAATTAATTGCCGAAGGCGCAGACGTTCTCTATGACGACCGCGATATTTCCGCGGGCCAAAAACTGGTTGAGGCGGATCTGATCGGCATTCCGACCAGAATCGTAGTCAGCGAAAAAACCTTAGCCAAAAAATCGGCCGAAATCAAAAACAGAACTGAAGAAAAAACAGAACTTGTCCCAATAAGCTCAATTTTTGACTTCTTGCCCTAAAATTTTGAAATTGCCTCCAGGAATCCGAACGATCTTATTTCCTCTCCCGCTAAAGAATTTAAATAGAGATTTTTTTCTTCCTGCTTTTTTTTATCCCCAATTTTAAACGTCGCTTGACCCAAGAATTCCAACAGCTTTTCCTCAAAGGCTGTTTTTATGCATGCGCCGGCATTATTTAGCAGCAAAGCGTGCGGCTCTTTTTCAAAATTAAATGGTTTATTTAAAAATTCCATCGCGCGGGATAACAATGTCCAAATTTTTACGTCTCTTTCCGGCGCAAAAACTAATTTATCAATCAAATCGCAAAAATAGATCGCCAAAGACAAACTCTCCAAATGGTTTCGCAGATAAATAAATTCTTTTTCCGGATAAACATTGGCCAAAACGGCGATATTTTTGCTTTTGGCCAATAAAAATTCGTAAACATTAAACGGCTCGATCATGCCCTTTAATTTCGAGTCGCGCTTCCCCACTCCTTTGGCGCGAACCAGAATCTTGCCCATTTTTTCGGTGTAGACCGTCAAAAGCCGAACTGAATCAGACAGCTCGGCTTTTTTCAATATAATGCCCCGGGTTTTAACAACAGGCGGTTCCATTAATTTTTTATTTCAGCCGTACTTATTCCCTCGGCCGCGGCCGGCGCGTCAACGGCCGGGCTTGGCATAATCCAGAAATCTCGTCTTTCCTCGATTAATTCTTTAGCCAATGGCACCACTATGTTTTGGGCGGTATAATAATTTGGATTCGGCTGGCCGATGACTGGGAAAATAAGCGAAGGAACAAGCAGAAAACTGTTTTTTCCGTCCTTGGAGCGAGACATTAAGACATGGCCGACAGTGGGCGCCCCAATCTCAATCTCCATTATATTGGCGCTTTCCGGATAATACAAACCCCAATAACCGCCGTGCTCGGCTAATTTCAAAATTCTGGAAACGTCGGTTTCGGCCGCATAATTTGAAGCCTCGTATTTTTGCGAAGTGATATTGCCGATGCCATCGGCTCTTTTTTCCCGCAGATTAACGCTAACAGACATGCCGGTTTTATTTCCGCCTTCGTCATAAACGTACTTGCCGTTCAACATCAAAGGATAAAGCGCGGTTACTACTTCAGGAATATAAAATTGAGATTTGTCTTCGGTTTTTTCATAATTCAAGCGCCATTCATTCATAATTTCTGGCGGCCCGTAAAAAGAAAGATTGAGGCCGTGCGCTTTTACAAATTCATCGGCAATTTTCAAAACTTCTTCATCAGGCAAAACGTCGGAAATTCTCAGGCGCTTTTGCTCATAACAGGCGCTGTCGCGACAATCCGCGAACGGCTGAGGCCAAGTCAGATAATTTTGCGAGATATAAACAGATCCTTCTTGAGGATTGGCCGAGATCATATACCCAAAACTGCCTTCGCTGACAAAATTGATAGTTTGAACGTTAAGCGATCCGAAGCTCGCAAGATTAACCATACCCATACCAAAAGTACTAAGCAGTTTGCCCAAGCCGGAAGCCGCGACATCAAAACCCATCCGGCGCAAAACTTCGACCGAATCGTCTTTTAATTCAAGCGGATCTCCCTTGTAGACATATTTGTAACCATAAAAAGGCGCGATCATTTTGGCATCACCAGCTACTGGAACACTGGCGCTTCCTCCGCCGCCCAGACCGTAAGCTTCGCTGCCGTTTCCGCCGCCGCCACCGCGGCCAAGCGTTCCTTGGGCGGATTGACCAACAACCAATGATCCGAAAGCATTATCCCCTAGAGAAATCTTTTCAAATTTTTGCGCAAGCGGCTCTTGTTTCAGATTTAAAGAAACCAATCCTTTTTTCTGAACCAAAAATCCGCCGGAGATAATTAAAATAACCGCAGCCAGGGCTCCCGCCATTATCCAGGGAGTCCGGCCAGTAAAAATATTTTCCCAAACCGGTTTGCTGGCCCTCCTTCTTTGCATCTCGGAAACCCGAACCATCAGTTGTCGGCGTAATTGGAGACGATAATTTTCATCGAAATTAGCCTCTGGCCTAAGCTGAACGATCTCAAAAAGTATTTTCTTTAATTCCTCCTCGTGCTTCCTTAAGCCTGGTTCGACAGAGTAAAGATCTTCAAGAATAATCTGCATTTGTTGCTCGTTTATTTTCATTTTTTCCCTCGAAATTAATCTTGAGTCGGGTAAGGAATCTCCTTTCTGCTCGAGGAAACAAATCGGAGATTCCTCGCCCGGCTCAAGAAATTAAATTATCTTAAAAGAAAATAGTAAAATCAAAATGGCTAAAATTTCTTCTTTTCTCAGCCGAGAAAGGGCCCGGGAGAACATCATCTTGCAGCTGGCTTCGCTTTTTCCCAGGATTTCCGCAATTTCTCGATATGAAAGCTCGTCCCAAACCCGCATTATGACAACTTGCCTTTGCTCGGGACTAAATTTCTCAAGGTATTGCCTGACGCGTTCCAAGTGATCTTTGTTTTCAGCGTCTTGCGCGATGCTTCCCTTCCCTCTCAAATCCCAAATATCATCGATATTAAGATTCTTTTTCTGCTTCCGCCAGTGATCAATCACGGAATTGGCGGCAATGCGGTAAAGCCAGGAAGAAAAGAGGCCTTTGGCCGGATCGAAATTCCTTATGTTTTCCAGCGCTTTGAAAAATGTCTGACTGGCCAGATCCTGGGCCGTTTCCCGATGGTGAGTTTTAAAATAAATAAAGCGATAAATGCGCTCAGCATAAAGGTCGTAAAGCTTACCGAACTCCTCCAGATTTCCGGCCAAGCAATTTTCAATTATCTTCTTTTCCTCGATTTTTTCCATGCTTTTCTTGTCTGTCTTCTATAAAAGAAGAACGAAAAGGCTCATAAAAAGTAACTTTTTATTGAACAAAATACCAATCTGACGTCTTATAGCTTCCGTCCTCTCTGAAGATCTTGACGCTGATAGCGGCGTTTTCCCCCGGCTTTTTCAACGCTTTGCCATTTCTATAAAGCTCCATTTCGGCTAAAAAATGATCGTCCTGCTTTTTCACTGAGACAACCTCGAAATTATCAAAGGCCGTGTAATTCGTTTCTAGGGAAGTGTTTTCCTTGGCCATGCGGCCGATCTCGTCTGACCTTAAAAAATTCTTTACTTCCTGAAAGTTTTTTTTCTCGGCGATATTTTTATAGGCCTCCAGATATTTTGCCAAAAAATTCACCGGCCCTTCTTTAAAATGCATAGTTTCCAAAACCGATTCAATTTTGGTCTGCGCGTCATTCTTATCAAATTGAACAACTGTCCCTTCTGGATAATTGCCGATATTCCCCTCAAAAGTATTGAATGTAACCTCATAACAAACGCCGTCGTAAAAACCATGCCAGATGATGCTTTCGGCCAAAGTTCCAGCCGCCGCGCCGATGGCTTTCCCCCGCCAAAATTTGACGCCGTTAATCAGTTTTGAATCAGCCAATTCAATTATTTGCTCACTGCCTTCCTGATTCGCCCGACGACAAGAATCTGGCGTTTCCGTCGCGGAAGCTGAAAAATTCAAAAATCCGCTAAAAAAATTAGAGCCCGGATATGAATTTTCCGGCAAATTAATGCGGCCCAGATAAATCCCTTTGCCTAAAAAGAATTCACCGACCTCGTAGCCATCTTTGCTCTCGCTAAATTCATAGCCAGACGGATAACTAAGCTCGAAGCCATAGGCTTCGTTCTGCCATATTTTAAAATTATTTTTTGAATTTTTTTCATTGAAGAATTCTTTATTTTTTATTTTAGCCAACCAATCATTTTTTTGAGCGTAATATGCGCCTCCGGATAGAACCGCCAAGATAAAGATCAAAATAAATAATTTTTTCATAGTTTTGCGCCAAAGAGCGCCGCCTAAGCGAAGCTCCGGCAAATAATTATGGCTTTATTATAACAACAAAAACTCGCAAAAGAAATCAACAGAAAAGGGCGACTTAATCCAGGCGCCCTTTATCCAACGACTTTAGCGGTTCCGATTTCCTAAAACCGCTACACCCTTATTTTTTCCTCCGAAGAACAGATAGATAAGGATTATTCCCAAAGGAATTCCGACGACCACATTCCCATTTAAAAGAATCCAATCCCAATTCCACATATCTGTTTCCTCCTCCGAATTTATTTGATAAAAACAATGAACTCTTATTGGTTGTTCTTGTTTTGGAATTTCCTCATTAATTTAAACCCTAAAAATATCAACGCGACCAGCGCAATGATAACGGCCAGAACAAGCAGTCCGACATAGTTAAAATAGGCGCTCCAGGGCGAGACGCCGAAAAAATCACGCTTAAGTTGCGGCAAGATCAAAATTGTTTTTCCGAATTCAGATAAGGAAAAAGATTCATCCGAGCCAACGACCAAAACATATTTTTCCGTGTTTTTTTTACTATAAACTTTCAACCGGTAAACATCCGGCGTTTCGGTCCTATCATAAGATTCGCCTTGCCAATAGTCATCGCCGGCGAATAATTCGTGGAATTCCTTCCATTTCATATTATCAGCGTCCAGCCAACCAATCAGCCATTCTTGCCGATAAATTTCAACTGAAACATCTTTTTCCTTAGCCGCCATCGGCAACAAAATATTAACGTAAAGATCAAACTTATCCTTAGCTTCAAATTCAAACCAATGCGGTTCGCCTGACAGCTGACCATAAAAAGCCTGCGAAATTTCGGGTTTTTTTATTTCTGTAACGCTTTCGCCGTCTTTTACAATCCTGGGATTATGAGCTAAAACGATAACGGGAAATAAAACGAAAATCGCCAAAGCTACGAAGATGGATAATTTTTTTATGCTTTTCATACCTAATCTTTATAGCACAAAAAAACGGCAAAGCAAAGATTAGGCGTTTGCTGCCGTTTCTTTAAAATAGTTTTCCCAAACTTTTGAAAAACTAAACTCTTGCTGCAATTATTTCCCGTTTATGCAATTTAGAAGAAATAATCAGAAGATAAATAGTGGCCAATCCCACCAACACGTAAATAATCCTGGCTATAGTCAACCCGAAAATCGCGTCAATGAGGTTGTATCCGAAAAAACCGATCAGGCCCCAATTCAGGCCGCCGATTATGATCAAAATCAAAACAATCCAATCAAGCACGTTTAAATTTTTCGTCCGATTCATCTCCCTTCAATTAAAAAATTCGACATTTCTATCATAAGCTGGCCAGATTAAGTCTTCATTAGCGTTTAAAAACCCGAAAAATTTCGGGTTTTGATTAACGTCTCGCGGAGGCTTGACTGACAAACTTTTAAATTCTTCAAAAAATTTTATCAGCTGAAAACGCGCGTTAGATTTTCAATTATTTATTTCGAAAATTTTGTTTCTTTTTTTCCCGCCTTTTTTTAGACGAACCTTATTCGTGACGATGCCAAAAAAATCAGCCAAAATTTTTCTGACTCTTTGCGTTGCTTGGCCATCAATCGGCGCCTCCCGGACGCTAATCTCAAATGAGTCAGACGAATTTTGAATGATTTGCTCCTTTTTTGAAGATGGCCTGACTTTGACCTTTATCAACATAGTTTTTTTCTCTTTTTCATTTTATCATTTTAAAAAAATTAAACCAAATAGAAAAACCCGTTTCTCTAAACGGGTTTTTCTATAAAAATTATTTCAAGATAAAACTAAGCCCTGGTTCTAAATGCTCCATAAAGAAAATAAGAAGTTTCACCGAATGCCGCCAGGAAGAAAATAAAATTGAATATCCATCCGACGAACGGGATAAGGGCAAATATCCACATGATTATCGCGCCTACGATTATGCTTTTCCAGTCAACGCTAAAGTTGGCTTTTTTAAGAACCAACCGGAAGAAAAGCGAACCGACCAGAGCAATCGAAAAGAT
>JAQUNU010000008.1 GCA_028717445.1 Candidatus Portnoyibacteriota bacterium | reverse complement strand
CTTAAAAATAAAAAAAGCTTCAAAATAAAAAGAGCTTCAAAATAAAAAGAGCTTCAAAATAAAAAGAGCTTCAAAATAAAAAGAGCTTCAAAAAGCCGCTCCTCCGAGCGGCTTTTTTATTTTTATGCGCTTTGATTATTATTTTCAAAAACCCAGTAGCTGATTGATCTTAGCTCTGGTCATTTTACCGACAAAGCCGTTGCCCTTTTTCAGTCCCCAGAGTGCCAGAATATCCTGGGCGTATTTTTCCTGAAATTCGTCAAATATTTTTTTATTCCCCTGAACGCAGTTTAATAATTTTAAAAAATCAGAGCGCTTCGAGTTCCTTTAAGGCCTTTTCATACGCCTCGATGCTTTTTTCCGCTTCCTTGTGACTGATGCCGATATCCGGGTTGTGAACAATCGTATTTCTCAAACGATGCGCTTCCCAAACGTCGTCAATCGAAGGAAGATGATTCTTGGAGATCTGCTCCAAACGCTCTCCCATGTCCTTTCCTGGCAAGGACATTCTTTTTAGAATTTCATCGAGCATGCTGTCGGCTTCGATCACCGCCATTTTCAGATTTGTCTCGTCTCCGGTTTCAATTCTTATTTTTATTTGATTCCATTTTTGTTCGAATTTTTGCGGCAGGTTGGGTTTTTTGAATGAGTCCAGCCGTTCTTTCACCCACCAGCCGGCTTTCGCCCGAGACAACAAAATAATTATGGCGAACATCAATAAGGCCGAAACAACAAAAGAAAATAATTTAAGAATCAAAACGGTCCTTTGAAAAGAAGGCGAACTGAAATAGACCGCCAAATAGTCGTAAAGCTCGTAAAAATAATCAAAAATCGCCTCCATATTTTTATTTTTCTGAGTAAATTATTTTAATAACCTTTCCAAAGCCGAGCCCATCTGTAAAACGGTCGAATCTCCTTTTTGGGGACCGATTATTTGAAGGCCGACCGGCAAATTGCCCACTTTGCCGCAAGGCATCGAAAGCGCTGGCACGCCGGCCAGATTCGCGATCACGGTATAAATATCGCAAAGATACATCTGGATCGGATCGGATGTTTTTTCCCCAAAGCCGAATGGAAGAATGGGAGAGACGGGACACATCAAAACATCAACTTGTTTGAATGCTTCTTCAAAATCTTTCCTGATCAAAGTCCTGATCTGCTGGGCTTTTTTATAATAGGCATCGTAATATCCGGCTGAAAGCGCGTAAGTGCCCAGCATTATTCTTCGCCTCACTTCATCGCCGAGCCCATCTTTTCTGCTGTTCAAATAGACATCCAGCAAATTTTCCCCCGATCTGCAAACTCCGTATTTGATCCCGTCGTATCGCGCCAAATTAGCGGAAATCTCCGAAGACAAAATCAAATAATAACAGGCCAAGGCAAATTGACTGTGAGGCAAACTTATTTCTTTAATTTGCGCTCCTTGATCCTGCAATTTCTCAATGGCTTGCTTGACCAGCATTTCAATTCGCGGATCAAGGCCTTGGGCAAAATATTCCTTAGGCATGCCGATTTTCATATTTTTAACCGCCAGCTGGTCGCCAAGATCCAAACCGACATCAAAACTAGTTGAATCAAACGAATCTTTTCCTCTGATGGCGTTGAAAGCCGTAAAACAATCTTCAACTGTTTTGCCCAACGGACCGATCTGATCAAAAGAAGATGCCATGGCCATTAAACCAAACCTTGAAACCGCGCCGTAGCTGGGTTTGAATCCCGCAATGCCGCAAAAAGAAGAGGGCTGTCGAATGGAACCGCCAGTGTCCGAACCCAATGCCCAAATTGTCTCATCGGCCGCTACGGCCGCAGCCGAGCCGCCCGATGAACCTCCCGGAACCTTTTTCAAATCATGCGGATTTCTGGTCGGGAAAAAAGCGGAATTTTCGGTCGAAGAACCCATGGCAAATTCATCCATATTGGTCTTGCCCAGAATAACCGCCCCTATTTCTTTAATCTTTTTTATAACCGTCGCGTCATAAGTCGCCTTATAGTTTTCCAGGATTCCGGAGGCAGAAGTCGAAACCAAATCTTTCACTAAAATCGCGTCTTTAACCGCCAGAGGCACTCCGACCAAAGGCGATAAGTTTTCTTCTTTTGCCAGCAGGCGGTCCGCGTCTTTGGCGGCTTCAAGGGCGCCCTCTCTGTCGACGGACAAAAAAGCCTTGATTTCGCCGTCTCTTCTCTCAATTTCATCCAAAATCGCTTCCGTTAATTCGACGGAGGAAAATTTCTTTTTCCGCAATCCTTCGCTTGCCGATTTTATGGTTAATTTCTTAAAATCCATATTTTATTCCAATATCCTTTTAACCTTAAAAAATCTGCCCTGTTTTTGAGGCGCGTTGGCTAAAATGGCCTCCTTGACTTCATCGTCTTGAGATAAAAAATTATATTCATCTTTTCGCACCACGTTGAGCAAGCCCGTGACATGGTCGGTTGACTCGACATTATCTGTCGGAACTTTTTTTAATTCCTCGACAAAATCCAAAATAGAAGAAAGTTCTTTTTTAAATTTTTCTTCCTCGCCTTCCCCGAGCCCCAAACGGGCTAATTGCGCGATTTTTTTAACATCGATCATTCTATTTGATCATTTTTAAAAATTCTTTCTCGTCTATTATTTTAATTCCGAGCTCTTTGGCTTTATCGAATTTTGAACCCGGCTCATTCCCAACCACGACAAGATCGGTCTCCGCCGAAACCGAAGAAGAAACATCGCCGCCGCGCTGCCTGACTGCTTCTTTGGCTTGCTCGCGCGTCAACCCCGCCAGTTCCCCGGTTAAAACGACCGTCATTCCCTTCAGGATTTGTTTCCTTCTTACCGGCTTAGGATTTTCCAGTTTTATTTCTTTTAAAAGACGATTGAGCATTTTTTCCTTCTTTTCGTCCCGGAACCATCCAGAGATGCTTTTGGCCACGACTTCGCCGATATTAGGAATCGCGTTTATTTCTTCCGGCTCTGCCTTTCTTATCTTTTCAATATCGCCGAAATGATTAGCCAAGTCAATCGCCGTTTCTTCGCCGACATGTAAGATTCCGAGCGCGTTTAAAAATTTAACCAAAGGAGCCTGACGGCTTTTATCAATTGATTCGATCAGATTTTTGGCGGATTTTTCAGCAAATCTTTCAAGCGGTAATAAGTCCCCTTCTTCCAAGTCATAAATATCAGGCGCCTCGCTGATTAACCCCTCTTTTAGCAATTGATCAATTATTTTTTCGCCCAAACCCTCAATATCCATTCCCTGCCTTGAGACAAAGTGCATCAGTTGCCGACGCGTAATCGCGAAGCAGTCACGGCTTTCGCAACGCCAGGCGACTTCGTTTTTGTTTTTAATGACTTTGCCTCCGCAAATCGGACATTCCCGAGGCATTTTAAATTCTTTTTCCTTGCCAGTCCGGAGTTTAGGCAAAACCTGAACTATTTCGGGGATAACGTCTCCGGCCCGCCGGACAATGACCGTATCGCCAATTTTTACCCCCAAACGCTTTATCTCATCCATATTGTGCAAGGTGGCATGTCTTATTGTGACTCCGGCGACCGAAACCGGCTTTAAAACCGCCACGGGCGTCAAAACGCCTGTCCGGCCGATATTGACGACGATATCCTCGACAATAGTCGTAGCTTCGGCGGCCGCGAATTTATAGGCCAGCATCCAGCGCGGCGCTTTTCCAACCACTCCCAGCCGCCCGCGCAAAGAATTTTCGTTCACAACAATGACCATTCCGTCGCATTCAAAAGGAAATTTTTCCCGTTTTTCGGCGATTTCTTTTTGAAATTTTATAACCTCCTCGATGTTTTCGCAGTATCGGTTCTGCGGCGCAACCTTGAAGCCGAGCGTTTTTACAATCTCGTGCTCCTGTTCATGCCTTTTTTGCCCCAGATCAGTGACAAAAGCGTAAGCGAAAAAGTCAAGCTGCCGCTCGGCCGTGATTTTGGGATCGAGCTGCCTGATTGATCCGGCCGCGCCGTTTCTGGGATTCGCCAGAAGCGCCTTTCCTTCTTTTTTGTATTTTCGATTAAGCTCTTCGAAAACGCGCCCGGTCATGATGGCTTCGCCGCGAATCTCTATTTTTCCTTTTTCGGCCGTTGAAATGATTTTTTTGATCTCCGCTTCATTGAAACCTATTTCCTTTAATTCTTTTTTTTCAGGAAGACGCAGGCGCAAAGGGATGGATTGGATGGTGCGTAAATTTTGGGTGACATCCTCTCCGATCCGGCCATCGCCGCGCGTGGCGCCGCGTAAAAAAACGCCCTTTTCATAGATTAAAGAAACTGCCAATCCGTCCATCTTCAATTCACAGAAATAATCAAGCTTGGCCGAAGGAATAATCTTTTGGATTCTCCCCTCCCATTCCTTTACTTCTTCCTCGGAAAAAGCATCCTGCAAAGAAAGCATGGGCTGGGAATGTGGCGCTTTTTTGAATTCCTCCAGCGGCCTGCCCGAAATCCTTTGCGTCGGCGAATCGGGAGTCACTAAATCAGGATACTCTTTTTCAAGTTCCGCCAGTTCGTGCTTTAAAGAATCCCAGGCCGCGTCCGAAATATCTATTTTATCACGGACATGATAAAGATAGCTGTGATGCCTGATTTCTTCCTTTAATTTTTCAATTCTTTCTCTGGCTTCCTGCTTTGTCATTGATATTTTTTAACCAAAAAGCAGCTTCCGCTGCTCCTATTATAACAAAATAATGAGACTAATTTCAATTAATTTCAATGTGGCTGAGTCGGCAAATCGTCCGAAAAATCGCTTAACCAATAAGCTTTATCTGATAGCCTGATTTCTTCCATACCCCCCCCGAGTTCCGCCGGCCCGTTCGGGTCTCTTCCACCCAAAGATCCAAAGCTGCCGGCCGCTCGCCCCTGGTTCCTCTTTCGTAGCTTGTGGCTGATACTCCGTCAAGAATGATAATCAGGCCCAGGCCGGCGCTATGGAAGTTCAGGGGGAGAAGCCGGACAGTCGGATGGACAAGAAGAATATGTCTCCTTGCCATCGCAAGTCCCGTCGCCGCAAACTCCGCTGCAATACGGCGCGATCGGCGGCGGAAAATCGCTTGTCCAGCGGGCAACGCCCTTGGAGACGCGGAGTTCTTCGATATAACCCCTAAAATCATCGCCCCAACCGTCCGACCCTATAAAAAGAGGCCTCGTAAAGTCCCCAACGCTTCCCGAAACGCCCGTCTGCTCTTCTAGCATAATGCCGTTTACGAAAACCTTCACATTACTGCCATCTCTTACGCAAGCGATATGATACCAATTATCACGCCTTGGCGTCCATGAAGGAGTTACGGAAAAGACATTAACGCCTGAAACTCTTGCTTCTAAATAAAGCTGGCCGGAATAATACAAGAATTGAAAATAGTTGCTTCCGTCTGTATATTGCGTGACAAAATTCCCGTTTGCCACTCTCGCAAAATTCACCCAAGCATCAATCGTAAAATTTCCCGACCCAAAATTCCAGTCATCGCTATCATTGACAATCAATCGGCCAAATCGCCCGTCAAAAAATATGCTCGAAGGAATGAATTTGGCTTCATTCGTCTCATGATGAACGCCAGGAAGTTTGGATATGGAATGGGCGTATTGCGAGCTATCGACAAAAATTGTTGAATCAGCTGGTTCATGCGACTGAATAAGTAATTTTGTATATTCATCCGGCAACGGACAAGAATCGCAATCTCCGGGACAGCTCGTGCACGTTTCCGTGCCATTGCAAGATAGATCTCCGCAAGACGGCGCGCATTCTCCGCAGTCACCCGGACAAGTCAAACAAGTCTCCTCGGGATCTTCACATTTTAAATCCCCGCAGACAGGAGGAAAAGAACCAAAATGCATCTCCACCTTGCGTCTGGTAGAGCCAAAACGGCCGAGGGACTGGGCCGAAGTGGCATCCCAAGAAGCTGAATATTCGGCGTTGCTGTAAGTCAGGTTGTCTGAAACAGTTCCGCTGGTGATTCCTTTGCTGATCTGATAAAGAGCGTGTTCAATGCCGGATTCGGCGGCATAAAAAGCGGCGGCGGTTCGGCCGACCATGCTGGAAAGACGGAGTTCGTTGACAAAGATGAAAGAAAGGCCCAAGACAATGACCAGAAGAACGGAAATAATGAGGAACGTCAAAAGTATCGCCAAGGCTCCGCGGCGGGTTTTGCCGGGAAAGAATGTTTTAGAAAAAAATTTCATTTTAAAATTTACAATATAAAAAAACAAAATAGCTATCAGAAAAATAGTTGTAGCCGCAGGTTTAATTTCGAAAATAATTTAATAAACCCGGCTACTGACGGTATTTTGGATCTTTATGCTCGTATCGGAAATATATCGATGGTTTAAGGGAATCACGAAGGTCGCCCGACGATGCACTTCGGAAATAGAACAATAAGGCGTTCCTCCGACCAGCCAAACTTTGGAACTGGTGATCGGCTGGCCGTTTCTGCTTATTTCCGAAGGATCAGAAGATGATTCATTGTCGGCAATATAATTAACAGCCAAACCATCCGGATTTTCTTCGTTATAAGCGGTCATGGACAAGGAAAATCCCGAGGCATCGTTAGAACAGGCATTCAATTCGCTCATTCTAATCTCTTTTGACATTGTCTCCATGATATGCCTGACATTTTCTTGAACGTCTTGAATGGCAAAATATTTCCGCTGGGCCTTGACCAGTTGGATCAGAATCGAGGTGATGGCAACCAAAATGCACAAAAATATCCCCATCGCGATAAGAAGCTCGATTAAAGTAACTCCTCTTTTTTTTATTTTACGCTTAAGCTCCATCTTAAAATCAACTCTCTGAACAAAAATTAGTTACCTGCCGCAATAAATTATTTCCAGTTATAAAGACGGCCCTCAATGATTTCCGAGTAATCTTTTTCAAGCACCCTCCAGGTTACTTCCGAGACCAAATCAAGACAATCCGAATCCACTTCATTAATGATGATGCGCCGATAAAATTTTGTCGGCGTCCCAGAAACATAATTATAAAAATTTCCAAGGAGCAAAGGCTTATGCGAATAAGGAATCAGGGAAGAAGAATCGTATTGAACCAAATATTCGTCCTGGCCCAACCCGGAATTCCAGTCTGCTCCCGCCTCCCAATTGTTATCGCGTATATTTCTGACCACCTCAAATCCTTCCTGGGCAAGATTGCTGGCAACTAATCGGTCTTGGCTTAGGCGCGCCGCCCAAACGATATATCTTTGAAGAACAAGAAAGCTCGCCAGCGCAACCACTATAAAACCACTGGCTATGATTACATCCATAAGAGAAAAGCCGTTTTTTTTATTTTTTTTTGCGGCCATGCTCAAAAGAGATTCAAAGAATCAATAATCTATGGAACCGTATTTTGTCACCCGGACGGTCTGATTATTGCCTTCTCTGGTAAAAATAAAATCAAGGGATTCCAGCGTTGTTTCGCCGTTGAGATAAGTGACCGGTTGAGGCGGCAAGAAGAATATTGTATTGCCCGCGCCGCTGACGGTTATTTCGTTCGTCAAATTTACCGTATTTATCGCGACGCTGCCGCTTCCGCCTTGATGTTCTTTGCCGCTATTTGTATTAAAAAAAAGAATATAAGAATTCGCGCTCTGCACATAAACTCCATAGCCGCCGATTGTATCGTAGCCAGGCATTTCCGTTCCGGACGTGGCCATTGATTGGGCCTGCCGGACAGTCGCGACAAAAGCCTGCTTGGCATTGGCCAGGGCATAGTTTTTTTGGCCGGCCCGAAAACGGGCCACAACCATGACTGACAACAAAGAGACAATCGCCAAAACCACTAAAAGTTCATAAAGCGTGAATCCTCTTTTAAAATCGCTTCTTTCGCCGGCCCAAAGAGCTTTTCTCGATTTATTTCCTCCCGTCATGCTTTCATTATAACACGGCAAAAATCTTAATGGCTTTGATTGTGGATAAATTAATTAATGCGCCCGAAAGCCTGGTTTGCGTTTTTTTAAAATTAAATAAATTTGCTTCGGGGGCAGAAATAGGGCTCCGGCCCGCGAAGAATCATTGGGATAATTCCGGTTATTTCTTTAGGGCTTTTGCTTTTTTTCGAATTTCTGTCACAAAAGCGGCGAAAGCCAAATATCAAATTGATTCCCAAAAATCATCACGAAAAAAGTGCTCGCGGCCAGAAAAACGCCGAAAGGCAATTCCGACTTCATTGACGCGCGGCCAAACAAAATTAAAATTAAACCGAAAATCGCGCCAGCGGCAAAAGCCAGAAGCAAACCAGCCAGGATATTGGGCCAACCAAGAACCAGGCCCATCAAAAAAACGAATTTGACGTCGCCCAAACCCATGCCTTTGCCCTTGGTCAGAATAACGATTGACATAAAAAAGAGCGCGGCGGCAAAACCGCATAACATATAAACGCCGAGTGTCTCCCAATTTTCAGTTTTCTTCCAGCTCTCGGCCAAATCTAAAATCCTAAAATTCCAAGCCAAAATAAAATCATAAAAAAAAGCGCCGACGCAACCCGCCAGAACGATCTCGTCCGGGATAATAAAATATTTCAGATCTGAAACAAAAACGACAACCAGGCAGCTCGCGATAAAAGCATAAAAAAATGCCCCTGCAAATTCCGCGGCTGAAAGATTAAAAATTAATTCTTTATATTTTATGAATATCGTTAAGAATATCATTCCACTTGCCGCCTCCACCAGCGGATACTGCCAAGAAATCCTTTTCCGGCACCAGCGGCATTTTCCTTTCAACCAGATAAAACTCAAAAGCGGCACAAGATCGCCCCATCCCAAAACATGACCGCAAATCGGACAGCGCGACCGGCCCGTGATTTTCTTTTCGGCGGCCAAACGGATTATGAGCACATTCAAAAAACTGCCAACCGAAACGCCCGCCAAAAGAACGAGCGATAAAAATGGGAAAATTTCAATAATCATAATTTTATTATAACTTATTTCTGTAAGCCGGCAAACAAAAACAGCCGCTTTAAACGACTGTTTTTGTTGAATATATTCTCAAAAATATTTTAAGAAATCGATATCGGCAAGGACTATTTATTCCAAAGCCGTAGGACAAGTTCCAGTGGTTGTTTTCACTCCATTTTGAGTGGCATAAACATATCCGGCAGTTTCCAAGGCCGCGCACACCAAATATTTACTGCGGGTAGCGGTGTTGACGACCCAAGCGTAAGCTGTTCCGGCCCCGGCTGTGGTCGGCACTGGGTTCATATAAGTGCCAATGGCTGTCGGGCCAGTCACTGCGGTTACTTCCTTATACTGCCCTGCCGTTCCGCCATTGCATCCCGTATCGTCATAACACATTTCCATGGCCAAAGCGATCTGATGAATATCGGATTGACGCCTGGCGTCCCTAGCCTTGACTCTGGCCGAATTCAAAGAAACCAGAACGATTGTGGCCAGGATACCGATAATGGCGATGACCACCAGAAGTTCGATCAAAGTAAAGCCGCGTTTTTCCCCTTTCTTCTTGGTAAAAAACATTTTACACCTCCTTTCTTTTTATTCCCTTAAAGATGGAATTTTTTAAAAAATTAATTTAATCACCTTTTATTTTCGACAATTTAATTATACTTTCTTTTAATGCTTTTTCCCAAATAATTATCCACAGCGTTTCGGAAAAAATAAACTAAAAACAAGGAAAAGATAGTTCCTTGTTTTTAGTTATGTTTTGGAATTTATTTTACAGCCCGGCGCAGTTTGCTTCTGTTGGCGCCGTGGTGGTCTGTTTGGTTCCTTTGGAATTCGAAAGAACGTAGGTTGCGGTTGTAATAGCCTCTAGACGACCCCAAACACAATACGTCGTCGTGGGAGTGCCATTGTCAGCCCAATAATAAATATAGTTGCCCGAATTCGTCGGATCCAAGGGCACGGGGTTCATATAAGTGCCAATCGAGGAGCTGACCGGAATAGCCGTGGCGGTATCGGCAATATTCAAATAAGAAGCCGGCGACTGCGAATCATAATACATTTCCATGGCCAAAGCGATCTGATGCATATCGGATTGACGCCTGGCGTCCCTAGCCTTGACTCTGGCCGAATTCAAAGAAACCAGAACGATTGTGGCCAGGATACCGATAATGGCGATGACCACCAGAAGTTCGATCAAAGTAAAGCCGCGTTTTTTTCTCATTAACATATTTTTATTTATTTATTTATTATTTTTTTAATTATTATTTTTTTTTGTTTGACCTTTTTCTAAAATCCACTGGCTATATTATAAATAGGGATCAGAATCGAGGCCACTAGAATTGCCACGCCAATTCCTAAAACCACCATCAAAATAGGTTCAATCAACGAAGAAAGCGTGCCCACAAGCGCGTCGACCTCTTTGGTATAAAAAACGGAAAGTTTTTTTAGAATCTCATCAACCGAACCAGACTGCTCGCCGGTAGAAACCATCTGGACGACCATGGGCGGAATTTCGCGGTGTTTCATAAAACAGGAAGAAATAGTATTCCCGACTCTGACATTTTCTTTCGCTTCAAGAATTATATTTTTATAGATGGTATTTCCGACCACATCCGCCGAGATCTGTAGAGCCTGCAAAATCGGCAGGCCGCCCTGAATTAAAGTGCTTAAATTATCCGTCACCCTGGCGAGGTAAAGCCCGCGAAAGATTTTTTTAAAAATAGGCGTTTCTATCTTTAGCCGATCAAGCATATATCTGGCCTGGACCGACCTGTTTACCGCATAAACCGCCCCGCCGACCAAACCTAAAACAAAAAGAAAAATAATCCATCCCCAGCTCCGCAAAAAACCGGAAGACCAGATGAGAATTTTTGTCGTGACGGGCAGCGCCTGACCGGTTTCGCTCAAAAAACTGGTCAACTGAGGAATCACCAAAATCATCAACAGGATACCGATGACCAGGAACGCGCCGATGATGAAAATAGGATAAGCCATCGCGCTCTTGATTTTTGAATTCATATAATAATTCTTCTCAAGGTAATCAGCCAAATATTCGAAAGAACGCTGAAGACCGCCGGACAATTCGCCCGAACGAACCATATTTACGAAAAAACCGGAAAAAATCTTGGGGTATTTGGATAAGACTTTTGAAAACATGTTGCCCCCTTCGACTTCGCTGGCCATGTCAAAAATTATCTCGCTGAAATATTTATTTTCCGTTTGTTTAGCCAACGCCCTCAATGATTCAAGGATTGAAATTTTAGCCGAAAATAAGGTCGAAAGCTGCCGGGAAAAAACCACGAGCTCTTTGGGCTTGACCCGCTTAAAAAGCACTATTTCATGCCCCAGAACCCCGGATTTATCTTTTCCCGGTTCAACTAAATTTAAAATAAACAATCCTCTCTGATGGAGGCTGTTTATGGCTTCACTGCTGTTTTTTGCTTCAAGGGCTCCCCGTTGAATCTGACCGGCATTGGTTTTGACGGTATATTTGAATTCCATGATTTCTTTTCTAAGCAAATAATATTGGCTTGGCCTAGAGATATCCGCTTCGCCACTGCGGCGTTCTAGGCCCAATATCTTTTATTTTTCCAGCAATAATCTAAGTTCAGAAGGATTGGAAGAAAAAATTTCCGCGTTTTCATAAGAGACCAGGCCTTGCCTGATCAAATTTGACAAGGAACGATTCAAGGATATCATCCCTTCGTCGACGCTGGTTTCAATGACCATGTCAATCTGATGAATTTTTCCTTCACGGATCAGATTTCTGACCGCCGAATTAACAATCAAAAGCTCAACCGCATTGATAAGGCCCCCCTTGGTGCTTGGCAAAAGACGTCTGGAAAGGATTCCCAAAAGAGTTGAAGAAAGCTGCATTCTGATCTGGTTTTGTTGATGGGGCGGAAAGGTATCGATAATGCGGTCGATCGTCTGGGCCGCTGTGTTTGTATGCAGAGTTGAAAATATCAAATGACCGGTTTCGGCGGCGGTAATGGCGGCGGAAATAGTTTCCGGATCGCGCATCTCTCCCAGCATGACGATGTCGGCATCCTCACGGAACATAGCCCTCAAAGCGCGATGGAAATCAATGGCGTCGGTGCCAATTTCCCGCTGGTCTATGATGCATTTTTTAGGCGAAAAAATATATTCAATCGGGTCCTCAATCGTAATGATATGGTCTTCCCGGGTGTGATTGATTTCATCAATAACCGCGGCCAAGGCGGTCGACTTTCCGTGACCGGAAGGGCCGACGACGAGGAAAAAACCCTGGCTTACAGGCACGAACTGATGCAATATCGTGGGCAAATTTAATTCCTCCAGGGTTCTGATTTTGGTCGGCAAAAGCCGCATGGCCACAGCGATCTTTTCTGTTTGCTGATAAATATTCACCCTGAAACGCGCGGTCTCTTTGTAAGAAAAAGAAAGATCGATATCCTTATAAGCCCAGAATTTTTCTTGCTGCTCCTGGCTTAATAGCCCTAAGGCCAGATCCTTAACTTCTTCAGGGCCCAACGGATTTCGGCTTTCAATCGCTTTTAAGCGGCTGTCAATCCTTAAAATAGGCGGCCGCCCGGCCGCTAAATGGATATCAGTCGCGCCGATCCTTAAAGCTTCTTCGACCAAATCGGCAATCTCTTTTTTCAGTTCTTTTTTTTCGATCATTTTTTAACAAAAAATCACAAATTACAAATAAATTCCAATATTCAAAATAAAAATTTAAAATTCGGCTGTATTTTATTCTGATTATTGGTTATTTTTGAGATTTAGTGATTGAGGTTTGAAATTTATTCTAAAGTTTCTTTTCCATCACTTCCCTGATTTTGGCAACCACTTCCGAAGGAGTAAAATGAGCTTTAATAATGTAGTCTTCGGCTCCCAGATCCAATCCTTTCTGCACTTCCTCTTTTTGACCCAGATTAGTTAAGGCAATGACCCTGATGTCCCGAAGATTCTGATCGTTTTTCATTTTTTTCAGAACTTCAAAACCATCGATTTTTGGCAAGACAATATCTAGCAGAACCAAATCCGGCTTGTTGGCGGTCATTTTTTCCAGCGCCGTTTGACCGTCGCCAGCCAAATCGATTTCAAAACCGCTTTCGACTAATTTAGTCGAATACATTTCTGATAAAAACGGGTCATCTTCAACAATTAAAACTTTCATAATCAGTCTTTCAGTTTTCAGTTACGCTCCCTCAGGCTTTCTTTAGTTTATGAATTTAAGCTTATAAACTAAAGAACTGACAAACCGATGAACTATTCTATTTATTGTTCAACTGCTCCTAAAACCTCTCCCAGAGAAACGACGCCATCCATAACTTTCATAAATCCGTCTTGCCTCATCGTGATCATTCCCTGGCGCAAAGCTTCTGCTTCGAGCTTTGTCTCGGTTGGGCCCTCGATGATTATTCTTTCCAATTCCGGAGTCATGTTCATGACCTCGAAAATAGCCACCCGGCCCTTTGTTCCTTTATCACTGCAATATTTGCAACCTTTGGCTTCCCAAATCATAACCTCCCCCTTAAAAAACTGCGGCATTTCCTGCTTTGCCGCTGCCGGAATCTTTTCCAACTCCCTGGCTATCATTTCCCTGATCTTTGGTTCGGGCGCGATCTGTTTACGACATTTTTCGCACATTCTTTTTATCAAACGCTGGGCAATCATCAAATTCAGCGAAGAAGGAATTAAAAAACTACTTACCCCCATGTCGATCAACCGCGGAATAACTCCGACTGCGTTGTTGGTATGAAGAGTCGAAAGCACGATATGGCCAGTCAAGGCCGAATGCGTGGCCAAATCGGCTGTTTCTTCATCTCTGATTTCGCCGACCATAATGATATCGGGGTCTTGGCGCAAAATCGATCGGAGTCCGGAAGCAAAAGTATATCCTATTTCCGGCTTTATCTGCGATTGGCTGATGCCTGCAATATTATATTCGATCGGATCCTCCAAGCTAACAATATTGACCCCGGGATCGTTCAAAACATTCAGAATGGCGTAAAGGGTTGTGGTTTTTCCTGATCCGGTCGGCCCAGTGATCAAAATCATTCCATAAGGCTCTTCAATCCCTTTTTTCAACACGGCCAGATTATGTCCGGATAAACCGAGCTGTTCAAAGCTTAAAAGGCCAACCGTCGGATCAAGGATTCTTAAAACGACTTTCTCGCCGAAAGAAGCCGGAAAAGTCGAAACGCGAAAGTCAATCTTTTTTCCATTAACGATGGAATGGAAACGCCCATCTTGCGGGATCCTCATTTCGTCTATTTTTAAATTTGAAAGAATTTTAATGCGGGAAGCGACGGCTACTTGAATATTCTTTGGCAAAATCAGACTGGTATAAAGCACGCCGTCAACCCTGAAGCGCACCTTTACGTCATTTTCGGTCGGTTCAATATGAATATCGGAAGCCCGGCCCTCCTGGGCATGACGCAGAATAACGGCGACGATTTTGGTGATGGGCGCCTCAACCATCACCCTTTCAATAACTTCTTCGGCCTTGGCTTTTTTTTCAACCGGCTCTTCGGTCTGAAGCTCATCCTGCAATTCCCGCAGAGCAGAAGCAACTTCGTGTTTGATATTCCGGTATTGCTTCAGGATTTCGCGCAGGTCGGTCGGCGTTATGATGTATATTTCAATCTCTGCGTTTTTTCTTTTCGCGATGAAATTAAGAGCTTGGCGCGATCTTAAGTCTTCGGGATCAATCATTCCGACTAGCAAGGCCTCCCCTTTTTTACTAAAAGGGACAAATTCGTAAAAAGTAGCCGCTTCTTCCGAAATTTCCTTAAGGATGTCGGGCGGAATAATCTTGCCGGCTAAGTTAATAAAAGGAACGTTTATTTTTTTCCCTTTCTCTTGAGCAACTGAAATTTCATCGGTCACCTTTTGATTAGCCACGATTCTTTTTTAAAATTAATGAATTAAAATTCATCCAAAAACCGGAATCCAAACATTCGGGAAATCCATTCGGTCGGCAATTATTATTTTACGATCAACCCCAAAAACCAGCGCTCCCAAATTTCTCAATATGCTTCAAACGGGTTCGATCTTCCCCTTTCCGCAACCTGGGGCGATTGCCCATATTGGATCAGGTTCAGAAATTTCGCGCTTTTCAAAATCCTTAAATCAAGTTTTATATTTCTTATTGATCGGAGAAGCCCTCCGGCTTGGCCGGTCAAAATGTCTCCGCTCTCTGCCGCAGCCTGATTGTTCAAGGCAAATTTACCAATTGCCTTTTTCTCAAAATTCTTAATTCCCAATACGGCAAAAAGCAAAAGTCCCGCCAAAATAAAAATTAATCCGATTTTTTTCATTTTTTTATAAAATTTTCCAGATCAATTCTATTGATAATAAACATTAATGGAAACATTAAGCCCGAATTCTCCCGCGGTTGTTTCTTTTCCATCCCCGCCCGAAAGCTCCAGTGAAGCCACATCCATAAGACGGATGTTGTTTTCCAATGCGCGCAAATATTGCTTGATGGCTTCGTAGCTTCCGCTAAGCCGCAAGCTGAGCTGGAGCAATTTATAATCGTTTTTCGAAGTATTTTTTCGAGATTCAACCGCTTCTTCACTGACCGCGCCCCCCAGCAAAGAATCATCTTCCTCCATCATTGGAGGCGATATTAATTTCTGTTCCTGAACCTCGGAGATGCTAATCGAACCCAAGAACAGATTATTGGAAATCGCCAGATTTTCGACTTGAAGCAACAAAGAAGGAAGGTCCGGTCCATGAGGCACAATACTCTCTAATTTTTCAAATTCATCCAGATTACTTTCATAAATAACGTTTAATTCCTCCATTTTTTTGATTATTTCCTTGTTTTCAGCCAAATCCTGGCTTTTCAAAGCGAACTCTTCTCTGGCCTCGGTTATTGAATTCCAAGCCGGCATTAAAAGAAAGAAAAAAACAGCCACCAGGCATAAAAACGAAAGTATAATTGTCAGTATTTCTTTTTGCATGTTAATAAAATCAGCAGGCCGGCTTCAATAAATATTTTTTATAATTTCCGATCCGCTTGAATTATCATTCTATTTTTCCCGCAGCAGCCCCGGATCGAATCTTAATAACGCGGAAAAGGTGACGCCCTCGTTGCCCAGAGAAATTCCCGATATTTCGGCCGTAAAATCAGATGACCTGAAGCTAAGAATTTGTCTGGCCAAGACCGAGAAAGAAGCAGCCCGACCCCCTAACTGCGCCGTTCCCTGCTCTGGAATCAAGCTCAAACTAGACCACTGGACCAAAGGCAATGTCACTTTTTCAATCATTCCGAAAAATTTCGAATCATAAACATGGGAATCTAAAAGATTTTCCGCGACGGAAATAGTTTTATCCAATTCAACCAGTTTTTTTATCCGATTATTGTCGACTCCCGCTTCAATCTGGCCGATTTCAACAGAAATGGCAGAAAGTTTTTTCTCCAGAACAAAAACACTATAGGCCTTTAAGCCGGCCCACGCCGCCAAAAAAACAATAATGGCCACGAAAGAAAGCAAAACCCGCTTGTCTCTTAAAAAATAAAGATCGGTTTTATCGTCGTAAATCGAAATGCCCTGGCTTTTCATCCCGGCCATGCTGAATTCTCCGCTGTTTTTTGTTTTTGGAATCAAATCCATTTTAAATCAAAGAATAAATATAAAAAATCAAATAATTTTAAATCTGAAGCGCAAAGTCATAAATTCCAAACAAATAAAAAATTCAAATGAGTAAAATTCAAAAAAAGATCTTTTGAGTTTTTGATTTTGGACCCGCCTTTAAATATCCCTCATTGCTCCGCCTATGGCCACGGCCATATAAGGAGACAGCTCCTTGACGGCGTTTACGAGTTTCGCGTCGAATTTTAAATTTACAAATGAATTTCCCTGGATTATCTCTTTATCTAATTTTGCGGAAAGGTTCGACATCCATTCAGCTCCAATGGTCCGGCCGCCCGTAAAAATAATTTTTTTTATCTTCTTTGAATATTTAGCTTCAAAAATTCCCAGAACTTTTGGTATGTCGAAGGCCATATTTTCCGGATTGCTTTCCCTGAAGGTATGGGTCAGGCGGATCGCGCCTTTTTCAATCACGATCGCGTCAACGCTTTCGGTCCCAAGATCAACCAACATGCAAATGTCATCTGCCTTTTGAATAAGAGATCTGGTCATGCCGAAGGCCTCTTGCTCAAGAGCGGAGACTTGCAGACCCGCCGCCCCCGCTATCTGGGCTATCTTTTTGATCATTTCGCGGGGCACGGCCACAATAAGAATATGTAAAGTCTTTTTTTCCCTCGCGGCCGGACTTTCTTTTAAATTAGGATCAGACGATTTTTGCGCGGACGAATCTATGGCAACCGACGAATGGACGGTTTCGGCTGTAACGCTCCAATCCAAAACAACCTCCTCGATCGGTATGGGAACATATTTTCTCGCTTCAAAAGGAATGGTCTGGGATAATTCCTTTTCGCTCATGACCGGCAAATCTATCACGGTTGAAAATGTTTCTTCCACCGGCAAAGAAATTACCGCTCTTCTTGTTTTTATTCCGGCGCGCTCGATCATGTGCCGAAGAATAGTGGCGATCTCGCCCGCGCCCAATTCGGTTAAGTTCGTTCTTGAATTTTCCTTCAGTCTGGCTATCGCGTAATTTTCAAGAAAAAGCCCTTCTTTATTCCTGGAAATTTCCGCTATTTTTATACTCGAAGCGCCCAAATCTATTCCAAGACAGCTCTTTGGTTTTTTTCCGAATAGACCAGAAAATAAAGAACCTAATTTCATCAGGATTTTTCTACGGACCGGCTAAGGTCTACGCCGAGTTTTTACGCTCTGGCGCGATCGCCAGTCCGTAAGCGATAGCTATGATTTTAATTTAATTATACCACGCGGATTTTTGCGCTTCTCAAAGTTATCCACAAAACTCTCGAATTTTTGCCGAATTCACGGCGCTCATAAAAGGAATTATTTTTCTTTTTACCTTGATTCTGTTTTTTCGCTCACTGGCGCCTCCTCGCGGTTCTCGGGCGACGGCCCTGGCGGAGCGATGCCTTCCAAAGCGGCTTTGCCGGCTCTTAAATTCTGAATGATTTGAGCTACTTCCTGGTTGTCCGGATTGAATTTAGCGATTTCTTCAAATTGCTCAAGCGCCCTCTGTTTGTCTTTTTGTCGGTCATAAATCAAGCCAAGGAAATATCTGGCGTTGGCGTAATTAGCATCCAGCGTCAGAGCCCTTTCAAATTCGGCTCTGGCCTTGTCGAACTGTTCGTCTTTGTAATAAAGCAGGCCGAGCTGGAAAGAAACGCCCGTGTCTTCCGGAAAATTAGCTTTCGTTAATTCCATTTTTTCAATCGCCGAATCAATTTTGCCCAACCGGTCATAGATCAAAGCCAGCTGATAATGCGCCTGGGAATAATCTGATTTGACGGCAATCGCCTTGTTGAATTGCTCTTCGGCCTGGGCCAAATACTGGGCCGCCTTGGCCTGTTTTTGCTGGTCATTGCCGGCTTCAGCCGAAGCGTAATCGCTTAAAAGAAGATACCCTCTGCCGAATTCCCAAAAAACGTAAGGATTTTTGGGCTGAAGCCTGGTTGCTTCGTTAAAACAGCTCACCATCCAATCCTCGGCTCCGCTCAAATAGCCGAGAACCGAACGATAAACGATTCCCCTTTGCACCCAGCCGTCGGAATTCCGCGGATTCAGGTCCGTCGCCTGCTTGGAAATATTGATGGCGCCCGCAATAAGATTCTGGATGTTGCTATCCCGTTCGCTTGTCTTTGGCTTGATCAACTCCTGATCAACTCTCAACATGGCCATTTGGGAAAGAGCGATAAGATACGATTCTTTATAAGGATTGGCTTTATTGGCTCCAGTGAGCAAGACAATGCCATTCTCAAGATCGCCCTTTTCCGTTCCTGCCGCCAGTCCTTTTTTAAACAGATTATCGGCCCTCCACCAATTCAAGCCCATATAAAAGAAGCTGATGCCAAAAACCATCAAGATTACAAGCACAAAGGAAAAAAGAGAAGCCAGCGGCGATTCGCGGCGGAATTGAAGAGTTGTCACGGCTATTTCTTCCTCTCCAAAACGTAAATTTCGGAGAAGATAAAGAGAAACTCCCATCAGAAGCCAGAAGAAAAATTCAAGCGTCAGATTGGTCGGATAAAGAAACTGCATCACGGCCAAAAAGAACCACCCACTGAAAAAAGAAAGAGCAAGATTCCATTCTCCTTGCTTGCGAGTGCAAAGACGCCAAAATCCGAAAGCCGCGAAGAAAATAATTATCAATGCCCAAAAAACAAAACCGACCAGACCCAGATCGGCGGGCATGCTAAAAATTTTGGAAATGCCTTGGCTGAATCTGATATTCCAAAACATTGTCTGGTTCACCAGTTCGGAACGGTAGAGCTCCCAAACGTAGGAAAAACTGCCCGGGCCGAAGCCAAAGAAAAGGTTTTCCGAAAGCGCGCTTTTGTTAATATCCATGGTGGCCTGATAGGAAGGGCTGACTTCAACGGGCGTATTCAGCCATTGGCCGGAAATATTTATCTTGGTCAGAGTGAGAATCATCGCCATGCCCAGCACCACCATGGCCAGAATGAGTTTTGTCTGGCCGATTTCCCTCTTTTTGATCATGCCGATGGCGATCACAACCGTCATGACGCCGATCAGCGCCCGCCAGACATTGGAAAAATTCATCGCCATCAGGATAAAAAGAAAAATAAAAGAAACGACCGCCAAAGGCACGGATTGCCACAAGGATCTCTTTTTGTCCGTGAACAAAACCACGGCCATCACCAGGATAGTCGCGATGAAAATTTCAAGGGCGTTGGCCGAACCGATAGTGTTGAAAGTCGCACTGCGGGCAAACTCCCAGGGAAAGATGAAATTTCCCGTCATCTGAAGAAGGCCGAATATGGAAGCCAAAATTCCCGAAGCCAAAAACGAAAAAAACAAAATACTGATTTCCTTTCTTGTCTTAAGAGTGTTGGCTCCGATGAAAAAGACGATCGCCAGGGAAACGATTGAAATAAAACTTTCCGAAAGCACGCTGTCCAGGCCGAAAAAAGTCTCGTACGCGTTTCCGGAAAGAAAGGCCGAGATAAAAACCGCGGCCAAAAAAAGCACGACAAAAACATTAAGCATGCTTTTAGTCGCTTCAAACTTCCGTGAAGTCAAGACTTTCGCCAGCCAAAGAATGATCATGGCCGCGGCAAAAAAGAAAAGAAGGAACTGCTTGTTCATTTCAAGGACGTTGGCTGTGAAAGGCAGGAAGAAAAGCGGCAAAACAAAGGCCAAAACGTAAAGCCCGATTTTAATCAAAGAACCAAGAAATCCTCCGGTCCTGGATGGCATTTCTTCGCCCGGGCCGTTTTCCTGCTCGGCC
>JAQUNU010000007.1 GCA_028717445.1 Candidatus Portnoyibacteriota bacterium | reverse complement strand
AATTTAAAAATATCCAGGCATATTTTTTTTCGGCGGCAGTGGAAGCGGCCGAAACGCCCAAGCCCCAATAATTAGCGAAGCTGATCAAATTTTTTGCGTCTTTTGGCTGAGGAACGGGCGCGACTCCAAACTGTAAATGAGGATCCTTGGCGCGAATGGTATTAATATGATAAGCGTAGTTTATCATCATGGCCGCCTTACCTTCAACAAAAGCATCGATCGAATAATGCATTTTTTCGTTCCAAGTATAAACCTTTTTGCTCGGATTTGAAAAATCGGTGTAGAAACGGAGAGAATCGGCGCCCGGTTGATAATTCTGATCGCCGGCGGAGACGCTTTCATCAAAAGAAGCCTGATTTCTTTCGTTATCTGTCATTTTGGCACCGGTCTGCATCATGAGCAAGGCCAAAATATCCGTGGCGCGATTAATGTTTTTGGATCCGCCAATGGCGGCGCCGGCCAAAGTGATATTTTTTTCCTCGTCTCTTTTGGTCAATTTTTCAACCGCATCACTAAATTCATGCCAATTCCCGGGCGGTTCGGCAATCCCGGCAGAGTTCAAGATGCTTTTATTCCAATAAAGGGCGAGCGTATCGACAAAAAGGGCCACGCCGTAAATCTGCTCGGACGAAGTTTGACCAGAACCAGAGGAAGGAGGCGCGGCCACGAAATCATTATAAACAACATCCACGAAGCTATCCCGGAAAGATTGCAGCGTCATCAGATTTTTATCTGTCATCGGCTGCAATTTATCAATATGTTTTGGAAGCCAAGTATTATGAATGGCAAAAACATCAGGGCCTCGACCGGCGGCCAAGGCATTGACCAATTCCGTCTCATATCCGGCCGGCGTTTTCTTGTAATAATTTATGCTTACGTTAGGATATTCTTTCCGGAATTCCTGAATTAAAGGGTTCAAAATATCCGAATCGTCATAGACATTCCAGAAATCTAATTCAACTTTTTCGTTTTTTTCGCTGCATCCGGGCAAGGCCGCCGAAAGAGAACCGAAAAGGCCAAAAATAAGAAAGGGCGCAATTAAGTTAAAAACAATGGCCTTCCTCCCCTTTTTTATTTTTTTGTCAAAAACCTCCATTTTTGAATAAAATAAATCAATAATTTTCTTTGCCCTCATCAAAATTTTTTAAATATCATCCCGTAATGATATTCGCCGGCATCGAAAGTGCGCTCAAAAGAAAATCTCTGTTCCGATGCCATGCGTTGAATTTCTTCAGGACTGATTCGCCAGCCCGAACCGGCCAGATGCGAAAGCGTAGGCTCCCAATCAATAATTATCATCTTTCCGCCTGGTTTCAGGACTCGCCTGGCTTCAACTATAATCTCCTGCTTTTTTTGATTCTGAAAAAGGATATTCGCCAGAAAGACCACATCGCAAGAGTCATCCGGCGTTTTAGAGCCGCCCGGCACTTCGAGATTGCCGCGGATAGTTTCAATATTACCCAAACCCTCGCTGACGGCTCTCTCTTTAACCTCTTCAAGGCAATCCTTCCGAAGATCAACGGCGAAAACCTGGCCTTCTGAACCGACTGCTTTTGCCAAGGGAATAGTAAAGTAGCCATGGCCGCAGCCAAAATCAGCCACGACCGAAGTTGGTCTTATTTCAAGCGAATCCAAAACTTTTTTGGGATTCAGAAACCCGCCGCTGCCTGGAGGAAAATCCATAAAAAATCTTTCTTATTTTTTTCTTTTATTCAGCCCTGCATGACGAAATTTTTGTGAAAAAATCGCGGCGAGCCGAGCGTTTGAAATTTGTACTAAGCCGACGAGTCGCCGCAGAAGCGGAGCGCGCAGCAAATTTAACGAGGCGAGCGCCCTGATTTTCTCAAAATTTTACGCCCAGGCGGTAGTCTTCACGCTGCTTTTCTACTGCCAGAAAAAAACGTAAAAAATTAAACGCAAGTCACCGAAGCCACCTTGTCCCCTTCTTCCAGCTTCATAATACGCACGCCTTGCGTGGCCCGGCCAAGCAAAGAAACGCCAGATAAAGAAATCCTAATCGTCTGGCCTTTAGCCGAAATAACAATCAAATCCTGATCTTCCGGACTTAGAATTTCCGCCATAACGAGTTTACCGGTTTTGGCATTCATCTGGCCGGCCTTAATGCCCGAGCCGCCGCGACGCTGAATCTTAAATTGTTTAATATCTGTCCGTTTGCCAAATCCGTTCTCGCTGATAACCAAAAGTTCGAGCTTCACATTCTGCGAGCGGAATTTCTCTTCGATAATTTCCATTCCCACAAGCTCGTCGTTTTTCAGCAAAATTCCCCGCACACCCGCAGCCGCGCGGCCCATCGGCCGCACGTCTGTTTCTTTAAACCTGATGCTCTGGCCCTTGGCCGTCACTAAAACTATTTCATCCTTGCCGCCCGTGGCCCTAGCCCAGCAAAGTTCGTCGCCCTTGTTTAAACTTATGGCGATCAGGCCGGATTTTCTGACATTCGTGAAATCTTCGATCGGCGTTTTTTTAATTATACCATTTTTCGTCGTCATCACCAGGAAGTTATCCTCAATCTTTTTCTCGCCATTCTTCATTCCCTTAAGGGACTGCTTCAAAGCCACCATGGCCGTCACTTTCTCGCCCGCTGCCAATTGCAGGAAATTGACTATCGCCTGTCCCCTGGCCACGCGGCTGCCTTCGGCAATCTCATAGGCCTTGGTTTGAAAAACCCGGCCGGTGTTTGAAAAGAAAAGCAGATTGTCATGATTATTGACCGTCACAAGATGTTCAACCGTGTCTTCCTCGCGCGTGGTCATGCCGATCATGCCTTTCCCTCCTCTTTTTTGGGCCTTGAAGTTCTTGGGGTCGCCACGTTTAACATATCCTCCTTGCGTCAAAGTGATGATGCATTCCTCTTCAGGCACGAAATCTTCTTCTTTAAATTCTCCGACAGGCGAGGCAAAAACCTTGGTCCGCCTTTCGTCCCCATATTTTTCTTTTATTTGCAGCAATTCCCCTTTTATAACTTCGAGAATCTTTTTTTCATCCTTTAGGATCGCTGTCAATTCTTTAATGAGTTTTAACTTTTCCGCCAATTCGTCTTCAACTTTCTGACGTTCCAAACCGGCCAGCGCCTGCAAGCGCATTTCCAAAATGGCCGTGGCCTGGGCATCGGAAAAATCGAATTTGGCTTTCAGATTCTGATGAGCGATCTCTTTGGTTTCCGATTTTCTGATCGTGGTGATAATGGCATCAATATGGTCGAGCGCTTTTTTCAAACCCTCGAGGATATGCGCCCGATCGCGCGCCCGGTTTAGATCAAACTGCGTCCGTTTCGTAACGACTTGACGCCGATGCGCCAAATAATTTTCTAAAATTTCTTTAAGTGAAAGCACCTGTGGCTGGAGCCCGTCAACCAGAGACAAAATATTTAAATGGAAAGATTTCTGAAGATCGGTCAGCTTGTAAAGCCGGTTCAATATTTTTTGGGGATGTGCTTCATTTTTCAATTCGATGATGACGCGCAATCCTTCTCTGGATGATTCATCTCTGATATCTTTAATGCCATCTAGTTTTTTGTCGCGCACGAGTTCGGCGATCTTTTCAAGCAGAGAAGCCTTATTGACCTGGAAAGGAATCTCCGTGATCAAAATCTGAAAATGTCCCTTCTTATCTTCCTTGATCTGGGCGATGCCGCGGTTGACGATCGGGCCTTTGCCGGTCGAATAGGCCTGGGCAATGGCGTTTTTATCATAGATCGCCCCGCCCGTCGGAAAATCCGGGCCTTTGACGAATTTTAACAAATCTTCAGTCGTGGCCTTTGGATGTTCAACCAAATGAACAAGCCCGTCTATCAGTTCGGTCAAATTATGAGGCGGAATATTCGTGGCCATGCCCACGGCAATGCCCATCTGGCCATTCATCAGCAGTTGAGGAATTTTAGAAGGCATAACCATGGGCTCCTGGCGCGTGCCGTCATAATTCTCGGTCCAGGCAATGGTTTCTTTTTCAATATCCTCCAGCATTTCTTCGGCCAAAGCGGTCAGACGGCATTCGGTGTAACGCATGGCCGCGGGCGCGTCGCCGTCAAGCGAACCAAAGTTGCCCTGGCCTTGAATGAGCGGGTATCTCAAAGAAAAATCTTGCGCCATGCGCGCCAGAGCGTCATAAACCGCCATATCGCCGTGCGGATGATAACGGCCCAAGGTTGAGCCGACAACCGTGGCGGATTTTCTGTATTTGGCGTCATGGCGCAAGCCGTCTTCGTACATAGCGTAAAGAATCCGGCGGTGAACCGGTTTTAAACCATCCCGGACATCCGGCAAGGCGCGCGCGACGATAACCGACATCGCGTAATCAAGATAGGATTCTTTCAATTCGTCGGTTATTTCTTTCAGTTTGATTTTTCCCAGATCCATATAGTTGGAAATCTACCGATAATTTAAGTTAGGGCAGCATGTAAAAATAAGGATTCTGCAGGTCGTTTTTTTCAAATTCAACCGAAGAATCTTCGGTCTCTATTTGTATATCTTTTTTTTCTTCTTCGGTCGCGTCTTCAAAAATTCCCGAAATTCCTGCTTTTAAAGTTTGCCAAAGAGTTGGAATGTTCTTCTTTATCTCCTGCAATTGATTCTTGTTTTCGGCAACTTCCGTTTGAGAATGATTCTGGATCCTTAAATCAAGGGAAAAAAGCCAGAAGCCCAAAATAAAGACCGCTGAAACGGCCACTGAAACCCATAAGATAAAAATGCGCACATGCTTGGGTTTATTCTGCAGATTTTCGATAAATTTAAACACCCGATAATTTACTAATTTTTACCAATGCTGCAAAATGATTTTACATTCGCAAGATTAGCAGAAATTCGTAATTTAGCAAGGCCCTAGATCTTCATCACCACCACCTGCGTTTTGCCCTCAACCAAATCTTTCTTTTTAATGGTTAGCTTGTCAGTCGGTTGATTTTTAGAACCAGCCTCTTCCAAAAATAAATCAACGCCATCAAGCTTCATTGTCAGGCCCGGAATTTTATAATGCATCGGGATAACGATCTTTGGCTCGATCTCATGGATAATATGGGCGGCCTCTCCGCCATCCAAGGTGTAAGTTCCGCCTACCGGAATCATCAAAATATCAGCCCCATTCATAGCCTCAAGCTGTTCATCGTTTAATTTATCTTGGCCGAAATCGCCCAAATGACAAATCTTAATACCCTCTATTTCAATAATATAGGCTGTATTTGTGCCGCGCTTTTTGCCTTCTTCGGAGTCATGAAATGTCAAAATGCCGGTCACATTCACTCCTTTCACTTCATATTCGCCCGGTCCGTCAATAAGAAAAAGATTTTCCCCCGAAAGCGCCTCGACGTTGTCGTGATCGTAATGATGATGGGAAATCGTAACGATATTTGCCTGCCCGCGTGGCGGCGTCAGGCCGATGCTTTTATCAAAAGGGTCTGTAAATAAAACGGTTTCCCCGCTCTGAATTTTAAAACAAGATTGACCATACCAAGTAATAACCATAAGAGTCGAAAACTACGGTTTACGGCTCACGGCCAGAACTTTTCATTTTAAGCCCTGGCCGCGTAGTGCGTAAGCGTTAAACATTTTTTAAAATTCTTTATATTCATCTTAGCATATAAATTTAATTCTGCCAACGGCCTAGAACCTACGAAATAGCCAATTCATCGCGATTTTTAAAAATAAAAAAGGCCTTTTGGGCCATTAATGATATTCGGTAAAAATTAGCAGTTTCGTAGGGTTTCGAGGGTTGCCAATATTAAAATTATGTTATATACTCTTTTATTATAAGACCTCTTTCAAGAGGTCTTTAAAAAGCGGATAATCTGCTTTTTTAGCCTTATTCCGGATGGAAACTTTGCTTCATAATAATTAAAAAACCATTCGGCGAAAAAGAAAGTTTAAATTTAATATGGAAGATATAAAAAAAGAAGGGAAAATGAGCCAACTGCTGACGCAGTCCCCTGTCCTGCCCAAAGCCAATCAAATCGTCAAAGGCCAAGTAATCGAGATCGGAAAAAATATGGTTTTTATTGATCTTGGGGCGATCGGCACAGGCATTATTCTGGGTCGGGAGGTCAAAGACAATCAAGATGTCATCAAGAAATTAAAAATCGGCGACGAGATATTCGCCATGGTGCTTGAGCCGGAAAATGAAAACGGCTTTGTCGAGCTCTCTTTGAAAGCAGCCAATAAGCAAAGCGCTTGGGAGGAATTAAGGGAACTAATGCAGAAAAAAGAACCGATCACAACCAAGATTACTCAAGCCAATAAAGGCGGCCTCATCATGGAAATAAAAGGTATTACCGGCTTTATGCCAGTATCCCAGCTTTCCTATGAACATTATCCGAGAGTTGAGGATGGCGATAAAAACAGGATACTTTCCGAACTGAATAAATTCGTGAACAAGGAAATGGCGGTTCAGGTGATTGACCTGGATCAACAACAGCAGAAACTGATCGTTTCTGAAAAAGCGCTTGGAGAACAAAAACTCAGAGAAATAATCAGGAGTTTCCAGATTGGCGATCTGGTCGAAGGCGTCATTTCCGGCGTGGTTGATTTCGGCGCTTTTGTGAGGATAAATCTGCCGGAAACCGAAAAAGGATCCCAAACGATCGAAGGGTTGATCCATATTTCAGAAATAGACTGGCAGCTGATCGAAAATCCGAGGGAATATCTTAAGGTCGGCGACAAAGTCCAGGCCAAAATTATTGGCATCGAAGGAGACCGTCTTTCGCTTTCCCTCAAAGCTCTGAAAAAAGATCCCTGGCTCGAAATCGACCAGAAGTATCAGAAAGGCCAGACCGTCAAAGGCAAAATCACTAAAATCAATCCCTTTGGCGCCTTTGTCCAGCTGGACAAAGAAATCCACGGCCTCATTCATATTTCAGAATTTGGAAACGAAGAGACGATGCAAAAAAATATCGAAATCGGTCAAGAATATGATCTCAAAATTGCTTCAATAGAACCCAAAGTCCACAAAATGGCCCTATCGCTTGCCAAAAAAGAAGAATCCTCCGACGAAAACCAGAATGATCAAAAAGAAATAGCCACTAAACAGGAAAAAGAACTCTAGTTGTTTCCTTCTAATTAATAAAGGCGTTTTCCCCTAATCGCTTTGCTAACAATGAAAAATCTATTCAAAAATCTAGTCATTATCATTCTGATCTTCTTGGCGGTTTCAGCAATTTTTTCGTTTTTTTCCGAAAAGAATCAAAAACCGGAAAAAATAACTCTGAGCGAACTGGCAAATCGAATCAACCAGGAAAAGATTGATAAAATTTCCGTGAACGGCCAGGAAGTCAGCGTCAAATTGAAAGACGGGACTAATGCGGTCAACCAAAAAGAAACCGAAGCCGGCCTGATCGAAAGTTTGAAAAACTTGGACGCGGACACGGGCAAGCTCCAAAGCGTTCCGATCGAAATTGTCAGCACTTCAACCTTGAAATATTTGCTTATCTCTCTTCTTCCTTACCTTATCCCATTATTGATCATGGGGCTTTTTCTCTGGCTCATGTTCCGTCAGGCGCGCCAGGGAGCAACGCAAGCCTTTGGCTTCACGCGCTCGCTTGTCCGAATGTTAACTCCTCAAGATAAAAAACAAAAAACCACCTTTAAAGACGTGGCCGGATTAAAAGAAGCCAAGGAAGAACTCCAGGAAGTGGTCGAATTTTTGAAATTTCCAGCCAAATTCAAAGCGGTTGGAGCGAGAATTCCTAAGGGAGTTATTCTAATCGGTCCGCCCGGCACAGGCAAAACTCTTTTGGCCAGGGCCGTTTCCGGCGAAGCCAACGTTCCTTTCTTCCATATTTCCGGATCTGAATTCGTCGAACTTTTCGTCGGCGTCGGCGCCTCGCGTGTTCGCGACACTTTCGCCCAAGCCAAAAAGAGCGCGCCGGCCATCCTTTTTATCGACGAACTTGATGCCATTGGTCGCCATCGGGGCGCGGGCTTAGGCGGAGGGCATGACGAACGTGAACAAACCTTAAATCAAATCCTGGTTGAAATGGACGGATTTGAACCGGACACCCAAGTCATCATCTTGGCCGCCACCAACCGACCGGACATTCTTGATCCGGCATTGCTACGACCCGGCAGATTCGATCGTCGGGTGGTCTTGGATTTACCTGATATCGGCGACCGGGTGGAAATCTTAAAAATCCATAGCGAGGGCAAACCGATTGAAAAAAAGGTTGATTTCAGGCAGATCGCTGAGCGCACGCCGGGATTTTCCGGCGCCGATCTTTCCAATCTAATGAATGAAGCGGCTATCTTGACGGCTAAAAAAAATCTGGCCAAAATGTCCATGGAGGAGCTTATTCCTTCAATTGAAAAAGTTCTGCTTGGCCCAGAAAGAAAAAGTTTAGTTTTCAGTGAAAAAGAAAAAAAGATCGCCGCTTATCATGAAGCAGCCCACGCTTTAGTCAACACTTCCCTGCCCAACACGGACGTAGTCAGAAAAATTTCCATTATTTCCCGCGGCCGCGCCGCCGGATACACCTTGAAATTGCCGACCGAAGATAAACACCTGCGCACCAAAACCGAATTCGTTGAAGAACTAGCCGTGCTTCTAGCCGGCTACACGGTTGAAAAAATTGTTTTCAATGAACTAACCACCGGCGCCAGCAACGATCTTGAACAGGCGACAAAACTGGCCCAACGCCTGGTCATGAGATACGGCATGAGTGAAAAAATGGGGGCCAGGACTTTCGGAGAACAAGAAGAAATGATCTTCCTCGGCAAAGAGATCGTGACGGAAAAAGATTATTCCGATAAAGTGGCGGCGCAGATAGACGAGGAAGTTTCAAAATTCATCGAAACCGCCCAGAAGACCGCTCATGAAATCTTGACCGCCAAAAGGCCTCTGCTTGATAAACTGGCCAACCGCCTGCTTGAAAAAGAAACGATCGAAAAAGAAGAATTTGAGAAGATAATCAAAGAAGAAGAATAATAATAAATCAGCCCGTCTCGCAGATACGAACCGAGGCGAGCGCGCGTAGCTCAACGGTTAGAGCATCGAGCTTATACCTCGGGGGTTCTAGGTTCGAATCCTAGCGCGCGCACCCTTCGCCCCCCCAGGGGGGCTCGGGGTAAACTTTCTAAAGGTTTATCCTGGAAGAAGTGAAATATTTTAGGGTTTACCCCGAACGCAGCGAGGGGCGATTAGCTCAGTGGTAGAGCGTTCCCTTGACATGGGAAAGGCCAGAGGTTCAATCCCTCTATCGCCCACAAAAAAAATGAAATCAAAAACTTTTATCACCTCCGTAATTCTCGCGCTGGCCGCCATCGTTTGTTTGGCGGTTATTTTTTATTATCGTTCGCAAAAAAATAATGAGCCGATTATTCCAAATCAGCCGGAAAACTTTTCGACAAACCTGCCAGCCACCGAAAACGAAATTTCCACCTCTACTCCCCTGTTCAAAATTGAAGGCGAAATTTCCCGCGGCAATCCCAACAAAAAACAGATTATTTTTACTTTTGACGGCGGCTCGGGAATCAATTCGGGAGAGAAAATTTTGGAGATCACGGCAAAACACGACGTTAAAGCCACTTTTTTTGCCACGGGCAAATTCGCCGAAAAATATCCTAATTTCATCAAACAAGCGGCGGCGGACGGACATGAGATTTTCAACCACACCTACTCCCATCCGTATCTCACGCAAATTTCAGATGAACAAATCAAAGAAGAATTCACCAAAGTTGATGATGTGATTAAAAGCCTGACCAACAAAGATACCAGGCCCTTCTTCCGGCCGCCCTACGGCGACCGCAATGCGCACGTTCTGGAAGTGGCGCAGAATGAAGGCTATCAGTCTGTTTTCTGGACGTTAGACGCACTTGATTGGATGCCCGAGAAAACCACCGAACAAACGAAAGACCGCATCCTCTCAAATTTGAAGAACGGCTCAATCATCCTGATGCACATCGGCGACAATATCACCGGACAAATTCTGGACGAAGTCTTTACAGAAATAGAAGAACAGGGGTATAAAATAGTCAACTTGAGCGAAGGATTGAAGTAATAAAGAGTTCCTTTTAAGGAGGTATCCGAATGAAAGATAATCATGTTCCACTAGGGCATAGAGTAAAAACACTTACATTCAGCGGCAACAGAAAATGCCCACTTTGCGGCGGAAGGCTCAAAGACATCACTGAACCAGACGAAGGCGTCCGCGTTTTTGAATGCCAAATCTGCGGAAAAACATTCGATCAAGGACAAATAAACGGCTAAAGGGAGAAAAAGATGGAAGAAAAAAAACGGCTGGAGATCGCGGCGAAGATCGCCGAAGAGTTGAAAAAAGGAGAAGTGACTCCCGGGGCAATAAAAGGTTTCAAAGAGCTCATGATCGATTCTGGCGCACTGCCCCAAGAGGCCATCAGACAATCGCCGCATTTTGGCATCACGGCTTTGCCGGATGATGATTGGTAATTCAAAGTACACCCGAGCACACCCGGGCCTCGCTGAGGCTCGGGTATTTCTTTTTAAGAACATTTACTTTATAGTGATAATGATGACAAAATTCATCATTTCAAAAGAAAATGCCGGCCAGCGCATAGATAAATTTCTGCTTGAAAATTATCCTGATTTTTCGCGCGCATACATACAGAAACAGATCAAAAGCGGCGCGGTTTTAGTAAACGGCGAGATCAAAAAACCAAGCTATATTTTAAAAGAAACCGACAAGATAGAAGCCGACATTCTGCCGCCGGAAAAAATTTCGCTCGAGCCGGATAGCTCCATAAAATTCAAAGTCATTTACGAAGACGATGACGTTCTTGTCATTGATAAGCCGGCCGGCCTGACTGTGCATCCAAGCGAATCGCAAAAGAGCGGCACGCTAGTTAATGGAATTCTGGCCCGCTATCCCCTGCTCAAAGAGGTTGGCGACGATCCAACCCGCCCAAGCATCGTTCATCGCCTGGATAAAGATACTTCCGGTTTAATGGTCGTGGCTAAAAATAATTCCGCTTTCGAATTCTTAAAAAAACAATTTCAGGAAGGAAAAGTTGAAAAAAAATACCTAGCTTTGGTGGTCGGTAAAATGGAACAAAAAGAAGGCGAAATCTCAACTTTCATCGCCCGATCGAGTTCCGATCCAACCAAACAAAAAGTTACCCAAAAAGAAGGAAAAAATGCCATAACTTTTTTAAAAGTCTTGGAAGAATATCCTGGTTTTTCTTTGATTGAAGCTATGCCCAAAACCGGCCGCCTGCACCAGATCCGCGTCCATTTGGCCTGGATTGGCAACCCGGTGGCCGGAGATAAAAAATACGGTCCAAAAAACAAACCCTTACCCTTGGGTTTAAAACGACATTTTTTGCATGCGACCGAACTTAAAATAACCCTGCCCAGCGACCAAAGAAAGCTCTTTTCGAGTCCTCTGCCCTCTGATCTTGAATCCATTCTGGAGGTATTGAAAAAATCTTAAGTTAATGCTATATTAATTAGGTAAATAAATCTCCTCTTTAATCCATAGGAGCTTTTAATTTATCGCAAATTCGCATAATAAATTGTAAAATATGAATATTACTCAAGAACAACTCAAAAAAGATTTGCCCGATCTGAAACCCGGCCAGGTTGTTGTCGTGCATCAAAAAATTAAAGAAGGCAATAAAGAAAGAGTCCAGCCTTTCGAAGGCCTGATTATTGCCAAAAAACACGGCGATGGCATCAATGGAACCATAACCGTCAGAAAGATTTTCGGCGATATTGCCGCCGAACGCGTCTTTCCTATCCATTCGCCCTCAATCCAAAAAATCGAAGTTATCAGGGGAACAAAAGTCAGACGCTCAAAGCTTTATTATCTGCGCGGACGATTCGGCAAACAGGCTAAGATGAAAAACAAGGCAATGGCCGCCATTGAGCCAGAAGTCGCCTAAATTCAGGCAGACGAGAAAAAATAGAATAAGCTTAAAATAATAAAAATCGGAATTTTTCTGATTTTTATTTTTTGTTATCATTGGTATACGCTATTATCTTGATGAAACCACTTAATAAAATTACTGTTAAATGGTCGCCAAATATGGCATATGCCGTTGGGCTTCTAACTACCGATGGCTGTCTTTCTAAAGACGGACGCCATATCGAATTAACGTCAAAAGACAAAGACCAGCTTTTAAATCTTATGGAATGCTTGGGTATTTCCGTAAAAATAGGGCAAAAAATATCCGGATTCACGGGCAAAAAAACCGGGCATATCCAATTTGGCGATATTAATTTCTACAGATTTTTAATTAAAATTGGGCTATTTCCGGCCAAAACAAAAACTCTCTCTTCCCTGAAAATCCCCATCAAATACTTTTTTGATTTTTTGCGCGGACACTATGATGGAGACGGCTCTTTCTACTCTTATTGGGATAAACGGTGGAAATCCAGTTTTATGTTTTATTTGGAATTTACATCAGCCAGCCAAAACCATATCCTTTGGCTTCAGAGCCAAATTTCAAAATCGACAGGCGCAAAAGGACATATGACTAAAGCCGCAAAAAGCAGCGTTATACAGCTTAAATATGCCAAGCAAGAATCCTTGAAATTAATCCAAAAGATGTATTATAATGAAAAAGCGATTTGCTTATCCAGAAAATTGTCAAAAATCAAACAGGCCTTAAAAATAGAAGATAAACATAATTGCGCAAAAGCGCGGGTGCTGTAATTGGCAGCCAGGCAGGCTTGAGGTGCCTGTGTCCTCACGGACGTGGAGGTTCGAGTCCTCTCCCGCGCACTTCGAGCCTATGGCGCATAGCCGATAGCTTATAGCAAAAATAAAAGCAAAACTCTCTGACCATAAGCCATTTGCTATTGGCCATAAGCTAAGAAGGGCGCTTAGCTCAGTTGGTTAGAGCGACTCGTTTACACCGAGTAGGCCTGGGGTTCGAATCCTCAAGCGCCCACAACGATAAGAGCGCCGGGGTAGCCAAGGCGGTTACGGCGCGGCTCTGAAAAAGCTGAGATCTCGGTTCAACTCCGAGCCCCGGCACAGGTAAAAATCAGCCTCTAAAGTTAAGCGGGCCTGCCCGCCGAAGCTTTAGCGAAGGCGGGCGTAGTTCAGCAGTAGAACGTCTCCTTGCCAAGGAGAAGGTCGTGGGTGCGAAACCCATCGCCCGCTCATCATGTTCCGCCAAGGCTACGGAATGATTCCGCTTTGACGAGGGCACAAAACCAAAAAAATTGAGCCAGGCATTCCGTAGCTTTAGCGAAGGATACCCGCTCATTGCAAAACAAAAAACCCCTTCCCGGGGTTTTTTGTTTTGCAAATAAGTCTATTTGACAGCATCTTTCAAAGCTTTACCGGCTTTGAATTTAGGAACGGTCATGGCCTTGATCTGAATCTTTTCGCCGGTTTTGGGATTAACGCCTTGCCTGGCCGCTCTCTTTGAAACCTGGAAAGCGCCAAATCCGGTGAAAACAACTTTATCGCCTTTTTGTAGAGCGGCAGTAATCCCGTCCAATATCGCATCAACGCAATCGCTGGCCGCTTTCTTTGAGCAAGCGCATTTACTTGCGACTGATTCTATTAATTGGTCTTTGGTCATTTTTAAATTTTACTCTTTTATACATTTTGCGCATCGACCTTTCGTTTATTTTAAAAAATCTATAAACCGACTACTTCCCTTATTTTCTCTATATTTTGAGCCAATCCGGTGCTGTCGTCAAGCGTTATAACCACAGCGTTCACCAAAACGCCGCCTTCAGCCAATTCCATTCGATAAGGCATTTGCGTCAAAAATCTTTTCACAATAATGTTCTTATCAACGCCCAGAACCGAATCCTGCACGCCGACCATGCCCATATCCGAAATAAAAGCCGTGCCCCCGGGCAAAACCCGGTCATCATTGGTGGCTACATGCGTATGCGTGCCAAGCACGGCCGAAACCCGGCCATCCAGATGCCATCCAAGGGCTATCTTCTCAGAAGTTGCCTCAGCATGCCAGTCAACGATTATAGCCGAGACCTGAACCTTGCCATCTTCCTTATTTAAAGAATATTCATCCAGAATATGGTTTATGCAGGCAAATGGGTCGTCAAACTGCTGATTCATAAAAACGCGACCGATGAGATTAACTAAAAGGATTTTTTTTGAACGCAGTTCAATGATCTCCCAACCGCGGCCAGGAATGCCTTCGCCCCAGTTAGCCGGTCTCAAAACCGGCCATTTTTTATTTTCCAAAATTTCGATCGCTCCTTTTCTGGCAAAAACATGATTTCCTGAAGTGAACCAATTTATTCCGGCTTCTTTCATCTGATTCAGACTTTCCTCCGAGATTCCTTTTCCATGCGACAGATTTTCGCCGTTGGCAAAAACCAGATCAGGATTATGCTGTTTCTTTAATTCTGGCAAAATTTTCTTTATTGCCTCTCGCCCCGGCTTTCCAATTATATCCCCAAAAAATAATAACTTCATTTAGTTCAAAATGTAAAATATAGATTTTATATTTTACATTGTCATTTTAAATTTTGATTTCAAAATTTCAAATCAGACTATCTCGCATACTCTATCACGCGGGTTTCCCTGATAACATTAACCTTAATTTCGCCCGGATATTTGAGGTCGTCTTGGATCCGGTCCGCCACCTGGCGCGCGATTTTTTGTGCGGCCATATCATCAATTTTTTCTGGTTGAACAAAAATTCTAATCTCGCGGCCGGCCTGAATGGCGTATGATTTTTCAACTCCCTCAAAAGAATTAGCGATTTTTTCTAATTCTTCCAGGCGCTTCAAATAAGCTTCCAAGCTGTCTTTTCTGGCGCCCGGACGTGAAGCCGAAATGGCGTCAGCCACCTGAATAACAACGGATTCAAGACTCTCGTGCGCGTGCTCTTCATGATGACAAATGACCGGCTTGATTATGTCTTGCGGCAAATTGAATTTTTCCAGGATCATTTTGCCGATCTCGGTGTGCGAGCCTTGAACTTCGTGATCAATAGCTTTTCCAATATCGTGCAGAAGGCCGGCTTTTTTGGCCAAAGAAACATTCAGGCCCAGCTCCCCTGCGATCGCGCCGGCCAAATGAGAAACTTCGACAGAATGAAGCAAGACATTCTGGCCATAGCTTGTGCGGAATCTCAAGCGACCTAAAATTTTGATTAGCCGCGAATCAAGACCGACCACGCTCGTGTCATAAACTGCGGCGTCGCCGGCTTCTTGGATCTTTTCCCCAATTTCTTCTTTGGCTTTCTGAACCGCTTCTTCAATCCTGGCCGGCTGGATGCGCCCGTCAGACATTAATTTTTCCAGCGCCACCTTGGCAATCTGGCGACGGACCGGATCGAATCCGGAAATAATGATGGCGCCGGGCGTATCGTCAACAATGATTTCCACGCCTGTTAATTTCTCCAAAGTTTTGATATTCCGGCCTTCCTTGCCGATAATTCTTCCTTTCAGATCATCCGAAGGCAAATCGACTGAAGTAGTTGAAATCTCGCTGGCCTGGGAAGCGGCAAATCTCTGCATCGCTAAAGTAATGACATCTCGCGCTCTCTTTTCCAGTTCCACGCGGCCGTCTTGTTCTAACTTTTTTATCCTTTCAAGAATAATTTCTTGATAATCTTTTTCAGTTTTATCAAGCAGTTCTTTTTTGGCTTCTTCCTGGCTCATCTGAGCGATCTTTTCCAGCTTCTCGCGCTGCTGCTGACTAAACTGCTCCAATTCCTGTTTTATTTGCCTGACCCGTTCAACCTTAGCCAATAATTCCTTGTTCTTTTTTTCCAGTTCATCGGTTTTATAATCTAAATTCTGCTCTCTCTTTTCCAGCCGCTCTTCCATTTTAATGATTTGGTTCTTTCTTTCCTGTTCCTGTCTTTCAGCTTCCTCAATTAATTTGACCGCTTTTTCCTTAGCCCGCAAAAGAGTTTCTTTAGCTTCCTGCTTTGACTGCTCGATCATCTTGTTAAGCTTGGCCTCGATGCTTCCGGCCTGTTTTTTGGCCACTGCCTGACGGACTAAATAACCTAAAAATGACCCTACAATCAGGGCCACTAAAGATGCAATAATATATTCTAAGTATTCCATAGTCGGAGCTTTTGGCTCCAACCATTAAAGGTCTCGATGGACTTTTTTACGTCCGCTCTTTGAAGATTTTATCAATCACGCCGTATTCCTTAGCTTCTTCTGCCGTCATGAAAAAATCCCTGTCCGCATCTTTCTCAATAGTCTTCATATCCTGGCCAGTGTGCTTGGCTAAGATCTGATTCAGCTTGTCTTTGACTTTGATGATCTGGCGGGCGGCAATATCAACATCAACCGCTTGCCCTTGGGCTCCGCCCATAACCTGATGGATCAAAATCTGCGAATTGGGCAAAGAATAGCGCTTGCCCTTTGTTCCGGCAGCCAAGATAACCGCGCCCATGCTGGCAGCTAAACCGACGCAAATCGTCGAAATGTCTGGCTTGACATATTGCATGGTGTCATAAATCGCCAAACCAGAATAAACATCTCCTCCCGGAGTGTTCAAATAGACGGTAATGTCTTTTTTTTGATCTTGGCTTTCCAAAAAAAGCAGCTGCGCGATGACCGCGTTAGCCACATTATCGTTTATGGGGCTGCCGATAAAAATAATCCTTTCCTTCAGCAGCCGGGAATAGATGTCATAAGCCCGTTCCCCAAATTGAGATTTTTCGATGACTGTCGGAATCAAATTCATGAGACTTGCTGATGAGCCAAATTAATGGTTGGTCTAAAAGTTAACTTTTATTTTCTTTACTCTTATTTTCTAAACGTTGAAAAACTTTTTCATTTTTCAGCGCATCTTTAGTATACTCTTTTAAGCGCTCAATGTCAATTTCCTTCTGCGCCTGTTCCGGAGACTTAAAATGAGCCAAAGCTTTACTGATTTCTTTGCTTATCTCTTCTTCGGAAACTTCGATATTTTCTTCTTTGGCAATCTGACGCAGAACCAAGAAGACTTTGACGCGCTGCTCCGCTATTTTTTTGAAATCTCCGGCCAGATCTTCTTCTCTTTTTCCGATCCGCTCAAGATACTGTTCATATTCCAGCCCAACTTGCTTAACTTTGGCGCGAAGTTCTTCTTTCATCCGCCCGATCTCTCCCTCAATCAAAACTTCGGGAATTTCCGCTTCCATCTCTTCAGCTATTTTGTTGGCCACTTCGGTTCGCCAGCGATCCTTTTCCTGATTCTGTTTCTCCATTAAAAGACCTTCTTTAAGGCTGTCTTTCAGAGCCGCCAGATCCTTGAAATTGCCGACGCTTCTGGCAAATTCATCGTTTGTTTCAGGCAGCTGGACTTCCTGAATCAAATTCATTTTGGCCTTAAAAGAAGCTTTTTTGCCGGCCAGATCCTTTTGCTTCAAATCATCGGGCAGGTCTATTTCAAATTCTCTTTCTTCTCCTTGCTTCATGCCGACAATGTTCTTTTCAAAATCCGGCATAAAAAATCCTTTGCCCAGAACCGCTGGGTGGTTTTTACTGCCCAGTTCGTCTCTTTTTTTGCCTTCGCTCTCTCCTTCAAAATCAATCTCCACTCTGTCCCCCGCCTGCGCCGGCCGCGGCACCGTTATATATTTGGCGCGGGAATTTCTCAACCAATCCATCGATTTTTCAATCTCGCTCTCCTGGACAAAAACTTCCTTTTTTTCTTTCTGCATTTGCTCGGCAATTTTTTTCCAATCGGGCAATTTTATTTCCGGCAAAACAGCCACCTTGGCCTTAAAAATAAAAGCATTGTCCTTGGCAATCTTTAAAACAGAGATTTCCGGCCGACCGATGGCCTCGATTGCTTTTTCCATAATGACCTGAACATAGCAATGCTGGACGCAATGATGCGCCGCTTCTTCCAATATTTTGGTTGTGCCGATTCTGTCTTCAACCATTTTGGCCGGCACGTGGCCCGGCCGGAATCCTTCTACTTTCAATCCCTGCGACAATTCCTTGGCCGCCTCGTCAAAATACTCCTGCCACTCTTCCGGCGAAAGCTCAATGGTTAATTCTATTTCGGATTTGGGAAGTTTATTGATGTCTATTTTCATACTGAAATTTCTGATTAGTAATTTATTCTTCTCTTCCTCCCCTCCTCAGATGAGGAGGGGTTTGGGGGTGGTGTTAATTTATAGAATACTTAAACCAAATTGCTTTAAACTTTCGGATAAGTCAAACGGAGGCATTTCCAAATTCATGTCCTCCTTATAATTGCTACTGTCAACTTCGAATTCTAAGTTCAGCTTTTCAAAAAGCCCTTTTCGCCTTGGCGAAGTTGAGGCAAGTATTATTTTACGCATCTTAATTCTGCTACAATTTTTAATAATACTCCTTCCAAATTCTTGTTAACCTCATTATCCCAGAATCGCAAAATTTTGAATCCCAAAACCTTTAAATACTCGTCTCTTTCCTGGTCGTATTCTGAATCTAAATGCTGGCTTCCGTCTATTTCTATTATTAATTTATTTTCGGGGCAATAAAAATCAATAATGTATTTTCCGATCGAATGTTGTCTGCGAAATTTATAACCTAATCGCGAATGCCGCAACCGAGACCAGAGAATCACCTCCTGCGGAGTGGCTGATCTTCGCAGATTACTGCGAAGCCGTTTACTTTTTATTAAGCTGTGAATTTTTCTCATTTCTGCCTCCCCTCCTCAAATGAGGAGGGGAATAAAAAGGGGTGGTGATGAATTCTTCAACACCCCACCTCAATTCTCCCCTCATCTGAGGGGAGGAAGAAAAAATAAAACTAAATCAGAAACCCAATAATCAACAACGCCACGATATTCAATATTTTAATCATAGGATTTATCGCCGGGCCGGCCGTGTCTTTGTAAGGATCGCCGACCGTGTCGCCAGTCACTGCCGCCTGATGCGCAAACGACCCTTTGCCGCCAAAATTTCCTTCTTCAATATATTTTTTGGCGTTATCCCACGCGCCGCCGCCCGAAGTCATGGAAATTGCGACAAAAATTCCAGTCACGATCGAGCCAACCAAAAGTCCGCCCAAAGCCACCGGCCCCAAAATGAAGCCGACCAAGATCGGCGCCAAAACCGGAAGCAAGCTTGGCAATATCATCTGCTTGATGGCCGCTTTGGTCACAATGTCAACGCAGACCCCATATTGCGGCTTGGCTGTCCCTTCCATGATCCCTTTGATCTCCTTGAATTGACGGCGCACTTCGGTCACAACCGCTGCCCCGGCTCTTCCAACCGCCTGCATGGCGTAAGAAGCAAAAAGATAAGGCAGAAGGCCGCCCAAAAACAAACCCACCAAAACTTTCGGATCATCCAAAGTAAAAACAACCGCTTCTTTGCCCATATTCATAATTTCCTGGCTATAAGAAGCAAACAAAACCAGAGCGGCTAATCCGGCCGAAGCAATGGCATAACCCTTAGTCACCGCCTTGGTTGTATTGCCGACCGAATCCAAAGCATCAGTCACTCTCCTCACGTCTTCGGGCAAATTAGACATTTCAGCAATACCTCCGGCATTGTCCGTGATCGGGCCGAAAGAATCAATGGCGACAATTATGCCGGCTAGCGAAAGCATTGAAACGGCTGCGATGGCCACGCCGTAAATTCCGCCAAGCCAAAAGGCCGTCAAAATTCCGGCTGCGATCAAAATAACCGGGACAGCGGTTGATTGCATCGAAACAGCCAGACCCGTAATGATATTCGTGCCGTGCCCGGTCGTCGACGCCTGCGCGATGCTTTTAACCGGTTTAAATTTTTTAGAAGTATAGTATTCGGTTACGACCACCATTCCGGCGGCCACCAAAAGACCGACAATCGAAGCCCAGAAAATTTTTCCGGCATCGAAATTCAAGAGCTCCGGCTTTGAAGCCAAACGATTAATGGCAAAATAAAATCCGACAGCCGAAAGAATCCCGGCCGCGATAAGCCCCTTGTAAAGTGCGCCCATGATATATTGCGATTTTCCCAAACGCACGAAAAAAGTGCCGACAATCGAAGCTAAAATCGCAATGCCGCCCAAAAGCAACGGCAGCAAGACCGCGTAGAGCGAACCCTCAAAAAGGAGACTGCCTAGGATCATCGCGGCAATCGAAGTAACCGCATAGGTTTCAAAAAGATCAGCCGCCATCCCGGAATTGTCGCCCACCATATCTCCGACTAAATCCGCGATCACAGCCGCATTCCTGGGATCATCTTCGGGAATACCCGCTTCAACCTTTCCAACCAAATCCGCGCCCACATCCGCGCCCTTGGTAAAAATTCCGCCGCCCAATCTGGCAAAAACCGAGATTAAGCTGCCGCCGAATCCCAAAGCGATCAAAGCGCTCAAGTCTTTAGTAAAAAGATAAAACAAAACTACAGAAAGCAAACCCAATCCGACGACCAAAAGGCCGGTCACCGCGCCAGACTGAAAAGCAATGCCTAGGGCCGTTTTTAAGCCGCTTTTTGCCGCTTCTGCTGTTCGAACATTGGCTCTGGCGGAAACATGCATGCCGATAAATCCGGCCGAAGCCGAAGCAGCCGCGCCGACCAAAAAACCGATCGCCGTTGTCAGATTAAAACCAAAATAAAGAGCAATCGCGATAATAACAGCCACCAGGCCGATCGTCCGCGACTGACGGCTTAAATAAGCCTGCGCGCCTTCCTTGATTGCCTGGGCTACTTCCAGCATCTTTCCCTGGCCGGTTGGCGCTTGATTCACCTGCCAAACCAAAAAAATAGCATAGGCCACCGAAAGCAAACCGGCTCCGAGGGCGAATATTAGCTCAAATTGCATAAACTATTTTTCGCCTCTTCGTAATACCGATAAAATTTTATCGGTATTATTGCGGAAGGCGAAAATAAATAATATTTTAAAAAATTCTAAATTCAAATCCTCTAAATCCAAAACGTTTTTAATTTATCTGAAGATTTAGAGTTTTATGCTCTGGATTTTTTATTATTTTTCTTCTTTCTTCTTTTCTTTTTTCGATTTCTTTTCTTTCTTTTCTTTGCTAATTTCGCCGCCCTTTTCTTCTGCCGCCGCGCTTTCAACAACTTCTTCCTTCTTTT
>JAQUNU010000006.1 GCA_028717445.1 Candidatus Portnoyibacteriota bacterium | reverse complement strand
AACTGGAGCCGATTCTGGAACCGGTTTTGAGAGAGTTAAGAATCAGAAAAGCAAGAAAAAGACTGCCCTTGGGCGGCCGGGTTTGTGATATTTTTTGCGGCAAGGAAGGCAAATTTCTTTTTCGGATCGCCGGTTCAATAAAAGAAGGGGTCGGGCATGATCGGGCCGTTTCCATTTTAAAAAAGGGTAATATTTCTTTTAGAAAGATTGAAATCTCCGATAAAATTTCTGAAGCTTCCGAATCTTTTGATTGTGTGACGCTCTTGGCGGCCTTGGAACATGCTGAAAATCCCAACGCGATCATCGGCGAATGTTTCAGAATTTTGAAGCCGGGCGGCAGCTTGTTGGTGACGACACCGGCGCCAGCCGGGAAAAAAATTCTTGAATTCCTGGCTTTTAAAGCCGGCCTATTGTCAAAAGATCAAATAATGAGCCATCGGCAATATTATGATGAAAAGCGGCTTTTCAATTTGTTTTGCCAAGCCGGTTTTAATTCAGAAAAAATAAAGATAGAAAAATTTGAATTCGGCTATAATTTATTCGCGGTCGTTTTAAAGTGATTATGGAAAAAATAATTCTGGTTCAGCCCCAGAACGGCCTGAACGAAACAAAATATGTTCCCTTGGGATTGATTAGCCTGGCTGCGTATATCCGGGGGAAATTTGATGTTAAAATAGTTGATCTCCGTTTTGATTCGGAAAAATCGCTGCTTGAAGCGATTGAAAAAGAAAAGCCGATGGCGGTTGGCTTTTCAATGTTGACCGGAAGCTGTATTTTGCAGATAGTCAAGTTAGCCGAAGAAATAAAAAATCGCTCCGGCGGAAGGATCAAAATTTTTGCCGGAGGCATCCATCCAACATTTTTCCCCGAGCAGACATTAAAAAACAGTTTTATTGATTTCGTGATCGTGAATGAAGGAGAAAAAGTGGTTTTGGGGCTACTCGAGGCTCTTAAAGGAGGCGTCTCCTTTGTTGGAATCAAAGGCCTCGGCTGGAAAGATCAAAACGGAAAAATTATAGTCAATGAAATAGAACGTGAATTTATTGATATGAACAGCTTGCCCCTGCCGGCTTGGGATTTGATTGATGTCGAAAAATACGTTAAAGCGCTTTCGCGCAATCCGGGCGAACGCGTAATCGATTTTTATACGAGCAAGGGATGCCCTTTTCCCTGCAGTTTCTGCTATAATTTAAATTTTAACCGTCGAAGATGGCGATGCCGGAGCGCGGAGCGTTCTTTTGAGGAATTAAAAATGTTGCATGGCCGATATGGCGTGAACTATTTTATCATCCATGATGATAATTTTGTGGTCGACCGCGAACGCGCTTTGAAATTTGCCCGATTGATTATTGAATCCGGAATTAAAGTGAAGTATTCAATTGATTGCCGGATTGATTTTTTTGAAAAAGATTTTTTGAGCAAATTAAAAGAAAGCGGCATGTGCGAGCTTCGGGTTGGCTGCGAGAGCGGCTCAAATCGGGTTTTAAAAGACGTTATCAAAAAGGGGATTACCGCCGAGCAGACATTCAAGGCCGTTCAGATTGCCAAGGAAGTTGGCGTAAATTTGATTCTTTCATTTGTCATCGGTTGGCCGACGGAAACAATTGACGAGCGTCAGGAAACTATTGATTTGATTATTAGAATTCAGAAGATTCATCCGGGCGCGGCTATTTATCCGCTTTGGGTCTATATTCCTTATCCAGGCACGTCGCTTTTTGACCAAGCCATTGCGCTGGGATTCAAGGCGCCTCAATCGCTTGTGGAGTGGGGAAATTATTTTTGGGGCAAGGCGCATATCCCCTGGCTTAAAAATCCGAAAGAATACGAGATGATTCACGAGCTTTCGCCTTTTGCCTGGTATAGCAAGAAAATTTCAGCTCTGAAAAACAAATCGCCTAAAAATTTGATCCGTCATATTCTGATTAAAATTTTCCGGCCGTTCGTGCTTTTCCGTTTTGAGCATAATTTTTGGCTTTTTCCGTTTGAAGTCAAAGCGATCGCGGCTTTAAAAAAGATTTATCAGAGATCAATCAAGAGCTATGACAAGTTTTTGGCGGGAAATTTTAACGATCGGGAGAAATAATCTTTCAATATAATCCCTTGTAATTATTGCGTGCCGGAGCGCGTGAAAGAATTGCAAGAAAGGAAATCTGTATGAAAATTTTGGTGGTGACGCAAAAAGTCGATATGGAAGACGACAATTTGGGATTTTTTCATGCCTGGCTTTTGGAATTTGCTGAGAAGTTCGAGAAAATCATTGTGATTTGCTTGGAAAAAGGCCGGCATGAATTGCCAGATAATGTTGAGGTTTTTTCTTTGGGAAAGGAGACAGCCAGCGGAAAAAGAACAAAATACATATTTAAATTTTTTAGACATATTTGGCGAAAAAAAGGCGATTACGATGCGGTGTTCGTGCATATGAACCCGGAATACATTGTCTTGGCCGGATGGCTCTGGAAGCTTTGGGGTAAAAAAATTTCGCTTTGGTATACTCATAAAAAAGTTACCTGGAAATTACGCCTGGCGGAAAAATTCGCCGACTTTGTCTTTACCGCTTCGCCTGAAAGCTGCCGAATTTCCAGTTCCAAGATAATGGTCACGGGACACGGCATTGACACTGAAAAATTCAAGCCGGGCCTCGAAAAGAAAGATGGAAAATTAAAGATTTTGACTGTCGGGAGAATCTCGCCCTCAAAGGGTCTGGATACATTGATCGAAGCGGCCTCTGTTCTAAGAGACAAAGAAGACAATAATTTTGAAATTTTGATTGCTGGCGCGCCGATTTTAAAAAGCGATCACGGCTATCTAGATAATTTGCGAGAAAAAATCACCAAGCTTGGTCTGAAAGAAAGCGTAAAATTCGTCGGTCCGATTCCCTTCTCCAAAATCGATGATTTTTACTTGGCCGGAGATGTTTTTGTTAATTTAAGCGCCACTGGCAGCATTGATAAAACGGTTTTGGAAGCCATGGCTTGCGGTTTGCCGGTTTTGACTTCAAATGAGGCATTCGTCAATATTCTTGAATCAAAATATCGTTTCGCCCAGGGCGATTATAAGGAATTAGTTGAAAAAGTTATTGCGCTCAAAGACGTGGAAGCGGATATTTCCTTGCGGGAGTTCGTCGTTAAAAACCATAATTTACGGAATCTGATCGAAAAAATTGCATCCGTTTTGAAAAACGACTTTTTTTCCAAAGAAATCCAGGATTTTTATGATTCGCAGAACCGGTCAGCCTATGAGAGCAAGCGTTGGTTTTCAAATTCTATCAGTCAAGCCGGCTTTAAAATGACAAAAGATTTCATTTTAAGATTTATAAAAAAACACGGCTCGGATTTCAAAAATTATTTGGAATTGGGTCCGGGCAGCGGGGTCTGGACGGAATTATTTATACAAAAAAACCCGGGGGCCTCTTTTGATCTGGTGGATATTTCCGAAAAAATGCTGGATGCAGCGCAAGAAAAACTGGGTCAATGGGATTCTTTAAGGATTAAGTATGTTAAAGGCGATTTTGCCGATTTTGTCGCTGACAAAAAATATGATTTGTTTTTTTCCAGCCGCGCCTTTGAATATTTGCCAGAAAAAAAAGCCGCTATTCAAAAAATCAGCGAAATTTTGAATACTGGCGGTCGAGGGCTCATTATTACTAAAAATCCAAGATATATTTTTTATGCGATCAAGCGGCGGAAAGTTCCGGCTATTCATCGGGGGCAAATCAGTCCTGCTCGGCTTTGCGGATTTTTGGCTGAAAATGGATTTTCAGAAATCAAAATTTACCCCGTGTCGGTTACGTTCCCGATTTTCCGATCAGCTGGCCTAAATATGTTTTTTTATAAAATTTTAAGCCGCTGGCCGCTTAATTTTCTGAGTCGGATGTTTTGCGAGGCTTATGGGGCGGAATTTGTTAAAAAATAATTTAAGCGCTTTATGAGGATTTTAGCTAACTACAATTTTAATGAAAAGCTGATTGATGAAATAGGCGGTAATTTTGACTTGCTTTATCGCGTAAAAAAAAGGAATTCCTGTTTTGCGTTTGCTTATCAGAATGACAATGGCGAAATTATCGCCTTGCGCGATCACTTGGGCATTGTTCCTTTGTATTTTCGTTTTGAAAAAGGGCAGCCAATTTTTGAAACCTCATTGAACAAGATTGTCAGAGAAGGAGATGAGCTTTCGTTTGAAGGCGCCAAAAGATTTATCGCCCATAAAACCCCGATCTTTGAGTCGCTGGTCAGGGAAATAAAAATCGTGCCGCCCGGCTCGGTCGTAAAAATTGCTTCAGAGGGAAAAAAGATCGAAATCATTTATCAATTCGTTTTCCGGCGTCAAAACCGTTTGCAATTCAGTTTAAGGCGTCTCCTTGAACAATTTGATAGTTTAATGGCGCAGGCAACCCAGAGGATCCTTGAGAAAAAAGAAATCGCGCTCTATCTTTCTGGCGGCGCTGATTCCGGGTTAGTCGGAGTTTATCTTAAAAAAGCGGGAACAAAAATCAATGCTTACACGGTTGCGCCCTGGGGGATGAAGGGCTCGGAAGTAAAATACGCGCGCCTGAACGCTGAGGCGATCGGCGTGGACCGGCACGTCTTTTTTCCTCTTGAGACGAAAGATTACGAAAAGAATTTGGAAGCCATGCCTGAAATTTTCGGCACGATCAATGGCTTGGCCACTTCGATCGGCATTGCCGGCCTTTGGCGAAATACGGACATCGGCCAGCAGGGTCAAATATTTGGTTCTCAGAATGCTGACACGATGTTTTGTTCCATGCCTCATCAATATTATGCCTATTTTTTGAGCTGGCTGCCCGTTTTTCTAAAACGCAAATTGCACTATTCTTTTCGGCACAAAAACGCCTTGGCCGATTATCTTGATTATTGCACTCATGGGTTTTATGATAAGGCGCCTGATTTTTTTCAGCCTTTCGAGGAGATGAATTTCGATAAAATATCATTTTTAGCCATGGCGGGGATGTATCTTGGCCACACGCCTCCGGATGGCGCGGTCCTGGCTGCGCCGGCGGTCAATCGCGGTATCTATTACGCTAATCCTTTTTACGACCTTGATTTAATTGAATGGGCAATGAGAGTGCCTTTAAAATGTCGTTTTGCTTTTTCAAGCGAATCAAAAATAAAGATCGCTCTGGTCAAGAAAATTTTAAAAAAAACGGCCCGGAAGTTTTTGCCCGATGAAATAGTTTTTCGGAAAAAAGGATTTATTGTGCCGATGCAAAGAGACGAAGAGACAAAACTATTTTCTAATTCGTTGCCCAATTCTTTTTCGGGCATAAATTTAGAAAAAACAGACGAAAAATTAGCCGGTTTTATTTTGAAAAATTGGTGCCAGAGGTCTGGCATAAAAATAAACTTATGATAATTGAGCTTTTTGGATTACCGGCATCTGGTAAAACGCATCTCGCCCATAAATTTAGCGAGAGGGGGTTTGAGTTGGTAAAAATAAACAGTCGGCTGGAGCTTATCGGCCGAAGTTTTTTGTTTCTGATTTGCAATTCGTGGCGTTCTTTGCGATTATTTTTTTTCTTTTTGACAAATGCCGATAATTTATCGCGCTTTTATGTCAAATTTTTGAATGGTTTTTTGCAGGCGGGCGCAAAATTCCAGAAAGCCGGAAAATTTGAAAAGGCAGTTTTGGATCAGGGTTTTTTTCAGAACATGTTGACGCTTTTTGAAAAAGAAAAAACGCCCGAACAGCTGCTTCAGTTTGTCAAAATTTTGCCCAGGCCCAATTTTTTATTAATCGTTGAGGCGCCTGAAGAGGAGCGGCTTTCAAGAATTGGCCGCCGCGGCTATCAGAATGCGAAAAGCTTCTTTAAAAAATATAACAGCCCCGAGAAAATCAGGGGCTGGGAGAAAATAATCGAAGATAATTTTGAAGCGTTCAAGGAAATTATTCCAAGATCAGGCGTAAATTACCGCTTTTGCAAAAGCGACGATTCGCTGGAAAATTTTATTGAATTGGGTCGTCTTTGAGGTTCTTGAATAAATAATAAAGCAAAGCGCCGGCCAGGGTCAAATAAACGAAATTTGCCCAGATCATTCCCCATATCCCGAATAACGGGATCAGAAGCACCATTAGGATAATTTTGATCGCGGGCATGGCCGTATTTTGAATATATAAGTCTTTTTTTCTGGCTTGGGCCAAAAGCAGCTGGCTGATCATTCTTTGGGGAAAAAAAAGCAAAGTCAGGGCGAAAACCTGTGAATATTTAATTGATTCAATATATTGAGGAAAAAAAACTTTGTAAAGAAAAGGGGCAATTAAAATATAGAGGACGACCGGAATTATTAAAATTATGGAAAATTTTATTATTTTCGGAATCAAGGTTTTTTTTAGGACTTTGGTTTCCTGCGCGGCGATTTTGGGAAAGGCGAGCGTGTAGCTGGATTTTAAATAAGCTTCGGCTTGGTCAATGGGTATGATAGCAAAAGAATAAACCGCCAAAGCACCGGCGCCGAGGAAATGCCACGTCAGAATTTTATCCAGATATCCGGAGGCAAGGCCGATGATATTCATAACAGAAAGATGCAAGGAGAGGGAATGGCTTTCGGGATCGCGTTCGGAATTTAATTTCCGGAAAGAAAAAATAAAAATAAAAGCATCGCTTAAAATCGTAACCGCGTAATATATTCCAAGAAAAATCAGAAGATTCTTGGTGAAAAAAAGAGTGATGATTAGCGAAAAAGGAATGACAATTTGACGCAGCGAACTTAAAATAGAAAGTTCTTTGAATTTCATTCTGCCTTGCATAATCGGATAGGCAACTGATAGACTTTCTATGAAAGGCACGGCAATAGAGGCAATAATGACGCCGAAAGCGAGCGTGCGGTTACCCTGAGAATAGTAGTAAAGAGCTGTTAGGATTCCGACGAAAGCGGCCAGCGATCCCCATCTTATTTTCGTTTTCAGCCCTTCCTTGGCCGATCCCTCCAGGCCTAGAGCCACCGAGCGCTGAATCGCGCTGTTAACTCCGGGCAAGGCAATAATGCTGATAATGCCCATGATCGAAAGGATATATTTGTATAAGCCGTAGGTTTCTTGAGGCAGGAGGCGGGCGTAGGCCATAGCCAAAGCCAGGGATGTGCTTGTCCCGATTATTTTATTAAAAGTTAGCCAAAAACCGCCTTTGGCGAGATAGACCATATCGGTTTGCGTCCATCTCTCGCTCCAATGGAGCAATCCCAAGAATTTTATTTTAGCGTAATCAATCATAAATAAATTTTAAGACAAATTTTAAATTAAAGCCAGTATTTTTACGGAATTACGAAAATGCATAAGAAAAAAGAAGTTTGATCCTTCGTAAAGATTCCTTAGTTCAAGAATAAATCCACAAGATATATGAAACTGATTTATCCCGTCAATGCCAGAATTCCGACCGAAAAAGCGCACGGCCTGCAGATAATGAAAATGTGCGAAGCTTTCGCGTCCTTAAATAAGCTATCGGAAATCGAATTGATTGTTCCGTTTAGAATCGGCGGGCTAAAAAAAGATCCTTTTGAATACTATGGGATTAAAAAGAAGTTCAAGATAACCAAAATTTTCTGTTTTGACCTTTTTTGGATAAAAATATTGCCTAAGAAATTCTGTTTTTACCTTGAATATTTGTCTTTTGCCTTTTTCGCGGCGGCCTTCCTTTTTTTCGCGCGGCGGTCAAAAGAAAATATTTTCTATTCCCGCGATTACGTGCTTTTATATTTTTTATCTTTTTGGCGCCGACCCGTGGCGGAAATTCATGATTACAGGAGTCAGCGCCCCAGGCGCTGGATAAAAAGAGCCATGGCCCGCTCAAAAAAAATCATCACCAATTCTCCGGGGACAAGAGAATATCTCCAGGAACATTATGAAATTCCGAACAATAAATTTTTGGTCGCGCCAAATGGAGTGGATTTTGATTATTTTCAGATAAAAGAAACAAAAAGCGAAGCCAGAGAACGATTGTCTCTGCCTCTAAATCCTTCTATAATTGGTTATATCGGTCGGCTCGAAACAATGGGGGAGGAAAAAGGCATCCCCGAATTAATCGAAAATTTTGCCGTCTTGGCGCAAAAAAGGGGCGATGTTATTTTTTTAATTATTGGCGGGCCGGATCATTTGGTTGGAGAATATCGCCAAAAGGCCGCGGAACTGGGAATCGATGCAAAGCGAATTTTTTTTATGGGTCAAACGCGATACGATTTAATCCCTTTGTATATGCGGGCCATAGATGTGGCCGTTCTTCCTTTTCCGTGGATAAGAAAATTTAATCAAACGACTTCTCCGATTAAGGTTTTTGAATTCATGGCGGCAGGTAAGATTATCGTCGGTTACGATTCGCCGGCTTTAAAAAATTATTTAAATCAGACAAACGCTATTCTATATAATCCGGAAATAAAAAACGACCTGGCTTTTAAGCTCGATTTTTCTTTAAAAAATTACGAATCGGCAAAAAAATTGGCGCAGCAAGCGCTCTCGGATGCGCGGCGACACACTTGGGCGAGCCGCGCGGAAAGGATAATTGATTTCATAAACTCATGAAATTTTTGCTGAACAAAAAAAACGCGGTGATTTTAATATTTCTTTTAGCTCTGGCCAGCGGATTTTTTTGGAACCATCGGGCTTATTTTAAGGGCATAAATACGGGCGGAGACGAAGTCTACTATAACGCGATCGCGACCGATATTTTAACCCGACATACCTACACCGAGGATGGCCAACCAACTTACGTGGAGCCGCTTTACCCGTTTTTTTTGGCGGCTATTTTTTGGCCGACTAATCATAATATCGACGCGGTTAAATTTGTGCAGCTGTTTATTTTTGGATTGACCGCAGTTTTGATATATCTTTTGGCAAGAAGCATCTTCGGCGAAAAAATAGGGCTTGTCGCTGGGATTCTTTCGGCGGCATTCTATGGCTTGGCTAATTTCACTGGCGTTCTGTATCGGGAAAATTTGTTGGTTTTTCTTTGCGTGCTGATGGTTTATTCATTGAATCGGGGCTCGCGAGAAAAACGAAGCAGATTTTTTGTCATTTCCGGAATCATGCTTGGCTTAATGACCCTGCTTAGTTCCACAATGCAGTTTTTATTTATTTTTATAATTGCCGGATTCTTTATCCTTTTTAAAAAGCAGCTTCCCTTAAAATCGATAATTTGGAAAGCTTCATTATTTTTTTTCGCTTTTATGCTGACGCTTTCTCCTTGGTTGATTAGAAACAAAATCAAAGAAGCTGAAACCGGCCTGGCCATTGTTCCCCGAACAGGCTCTATTTTGTCGGTTAGGACATATTTGATGGACCGGCTTTATCCGGAGATTCATAAATATTTTTTGGGACACATCGCCGGTTATTATTTCGCCGAAAAAATTTATCCCGATATAGAAATGAAAGCATTTAGGAAATATTGGGCGGTAAACAGCCGGGAAAATCAACTGCGGGACGAAGGTCATGATATATATCAGATTAATGAAATTATGACCAAAGAAAGCGTAAAAAAAATAATAGAAGAGCCGCATAAATACGTGCTTATCTCATTGCTAGCCTTTGTGGATTTTAACAACCCGATAGTGCCTCAACGCATTTTTAACGGAAATGAATCGGCTTATTTTACTTTTGCCGAAGGCCGCTTTCCGCAGATTCCATGGCCGGTCAAGGCCGGTTTGCTTGTTTCTTTGCGGCTGGCTTGGATAACCGTTTTTTTTCTCATAATTTACGCGATTGTGAAAAATTGGAAAAATTTCGGGCGCCTTGGTTGGATGTTTTTAGTCATTGTTTATTTTAATGCGTTTTACAGCGCCGTTCACGGTCTTCCCAGATATGCCACGCCTATCTATCCTTTCTATATAATACTGGCCGTGGCGGGAGGGGCGGCGGTTTGGAGTAAATATTTTATAAAAAAACAACCGCAATGACCATTTGTTATTTTGGCGATTATGATTCTGAATATTCCCGGAATCGGATTTTATTGAGGGGCCTTAAAGAAAACGGCGTCATAGTTTTGGAATGCCGTTCGCAAAAACAAGGCTTGAAAAAATATTGGGATCTTTATAAAAAACACCGGGGCATTAAAAATAAATATGATGTCTTGATCGTCGGGCAATCTTTTCACAGCCGGCTGGTCTGGTTGGCTAAAATTTTAAGTTCAAAAAAGATCGTCTGGGACGCGTATTATTCTTTTTATGATAAGTATGTTTTCGACTCAAGGTTGATTTCGCCTGCGAGCCTGCGCGCTCGATATTATTGGTGGACGGAAAAGATCGCCTGCGTTTTGGCGGATTTGATTTTGCTTGACACAGACGAGCATATTAAGTATTTTTCCAATGAATTTAGGGTTACAAGGGAAAAATTCAGAAGAGTTTTAGTGGGATCGGATATTGATTTTAAGGCATTGCCGGAAAAAAACAGCGAGGCGACATTCAGCGTTTTTTTCTACGGCATGTATACTCCGCTTCAGGGCGCGCGCTATATCATTAAAGCGGCAAAAATTCTGGAAAACGAGCGTAATATAAAATTTATTATGGTTGGCAGCGGGCAAACCTATGCCGATGACCGAAAGCTGGCTGATGAGCTGGGGCTTGAAAATATTTCTTTTTTTTCGCGTCGTCCTTTTATGGAGCTGGTAATGGCCATGGTCCAGGCCGACGTTTGTTTAGGAGTCTTTGGCAACACTCCAAAGACGAAAAGAGTTATTCCCAATAAAGTTTACGACGCGGCGGCTCTGGGAAAGCCGATAATTTCTTCGGACACCCCCGCCATAAAAGAAATTTTTGTGAATTTTAAAAATATTTTGCTTTGTCGGCCGGCTGACCCGGCTGATTTGGCGGATAAAATCAGGGAGCTTGAGGCGAACGATGCGCTAAGGAGCCGGCTTGGCTCGGGCGCGCAAGAAATTTTTAGAGAATCGTCGAATTCAAAAGTTATAGGCCGGCAACTATTGGAAACTTTATAAAATATGCAAAATGATTTTTACGAAAAAAAAGAATATAAAATAAACCGTTTCAGAAAGAAAGCGATTTTGGAAATGCTCGGCTCCGCAGAGGAGATTTTGGATATCGGTTGCGCGGGCGGGGAACTCGGAGAGATCATAAAAAAAGAAAAAGGCGCGGCGGTTTTTGGCATTGAAATATCGCAAGACGCGGCTCAACGCGCCGGTCAAAAATTAGATCAGGTTTTTCGCTTTGATGTCAGCCGGAGTTTCGAAGAATGGCCGGCGGCATTAAAAGGATTGAAGTTTAACGGGATCGTCATTTCTGAAGTTCTTGAACACCTATTTTATCCGGAAGATTTATTGGATAAGATCAAGGCGATAATGGCGCCTGGCGCTGAACTTATTATTACAGTGCCTAATTTTCTTTTTTGGAAAAATCGCCTAAAAATCTTTTTCGGCAATTTTGAATATCATTCAGAGGGTCTGCTGGACCGAGGTCATATCCATTTTTTTACTTGGCAATCCTTGGAGCGTCTGATTGGAGATTGTGGATTTAGGATTTTAAAAACCAGGCACCATATTCCGACCAGAGGCGCTAAATTGTTTGGCCGCATATTTCCCGGCCTTTTTGCTTATCAGTTTATTGTTAAAGCCATTTTGAAATGAAAATTAATTTTTTGCTTCCCCATTTGAAGATTTCGGGCGGAGTCAGGGTGATTTTAACCTACGCGAATTTATTGGCAAAAAATGGCCATGAAGTCAGAGTCATTGTCAAAAGCCGGAATTGGACCAGATCTCTTTTTAATTTTTTGGCCATAAAGCCGCGTTGGTTCGGGAAGTTGGCGGCAAAAGTTGTCCGCGTGGGCGATTTCACGCCTGAAAATATTCCCGATGCCGATATTTTGGTCGCTGATTCGTGGAAACCGGCATTAGCCCTCTCTTTCTTTCCTTTATCAAAAGGCAAAAAATTCCATTTTGTCCAACATGACGAGCGGCTTTATCATGGAAATGCCGATGAAGTTTCGGTTGCTTATAAATTGCCGATGGAAAAAATTGTTGTCTCTTCTTGGTTAAAAGAAATGCTGGCGCGTGATTTTGGCGTCAATGCCCATCTTCTCTTAAATACGGTTGATCGCGGCATTTTTTTTCCGGTCGAAGGCCTTCGCAAGAGAGATAAAATTCGGATTCTTATTTTGCACCATAATTATGAATGGAAGGGGAGTCGCGAAGGAATTCAGCTTGCGCGGGAACTAAAAAATAAATATCCCAGCGTGGAGCTGGTTGTTTTTGGCGCCAGGGTCAAGAAGATAGACCTTCCGACCGACGAATATTATTATCAACCGAAAAATCGAACCCGGCTTTTTTCTTCCTGCGATATATTTTTATGTCCTTCCTGGGATGAAGGATTTGGTTTGCCATCTTTGGAGGCCATGGCTTGCCGGTGTGCGGTTGTCACATACGATAACGGCGGCTCGCGGGATTTTGCTTTTGAGGGCCAGACCGCGTTAGTGGCGGAAAGAAAAAATAAAGAAGATTTGCGCGTCAAACTGGAAGCATTGATATTGGATCAAAAATTAAGAGAAAAAATTTCTCAGGGAGGGCGCGATTTCGTTTTAAAGCTGCCGACCTGGGATGAACAAGCGGAGAAATTAGAAAAAATTTTTCAAACGAGTCTTAATTAATTATGCCTAGAGTCTCAATCATTATTCCCACTCGCGATCGGCCATCTTTGCTTAAAAGAGCGATTAATTCGGTTTTGGCGCAGACATTTCAAGATTTTGAAGTTATTGTCGTGGATGATTGTCCGGTGCAAAATTCTGATTATGTGGTTCGTTTATTTAACGATCCGAGGATCAAATATATCAGACATAGCCAACATAGCGGAGGGGCAGTTGCAAGAAACACGGGCATTAAAAGCGCTGTCGGCGATTTTATCGCTTTTTTGGACGACGATGACGAATGGCTGCCGACTAAACTGCAAAAACAAGTTAAGGCGCTTGATTCGAGCGGTCCGGCCGTGGGGCTTGTTTTTTGCGGAATCGGCCTCTTTGATGCGAGCGGCCGGCTATTGAAAACAAAAATACACCGGGACGAAGGGATTGTGAGGCCTTTTGGCGAGCTGTTGCAAAAGTGTTTTATTTGGACAAGTTCCGTCATGATGCGGCGCGAGTTAAAGGAAAAAGGCGGTTATTTTGATGTTGATTTTAAAAAAAATCAGGAATGGGATTTGGAGTTAAGGATGGCTAGATTGACTGATTTTTATTCAATTAAGGAAATGCTCGTGAAAATAAATGTTTTGGGAGACGGGGAACATATGGGCGGAAAGAAGAATTTGGATAACATTATTTCCGGTTTTGAGACATTAATCAGAAAACATTACTCTGAATATCTGAAACAAAAAAGATCGCTGGCTTTAAGATACTTCCAGCTGGCGGATTTGTATTTCGAGAAAGGGGATTTTAAAAAAACGCGCCAGAATCTTTATTTAAGTTGGAAAAATCAGCCCTTAAATTTTATCTATCTAAAGCATTTGGCAATCGCTTTTTTGGCAAAAAAGATTTATATTAAAATAAAACGGCATGGATTTTTTCACGAAATTTAAATTATTTTATAAAAAAAACAAAGATAGGCCGTGGGGAAGATTTTTAGTTTTTTTAAAAAATTTCTGCTACAAGCATAAGTATTTGTTTCCTTTTTTATTTTTCAAGCAAGATTTGAGCGTCGCGCGGGAATTTTTCTCCAATTTACCCGGTTTTTCGAAGGCGGGAAATTATTTGGAGGAAGGAAAGAAAAAAGGATTGTTTCGGCAGAAATTTTCAAGCGGGCATTCGGGCGATTTTGACTGCATGATTCTTTATGCTTTAGTCCGGGCGATAAAGCCGGATGTTGTGGTCGAAACCGGTGTGGCCAGCGGGCGATCTTCGTGGATTATTCTTGAGGCGATGGACGAGAACAAAAAAGGACGTCTTTATTCAATAGATCTGCCCAAGTACTATTCGGGCAAAATCCCCGCTTCTTATTTAACAAGAGAAGGGAAGGAAGAGCTTTGCGGATTTGTCCCCGAAGGCAAACAGCCTGGCTGGCTGGTTCCGGAATATTTAAGAAGCCGCTGGACTTTGATTTTGGGAGAGTCAAGAAAAGAACTTCCCGGGCTGATCGGTAAATTTGATAAAATAGATATTTTTTATCACGACAGCGAACATAGCTATGAAAATATGAAATTTGAATTTGAAGCGGCTTGGCCGAAAATTCCTTTAGCCGGTTTTTTGCTTTCCGACGACATTGGCTGGAATAACGCATTTAAAGAATTTTTGGTTAAAAATAAACATAAATTTGATTGCGCATATCGAAATTTTGGAATTATTTTAAAATGAAATTATTGTCAGTTATCAGGAATTGGCGAAAATCGCATATTCTAAAAGGAGAATATCTTTCTAGTAAACGGGAGCCGTTTTTTGATTTAGCTTCAAAATATTTGCCTAAGGGCGACGAACTTGTTGTTGATATTGGAGCCGGAGACGGGGGTTTCGCGAGATTTCTAAAAGCCCAATCAAAATGTCCTAATCTTTTTTTGCTTGACGGCAACAAGGAAACGGTCGAGAATTTAAGCAAAAACCATGGCAACGCGATTCTTTATAACGCTTCAGGTCCGCTTCCTTTTCCTGACGCTTCAATTTATTTCATGCATTGCTCTCATATACTTGAACATTTAACCCCCGGGGGGCTTCATGGTTTTCTGCGCGAAATCGATAGAGTTTTGGCGTCGGGGGGCATTTTGGCGATAAGCGCTCCGCTTTTGTGGCCCGGTTTTTATGAAGACCTAAGTCATATAAAACCGTATAATCCGCAAGCGTTTATTGACTATTTTTGTTCGGGAGGAAATAATTTGACATTTTCTCCTATTTCAAAAGACTATCAAGTGGAAAAACTGGTCTATCGTTATCGGGCTGGATCATTTGACGAAGGATGGGATTCAAAATTCTTTTTCGCGAGCTTATTTTTGAAAATTATTAAAACGCTGGCGGAAAAAACCGGTTTTTATAAAACCATAAAAAACGGCTTCACTTTAATTTTAAGAAAAAAATAAATCGATAATCATCGATTTTAAGTACCAATATGGTTTCTATTGGCAAATTCACAGGTCGCGAAAAAATGAAAATAGCTATGCTTTTTGGAGATTTCCCTTATTGCGGAACTTTTTTGGTTGACAAGATGGCGGACCTGCAAGATCGGGGCGTTGATGTAGAGATTTTTGCCTTGAAAAAATTGGTCAACGAGGGCACGCCGCGCCGATACTTTGAGTATAAAATGGAAAAGTGGACTCATTTCCTTGATTATCCGAATAATTTTTTATTAAGAATATTGGCGGCGATTCCTAAATTCATTCATATTTTATTTGCCCGGCCGGTAATTCTTTCAAGGGTATTAAATTTTAAGAAATATGGAAGAAATGCCCTTTCTTTAAAGCTTCTTTTTTGGGTTGAGCCGTTTTTAGGAAAGAAATTCGATTTGATGCATTGTCATTTTGGGCCGATTGCCAACAAATTTTTGATTATCCGTGATATTCTAGGGCTTGAACAAAAATTTATGACCACTTTTTACGGTTATGATGTCAGCCATATTTTTAAGGAAAAGCCAGCCAATTATTACGACCGCTTAAAGAAAGAATGCTCTCTTTTTATTGTTATGTCCCAAGATATGAAAGAAAGAATAATCGGACAGGGTTTTCCGGCTGAAAAGATTGAAATTTTGCCGCCCGGGATCGATGCCGATTCATATACTTTTAAAGAAAGAAAATTAAACGAAGGCGAGCCGGTTAAAATAGTTTCAGTCGGCCGATTCGTTGAAAAAAAAGGATTCGATGATTTATTGAAGGCGCTGGCGATTGTTAATGAAAAATCGGTCAGGCCCTTTGAGTGCGAAATTATTGGCGACGGCCCATTGCGCGATGAAATTCACGCTCTGGCGGCGGAATTGAATGTAAAAAAAGAGATTAAATTTAAGGGTTATATGCCAATCGAGGATATTTTGAAAATTTTTATGGACAGGCATTTTTTCGTCCAGCCGTCGAAAACGGCCAAAGACGGGGATATGGAATAATTAAAATAATAGAAAATGAAATATACCGGTGAACAAGCGCTCTTGGGAGAAGTGAGCAGGAGACGTAACAACAGAGACCATCTGACGCGTTATGGATTTATCAGGGAAATGGTCAAGGACAAAATTGTCCTTGACGTGGCCTGCGGCACGGGCTATGGGAGCGCCATGATCAAGGAAGCAGGCGCCAAAAAAGTCTTTGGCGTCGATCATTCGGCTGAAGCGATCAGTCACGCCAGAGAAAATTACGCCAAAGAGGGCGTGGAATTTATTTGCGGCAGCGCCGCCAGACTTGATTTTGGCGACAATTACTTTGATATGGTTGTGAGCTTTGAAACGATCGAACATCTGGATGCATCAACCCGGGATGCCTATCTTTCGGAGATCGGTCGAGTCTTGGAGCCGGGCGGAATATTTATTATTTCGACGCCGAACCGCAAAGTCGTTTCGCCTTTTTCCAAGAAGCCCCATTATAAATTCCATATTATCGAATATGTCGAAAAAGAGCTTTTAGATATTTTAAGAAGGTTTGAATTTATTGATTTTAACGTTTACGGACAGAGGATTATAAAAAAGATCTATAATATTTCAATCGTCAGGAAATTAGCCCATTTCGTGGAAGAGAATATTTTAAAAAGAAGGATTGATCTGTATTGGTTGGCCAAAGGGCCGCAGGTTGTCAAATATAATCGCTGGAACGAGCCAAGATATTACGTTATAATTTGCCGGAAAAAAACATGAACACGATTATTTCGCAGGCGCTGGCGACCGGCCTGCCAGTCATTTCAACCAGGCACAGCGGCATTCCCGATCAGGTAATCGAAGGGAAGTGTGGCTTTTTGGTTGAAGAAGGCGATTTTGAGGCGCTGGCCGATAAGATTATATATCTGATGGATCATCCGGAGCTTTGGCCGGGCATGGGGAGGTTCGGACGCGAACACATTTTAAAAAAATACAATCAGAAAGATTTGATCGATAAACAGATTAGTTTATATGAGCGCGTTTTAAACGCCTAGTTTTTAAATATTTGTTGAAAATAAAAAACACCCCGTAAATGATAGGTGTTTTTTTATTGACGATTTATTTTTTTCTTAGAATTCTCAAGAAAACCCGGAAGCCTTCAATAATCATTTTAAAAGCATCGGCGGAATTCAGCTGTTTTAATTTATGCAGAATATATTTTGGCCGAACATAGAAAGCGATGAAGGCTTTTTTTTGCCATTTGATAAGATCAGAGGCGGAAACATTTTTTTGAACCAGGATCGGCTGGGTGTTCGTCAGGGGCGCAAAATTCTCCCAGGGCAGGAATTCCACTTCTTTATCAAGTTGTTTGGCGATTTCGTAAAGGTCGGTTCCGGGGTAGGGCGTGGTAATGAAAAAAGTGGCGTTATCAAGATCCAGACTTTTGGCAAAGGCGATTGTTTGTTTGATGGTTTCCATGGTCTCGCCGACATTGCCGAGCATAAAGCTGGCGTGGACTTCAAGGCCCGCGGTCCGGACCATTTCGACAGCCCGGCGGCCCATCTCGATCGTGGCGTTTTTCCTCATTTTATCCAGGACTTCCTGCGAGCCTGATTCGAGCCCGAAAGAAATTTTCTTGCAGCCGGCCTTTTTCATGATTGAAACAAGATCCGGGCTAATAGTGTTGACGCGGGAAAAGCTTATCCAGGCGATTTCAAGCTTTAAGTCGATGATTTTTTGGCAGATTTCTTTGACCCGTTGCGGATTTAAGGTAAAAGTGTCGTCGAAAAAATTAAATTCTCTTAAATCGTATTTTTCAACGCATTCCAGAATTTCAGAAATAACATTATCGGCCGAGCGATAGCGAACTCTGCCGCCCCAGATGGTCGAAGAAGGGCAATGGATGCATCTAAAAGCGCAGCCGCGGCTGGTTAAAATGGGGGTCGCTTTAAAATCGCTGACTTTTTTGGTCGGAGCAGAATAATAAGAATCAAGATCATAAAGGTCGCGGGCGGGAAAAGGCAGAATATCTAAATCCTGGATCATTTCTCTTGGCGCGTTCACGATGATTTTTTGATTTTTTTCTTTCCAGCCAAGGCCGTTTATTTTTGAGAGATCGCTTTGTTTTTCTTGCAGGGCCTTAAGCAGTTCGTAAAAAGTTATTTCGCCTTCGCCGATGATGACCGAATCAAGCCTTGATTCTTTAAGCGTCCTTTCCGGCATGACGGTTGGGTGAATTCCGCCGGCGTTTATATGACAATTGGGCAATTCATTTTTTATAATTTCCGTTATTTTATAAACATGCTTCATTGTGGGGGTGGGAGCGGTGAAGCCGATAAAATCCGGTTTTTCTTCCAAGATTCTTTCTTTTATTTGTTCGTAATTCATTCCTAAAACTTCAGTGTCGAGGATTTTAAATTGGCAATCGTTTAGTTTTTGACGACTGTAGGCAGCCAGATAACCCAAGCTTAGCGGAAACATATGTCCGCCGGATTCCTTGATGCCTTCAAAGTTGGTATAGGGAGGGTTAACCAAAATTATTTTCATCTTTTTGAAATCGTTGTTATATAAGAGCCGAAAGGAAAATTAAAATCGAAAATTTTAAAAAATGGCACCATAATTCTGGGCGTTTTGTTGGGAAAAATCATGCCGGAAATCAGGCTTTTCTCCAAGCGGAGCCCTTGGGCGGCAAGAATTTTAGACAAGAATTTTTTTGTGAATTTAAGCGAGCCGCGTTCTTCTTTTTTCAGGAGGCCGAACAAGAACATGAGCGGGTTGTTTCGGTTGGGCTCGGAAATGGCGACAAAATTTTTAGCCACCCTGGTCATTTCTTTGACGGCTTTTTCCGGATCCGGCAGATGATGCAATAAATCAGAACAAAAAACGACGTCAAAGCTTTTATCGCCGAAGGGCAGAACATTCGCGTCGCCTTGCACTAGTTTTTTATGAGGATTTTTTTGGAGCATGACAGGGGAAAAATCCAGGCCGGTAACATCGAAGAATTTTGCCAAATGACAGGTAAAATAGCCATTACCGCAGCCGACGTCAAGCAGCGTCATGGTGGGAGAAGGAAAAATATTTTTAACTAAAAATTTAACCTTTGGTTCCACGAAAGCGGCCACGGCCGGGTGAAAAGGGGAGCGTCTTTTCATCCTTGATTGGCTGAACCAAAAATCTTTTTGGATTTCGTTCATATTTTGAGAAGTTTAAAAGCCGCTTTGGCTTTATTAAAAAATTCACCCGTCGATTTTAGCTGGCTGATTTTATTTAAAACGAAATTGGGGCGAAAATAAAAAGAGCGATAAGCTTTTTTTAGAAGTTTAAATAATTCATCACGGCTAATTTCTTTTTCCCAGATAGGGGGGATGAATTCGCCGTAAGGTTTTTGGGCAAATTCCCGCCAGGGGTCGTCTTTTATAACTCCTTCTTTTGCGGCCAGTTCGTATAAATCAGTGGCTGGGAATGGGGTGGTGATGGTGACGTGCGCGTAATCGGGATTTATTTTTTTCATGAATTTTATCGTGGCCAAGATATCTTTTTTGGTTTCCTGCGGCGAGCCGATCATAAAATAGGCGGCGGTTTGGATGCCGATTTTTCTGGTTAAATCAAAAGCATTCTTGGCTTGCTCGAGCGTGATTCCTTTTCGCAATACGTTGAGGATTTTTTGGGTGCCGGCCTCGACGCCGTAGTGGATTCTTTGGCAATTTGCTCCCTTTAAATTTTTCAGGATTTCTTCATCAACTGTATTGACTCTCGTGCGGATGTCCCAGGCAATCTTCAGGTTTCTTTCCTTTATGCCTTGGCAGATATCGAGCACGCGCTGTCGGTCGACCGCGAAAGTGTCGTCATAAATGAAGATTTCTTTGATGCCCATTTTTTCGCAAGCCTCCATCTCGTCAACGACGTTTTTTGCGGAGCGCGCCCGGAAGTTCTTTCCCAGCTGCGGCCGGTCGCAAAACAGGCATTTATACGGGCACCCGCGGCTGGTAAACATGGTGGTCACTGGTTTGTTTGAGGAGACAACGGAAAAATATTTTTGATAAGGCGTCAGATGTCTGGCCGGGAAAGGAATTTCATCCAAATTTTCGATCAAATCGGCGCGGCCGGTGTTAATGGTTTTCCCGCCATCTTTGAAAACAAGCCCTTTGATTTGGGCGAGCCGGGATTTATCGTTTAAATTTTCGAGCAGGGGCTTGATCGCTTTTTCTCCTTCGCCCAGCACTAAAAAATCCACTCCAGGCAGATTGATCGTTTCTTCGGGGTAGATTGCCACATGCGGGCCGCTTAAGATAATTTTTGTGGTCGGATTTAGCTCTTTTACTATTTTGACGGTTTCTAAAACATCGATCAGCGTAAAGGTCATGGCAGTCATTCCGACGACATCAGGTTTTTTTGCGCGAAGAATTTCTTTTAAATCTTCATGGCTGAATCCTTCAACTTGGGCGTCGATAATGCTGACTTCATAATCGGTTTCTTTTTGCAAAAATCCGGCCACATACATCAATCCCAAGGGCGGTAAAAAATCCAACCCTTCTTCGAGAATTTTTGGCATAACGCTTTGGATGGTCTGGGCGGTCGGCGGATTTATCAGGACAATTTTCATAGATTAAAACGTTCTTTTATCGAAACGCATTGGAAATCTTTTAGCAATTTTTCAAATTTCAAGATATTCCCCACTCCTTTGAATTTGAGCCATTTTTTCCAGAATGGGCATTTTATGTTCTTTTTGATCTGTTTATTAATGCCAAAAAGCTCGTGGTTGTGAAAATAGATCACCGGCGTCTCTTTTTTGGCCATTCTTTTAATAAAGAATTTGAAAATAAAATATGGCAGAAAGCGCCAATAGATTCCTCCGGCCACGGGAATTTTCAAAAAAGATTTTTTATAAACCGCGGGCGGCAAACTTTTTAGATTTGGTCTTGAGACGGCCAAAAAATCCGTTTCGCCGTAAATCCCGTTTTTAAAAAGGAAAACGCTCGAGTCATATTTAAATTCCTGTCGGATTAAAACATCTAAGGCCCACGAAGTCTTTTTGTTTAGGGAAAAAGCCGGAGCCCTGAATCCAGAAGGATTTTGACCGGTAATATTTTTTAAAATCGCGTTGGTCTGGATGATTTCTTCTTCAAATTCTTTTTCATTTAAAAGATGGAGAGGCAAGTGAGAGAAGCCGTGTGAAGCAATTTCATGGCCAAGGGAGATCTCTTTGACTGCTTCGGGATATTTTTCCGCCAATTTGCCCAAAATAAAAAAAGTGGCCGAAGCATTGAATTTTTTCAAAAGCGCCAGCAGGTCTTTAACTGATTCGGAAATATTCTCTTCGATTGCCCCGGATAAATATCGTTTCAGGAAAATGGATTCGTGCCAGTATTCCAGATCAAAAGTCAGGATTATTTTGGGTTTTATTTCGTTCATTCGTGAATCTCTCTTCTTATGGCGGCTATTTGGTCGGCCAGAAGGCCGAAAAGAAAAATAAGCAGGGAAGAAAGAAAGAGGAAACCGCTTGACTTTGGAATTAAAGAAAAATCGGTGGTCACTAAAAAATAGCTCATCCATGCAAGAGACGCAAAAAGACCGGTCAAAGAAACGGGCAGAAAAATTTTCAAAGGATCAAACAGCATAATCAGCTTCGTGACCAAAATCAGGACTCGGAAGCCGTCATAGGGTTTGAGGGAGCTTTTGCCGACTCGTTTGCCGATCTTGATGGGAATAAATTTGACATTTCGGCTTTCTTTTATGAAAACCAGAGTCGAGGTCGTGCTGAGGGAAAAGCCATCCGGAAAAAGATGTTTATATTTTAAGAAAAGACTTTTTTTAATCATTCTAAAGCCGCAATTCAAGTCGGGAATTTTTCTTTCGGCCAGATAACTGGCGACAATTCTGATGAGTTTTTTACCCGGTTGCCGCCAAGCCGGACCCTGATAGCCGTTTCTGGCGCCAATAATCATTTCATAGTCAGTCGTTTGTTCAAAAAAGAGGGAAATATCTTTTGGGTTATGCTGGCCGTCGGCGTCGAAAAAGAGAAGCCATTCATTTTGGGCCGCTTCGGTTCCGGTTTTAAGACTTGCCCCGTATCCTTTTTGATACGGATGGTTGATTAATCTAATCCCTGGCGTTTTTTCGAGTATTTCCTTTGTTTTGTCGGATGAGCCGTCATTGACCGCTATTATTTCGTATCGGATGCTTTGAGCGTTAAGTTCTTTTTGAAGAGCGGAAATGGTTTGCGCGACGATGCTATCTTCGTTGAAAGCCGGAATAATGATTGAAATAGGGGGTTTATTTTGCATGTTATTTTTAGATTTTTTGATGGAAGCTGTATTTTAAGTTAAGAATAAAAAAAGGCAGACAAAGGAGGGGCAGTAAAAAAGCGACAAAAAAAGAATAAATAAAGGCGGCGAGCAATATCGAAGCGCCTGGGGCCATGCCGGAAAATAAAATAAGCGTTGCCGGTTCTCTGGTGCCGATGCCGGATATCGTGAAGGGGATTAAGCCGAAAAAAATAGCTATCGGTTGCAGGGCTAAAATTACCGCTGCGGGAATACTGGCGCCCACGGCCATAAAGGTTAATTTTACGCTGACAAACACGAAAAGCCAAGATATTGCCGTTAAAGCCGTAATAGCCAGAAAGGTTTTCGGGTTTTTGCTTAGTATTTCAAAAAAATTAAAAAAATGATCAATATTTTGGCCTAAGGTTCCTTTTTTACGCAATTTGATTTTCTTTGAGAAAAGAAGAA
>JAQUNU010000005.1 GCA_028717445.1 Candidatus Portnoyibacteriota bacterium | reverse complement strand
TGGGCTTTGATATCCAAATCTTCAAAATCGCTCTCATTCAGAGAGGTCAGTAGGGTCACGACGATCACCATCGGCGGATTAGGACCTTTAAAATTGTCTTTCACAGCCTGGACAGCATCCTGGATAGCTTTCCTGCCGGCATTACAATGAATAGTGAAGCCGAAAATACGATTTTGGCCGTAAAGGGCCACTTGTTTGGCCAACCCCGCGATCGTCTGAGGGATGTCATCGCCTTTGATATCAAACATGACGTCAAGATCTGTCTCCTCGAGCACCATTTTGAAAATCTGGGCGCCCGTAAGAAACGCATGCGCAATGATCTCGAACCCGAGCTTCACGACACCGATCAGTCCGTTGAAAAGAATGATGTATTTATGCGCCTCTTCCGCAGTTGGCACGTCCACCGGAAAAATAATCCTTTTTCTTGCCTCCATTTCCATCCTCCTTCTTTCATTCACAACTTCCGAAAAATCAAAAATCACTTCCAGACACAATTCCAAAAAACTTTTCCTCCTTTCCGTTCCGAGATTATTTTTTTAAGAACTTATCAAACAAGCCCTCCTTTCTGTTAAAAAATATTAAATAATTTCTAAATTTTTGTCAATCAAAACAAACAGCTCTGTTTGGAAAATTTCTTCTGCTCGCCGTTTTCAAAAATTTTTACTTTTCCGTATTCTCCGTCATAGCCAGGCTCAATTTTAACCTTGCCTTGCCGCACGCGCAAAATGCCTTCGGCCACCTGCGAAGTAGCGGCGTTTTTCAGCTCGCCTTCCGGCGCGTTCATCAAAACATTAAACTCATTGCCGAAACGGTTAATCAAGGTCTGATATTCTTTTTCCACGGCCCGTGTGCCCACGCCGCAATCAAAAGCATCGGCAATAATTTCTTCCAAAGGGATCAGAGACAAATAGGGCAAGACGCCTTTTTCCGGCTTGAAACCGGCCGGCCTGGCCTTGTCAGCCATTTCCTCGACCCGGTTCATCACGCCGATGGTCAGGCCTTTGCCACAGGCCGGACATTTGTTTTTATGATTTTTGGTTTCCACCGGATCAAAAACAATCTTGCAGACGCGGTGGCCGTCATAATGGTATTTACCTTCTTCGGGAAAAAATTCGACTGTGCCCGTCATCTTCATGGGCGCGCTCTGCGGCGCTCGCGCGCCCAGGCGCAAGGCCTCCATCAACCGACGGTATGACAATTCTTTTCCTTCAAACATATTAGCTTCCCGACCGATGCGGCGCGGACTGTGAGAATCTGAATTAGAAATCAGGGTTATGCCGTCGATCTTTGAAATACGCCAATTCATGGCCGGATCAGAAGACAAACCCGTCTCGACCGCAAAAATATTACGGCTATATTCTTCAAAACATTCCTGAACCGAATCAAAGCCGGACATCGAGCCGAACATTGAAAACCACGGCGTCCAGATGTGAGCCGGGATAACCGCGGCCTCGGATGAAAGATTCAAAACAATTTTCGCTACCTCCTTGGCATCAATGCCCAAAATCGGCCGTCCATCCGATTTTAAATTTCCCAGCCAGCCTAAATTAGCATTGAATTTCTCCACAAATTCCAGGTTCGGCGCAAAAATCATCAAATGAATCTTCCTTGTCCGGTTGTTTTTTGAATAAATACAGGAGAGCTCGGTGGTCAAAATATACCTGACTTCTTCCGGTTTCCGAACCGGAAGAAACCAAGCTATGTCGTCTTTTTTGGCCATCTTTTGATAGAGATCTTTCAGTTTGAAAAGCCCCGGTTCAGCGGGTTCAAGCTTTGAGGCAATTTCCTTGAACCAGGCCGGGTGCGTGAAATCGCCCGTGCCCATGACTTTTATGCCCTTGATTTTGGCCCATTGCTCAAGATGTTCCAAATCCATATCGCGCGAAGTGGCGCGGGAATATTTTGAATGAATATGAAAATCGGCGATAAACATAGCTTTACGATTTTTTACTTCTTTGCCACGACTAATAGATTTTTATTCCTTCTTTTCAAAAAAAACAGGTCTTCAACTTTCAGATCTGATCTTTTAATCAATTTTTTCAGTTCCCCTTTACGGAAATTGTGAAAATATCTTCGCTGCGCGCCCCTCCATTTTTCAAAAAGGTCAAAGAAATCCAGGTCAAGCCGGCCGACTATTTTCTTGGCCGCATTTTTTAAAATCAGACGCCAATAAGTTTTTCTTTGCCATAAATATCGAACGCTCAAAATAAGCTTTCCTTCTTTTTTTAAAACGCGCTTTATTTCTTTTATAAATTCGAGGCGAAGCTGATTGCCTGGAATATGGTGCAAAACCGCCAGGCAATAAACCTTGTCAAAAAAATTATCCGGAAAGGGGATTTTGATCCCGTCAAAAACCCTAAATTCCTGGCTGGGAAATTTTTGTTTGGCGATTTCAATCAACTTGCGCGAATTATCCAGCCCGAAATATTCGATTATTTTGCCTTGAAAAATTTCCACCAATCGCCCGTTGCCGCATCCCAAATCCAGAATCTTATCGCCTATCTTTGCGTAATTTGCCAATTGACCGAATTCTTCCATCGCCGGCCTCCTTGAACGCGAGACATCTTCAGCGGCTTGGTCGTAATTCTCTCTGACATCATCTAAAATTTTCAGTGCAATTTCGCGTTTCATAAAAAAATCCAAACCTCCTAGTTTGGCGCTTTTCTTTTCTGAATCTTATCACGCTTTTTAAAAAAAGAAAAACGCCACACCCAAAAAGTGTGGCGTTAGCTTTTATCAAGTTGGTTCAACGGATTGGAACAATCTTGCCCGATGGTTCACTGAAAAGGATTTTGCCGCTAGTAAAATAGGGCGGCCAAACAACATATTGCTCGCAAGCAATCCTCCCTCCGATTTTTACAGTTATCTTGGAAAACGGTGTCAAGCACAAATTGCAAAATCTGGCCAAATGACTTGGCAAAACAGCACTCAAAATCCTAATTTTATCGATTTTTTCCGCGGCCGTGTAATGGAAGATCATCCGCGGATTTTCTTCGTTAGCCGGACTTAGGCCAACCCATTCCCCAAAAAGAGCGTCTTTGACCGTACGCTTTAAAAGATCCAACAACGGCCCGTGAAGGATTCTTAATTGTTCTAAATTTCCTTCAATGAAAACCCCCGAGTTTCTTGAAGAAAATTCGACTGGAGCAGAAAAAGCAATATTGCTATTAGGCAAAACACCATTAAGAATAACCGCGGATTCATCAGAAATTCCTCTAAAGAACCTCATACTTTCTCCCTCCTTTTTTTTATTTTTACCGTGTCCCCAAGAGGATTTGAACCTCTGGCCTCTTCCTTCGGAGGGAAGCGCTCTTCCGCTGAGCTATGGAGACCTTCTGCGAGCTAATAGCTTATGGCAAATGGCAAACCCAAAACTAAAATACTCTTGATATAAGCTATACGCCAAAAGCTATTCACCACTCTTGCCGGCCATTATACCCAAAAGCCCCCAAAACATCAATCCGCCCTGCTGAATCGTCCAGAAATAATGATCCGAGGCAGCGAATAGCAAATAGCTGACAGTCAATAGAAAAATGCCAAAAAAAATGGGCTTTTTAAAGGCGTTTTTATAAAACCCGACCATAACCAGAACTAAAAAAATCAGAAAAACCGCCAAGCCCAAAATTCCCATTTCCGAACCGATCAAAAGATAAAGATTATGCGCCGGCTGATACATCCAGGCCTCCGTCAGCTTTTCCTTCTCCATGAAAAAAGGCACAAAATTTCCAATACCAACGCCAAGAAGAGAATTGTGTTTTATAAATTCAAGCGCGGTTTTATTGTAAAAAACCCTTAAATCATATGCTTGTCCTTCTAAGACTAAATTTGAATCGAACCGATTTGAGATTAAAGGCCAAAAAACAACGGTTAAAAAAAGCAGAATAACGGAAAAAACAAGCGCCGTTCTTAAAATTAAAGCTCTATATTTTTCTTTAAAAAATAAATAAAAAAGCCAGACAAAAACCGCCAGCAGGCCGAACAGAATCGCCGTCCGAGAAAAAGTCACGGCCAGACCGAGCATTAAAACATATAACGCACCCGAAAAACCCAAATCCGTCAGTTTATTTTTTCCGAATCGACCGATCATCAAATATAGACAAACGAAGATAGCCGAAACCAAAAAAGCGGCCAGAACGTTAGGATGCGGCGTCAGGCCATAACCACGGATCATTTGCGATCCTTCAACGGATATTTTTGCCACACCCGACAAATCAGACGCCAGCGGCGATTCATCCAAAAAACTCAAGCCAAAACTTTTTTGCCGAAAAAACTGGCCGATAGCGATCAGGGACTGCAACAGACCGGAAGAAATTATGACTAAGGCCAGCTTCTCAATTCGAGCTTGCCCCGATTCTTTCCAGGGAATTAAAGAATAAATACTAAAATTATTCTTTAAATACAAAAACAAAAAAACGAATTCAACCAGCTTCAGTTCCCGAAAAATTGCCAACCAGCTGTTTTCGGCTTTAAAGATTGATAAAGCGCCGACCAGCCAAAACAAAAATAAAACTATCTCGGTTTTACCGATTTTTAAAAAACCCTCTTTTTTTATGATTCTTATTATCCATAAAAAAATAACCGCAAGCACCAGCAGGTCGGTCAGATAAAAAGAGACTGAAGTCCATTCATTGAAAGGCTGACTAAAAGATTTCAAGAGCGCCCGCGTCTGAAAAGGCAGAAAAAAAACAAAAAGATAAAAAAATATTCTTTCGGCTTTTTCTAACATTTTTCTGTCATTCCCGCGAAAGCGGGAATCCAGCTCCAAAAAAACTGGGTTCCGGCTCAGGGCCGGAATGACAAACAGAGGCGATTATTCCGCCAAATAGATGAAATGATAGATAATGCCCAGGGCAAAAGTCGCCATCATCAACCAGGGAACAAAGGCGGGCAGACGCAAAGAATAAGCCGGGCGACCGGTTCTTTTGGCCTTTAAATAAATAAGGATCAATAATATCCCCTCCAGCCCGCCGGCGATCGCGCCGATAAATCCGATAACGGCGATAAAATTGTTTAAACCGAAAATAAAACCGGCCAAAGGCACGAAACAGGCCAAAAACCAGGCCAGCTTTTTCTTAATTTTGTAATCGCAATGGAAAATCTGCCGTAGATTCAATCCGACCACCAAAAAGGAAGTAATCACGGCCAGAAACCCAAAAACCGCGCCAATAATCACTATTTTTTCACCCAAAAAAGGAATCATGCCCTCAATCGCGTTTTTCGTCGTTTGACCCCCCGAAACGCCGACAACGCTCAAGGCAAAAACAGCATAGATTAAGACAGGAATTAAAGTTCCGATAATTATAGCTGTCTTCAGCTTTTTTTCCTGCCCTTTGAGCATATGGCGCATCTCCGGTACGGCCGCGCCGCCGGTCAAGGCAAAAAGGATGACGCCGTAGGGCAAAAAGAAATTAGCCCAATTGACTGTCGTAAAATCGATTAAATCGGTCCTTATCCCGCCCTGATATATGAAAATACCAGCCACGATAATTAATAAAAAAGTCATCAAAAACTCAATCACCCCGATAGTTTTTAAACCAAAGAATATCGCCGCCGCGCCCAAGATAAAAAAAACAATCGTCCAGGAAAAATCGCCGCCGCCAAAGAACCGGCCCAACAACAGATTTAAGAATTGCCCGGCCACGATTAAATAAGCCAGCATGGCGCCGTAGAATTCAAAAATAATGACCGCCCCGGTGATTCTTTTTCCCGCGCGGCCAAGATATTTTTCCGCAAAGCCGACCAGCCGATGATCGCCCTCGGTGCGCAAAACGATTTCGCCGTAAAAAAGATGAATCAAAAGAGCCATCGCGCCCAGAACGCCCAAATAAAAAAAGCCTGTCATAATTCCGGCCTGAGCGAAACAATAGGGAATGCCAAAAATTCCCACGCCCACGATCATTCCAACCAAAGTTGAAAGCGCGTAAAAAAAGTTTCTATTGAGCATAAATTATACGATTTTGAAAACTTCGTCGCCTTCTTTTACTTTCCCACTGACTTTTATTCCAACCTCGCCCGAGAAGGCGCTCGGAACATCCTTGCGGTCTATCTGCATTGAGTCAACCATCTGCTCGATATCCGTGCTGACGCCCTTAATGTGGATCTTATCGCCGACGGCTAACGAATCAGAAAGATCAATAATCCCAACGCTGATATTGTTGAAAAAATGAGAGATTCTGCCGATTAATTTTTCTTCTGGCATTTATTTCACCTCCTTTCGGAGCTTTACCAAATTAATAATTTTGCAAATAAAGAAAAATTATTTATGAATTTACAACCGCCTTATAAATTAAATTCAATTACAATTTTATTTTTCCACTTCAGATATGGCGGGAATAAAAGGCCTTTTTTCAATCTTGACCACCTTCTCTTTTTCAATCAATTCAATCAATTTTTCAATCAGACTTCTGGGATTGGAATCGTAAACGATTTTCCCGGAGCCGCGGCGAGCCCATTCAACGATCTGCTCAATATGATCGGACATGCCTCCGGTTTCGATTAAGATCCCGATTGGTTTCTGATCTTCAAAAGCGATGCTAAATTCGTTAAGAGTTCCCATCCGACCGCAGGCAATCACCACGGCGTCCGAGGCGCGGGTTAAAAGAAGGTTGCGGCCCGAGTATTCAAAACCCGTATAAACGATAATATCAAAATAATCAATTGGCAAACGATAAGTTTTTACGTGCGCGACTTCTGAGGCAGCCGGCGAAAATCCGATAGAAATTCCGCCCTCTTCTTTGGCGCCGATCGCGGCCCAATAGGGAATACCGGTGGTGGCGCCGGTCACAAGCACGCCGTTTTGCCGAACGATTTCTCGACCGATTTCCTTGGCTTTCTCAAGGGCTCCAGCCGCGCAACAATCCGTTTTTGCCGCGCCGGAAACGCAGATCTTATATTTCAAATAGCTGGAGGCAAGTTTTTTAATCATAGATTTTCAATTATATTATTGTATTTTATCCTTTTCCAACCAAAAAATCTATTGCAGCTCGACTTCCTGCCCTAATTCCGGAACTTTCGCGTCAACCCCCATTTCGTCCCTGACGGTCTGCGCCAGCGTCTCAGCGGGAACTTTTTCTCCCTGCACCACAAAAACCATTTTTATTGGCTTTCGGATGGCGCCAAGCCAGCTAATAAGCTCTTTTTTATCGGCATGAGCCGAGTAGCCGCTGATACTTTTTATTTGGGCCCGGACTTTTATCTTCTGGTCCAGAATTTCCACTTCTTTTTCTCCGTCCAAAATTTTCCGGCCCAAAGTTCCTTCGGCCTGATAGCTGACGAAAAGCAAAGTGTTTTTGGAATCGGGTAAATATCGTGCTTCGTGATGTATGATCCGACCGCCCTCGGACATGCCCGAGCCCGCGATAATAATTTTGGGCGGCGGCGAGTCGTTGATTCTTTTCGAATCCTTGATGGTTGGCGTAAATTCAAGATTATTAAATTTGAAAATATCATCCCCGGATTTTATCAGCGCGCAAGTTTCTTTATTAAAGAATTCCATGTATTTTTCGTAGATCTGCGTCGCTTTGATAGCCAAAGGGCTATCAATAAAGATCTTTAAAGAGCCGATTCTTTTGTTTTCGACCAATTCATTCAAATGAGAAAGAAGCTGTTGCGCGCGCTCAATGGCGAAAGTCGGGATCATTAAAACGCCGCCCCGAGAAATCGTTTCTTCAATGGCATCTTCAACCTGATCTTTTGTTTCCCGCTGGGTTTCGTGAAGCCGATCGCCATAAGCCGATTCAATCAAAACATAATCAGCCCGGTCAATGGTTTCGGGCGAACGCAGAATGCAATTCTTATCCTGCCCAAGATCTCCGGAAAAAACGATGGTTCGTTCGCCTGATCCTTCGTCAAAAACAATCCGAATAATGACCGCACCGAGAATATGCCCCGCCTCGAAAAATTCAAAATAAATATTTTCCGAAAGCTGGACTTTTTGATGGTAGGTCGCGCTTTCAAAAAGCGCCATGATCCGGCGGACATCCGGCTCATGATAAAAAATCAAGCTCGCGTCTTTTCGCGCTTTGGCTTCAAGAACCCTGCGGCTGTCTTCAAGCATCAGCTCGACGAAATCAATCGTCGGCGGCGTCGCATATATTTTTCCGTCAAATCCCTGCTTAACCAGAATGGGCAGGCGACCGATATGATCAAGATGGCAATGCGTCAATAATAAATAATCAATTTGATCCGTTTCAAAATCAAAAGGTTCGGAGTTCTTTCTTTCCAATTCGGGCGGTCCTTGAAATGAACCGCAATCGATCATTATTTTTTTCCCGGCAGCTTCCAAAACATAGCAAGAACCGGAAACCGTGCCTGCCCCGCCCAGAAATTTTAATTTGGCCATTTATTTATAGTTCCTATGGTTAATCTTATTTTTTTCCGCCTTTTTCAAAGCAATTTGCCGACATTTTTGATAACGGAAGACGCTGGACGTCCTATAAGCGGTTTTTCCTTTGCCGGCCCGCGCCGAAGAATAATTCTTCATGATTAAATTATATCATTTTTCGATCTTTCAAAAAAGCGACCGGATTCAGTCGTTTTTTGAAATTTAACTATTTTTTTAATTCCTCTTCAATGATTTTCGAATCTTTCCATGGAATTTTCCTTCCGTTTTCCACACACATTGATATTTCGCCGCCCTTGCCAGTGATAACAACAATATCACCGGACGAAGCTAATTTTAAACTTTTTTTAATCGCCTCACGCCGGTCAATAATCTTGATAATTTTATCTTTATTGGCGACTCCTAAAGCCACGTCATTGATTATTTTTTCCGGATCCTCATCATAAGGATCTTCGTTGGTAATAATGACAACATCCGCGTAGCTGCCGGCCAAACTGCCCAAAATTGGCCGTTTGGCCTTATCGCGGCCGCCGCCCTGGCTGCCCAGAACCGCGATAATTTTATTTGGATTAAAAATTTTCAAGCTTTTATAAACCGCTTCCAGCGAAGCTGGTTCGTGCGCATAATCCACCACGATCGTGAATGGCTGGCCTTCGTTGATTATTTCCATGCGGCCGGGCGCTGGCTTGGCATTTACCAAAATATTTTTTATTTTCTCAGCCGAAATTTCTTGCGATAAGCCAAAACAAATGGCCGCGGCGGCGTTATAGACATTAAACTCGCCGATAAGCGGCATCTCAAACTTCTGACCAGCCATCACAAAAGCGGTTTTGGCAGGGGGCAGCTCAATGTCGCTTATTTGCAAAACTTTTTTAAACTCTTGGGATGGGGGAGTGCCCATCGCGTTTTTTACAAAACCATACTTATTTTTTATTTTCGGCTCCAGAAAAAAATCGATATTTCTGTCATCTAAATTATAAATTCCGGTCCCGTTTTCTTTTTTCGCCACTTTTTCAAACAATTTCAGCTTCTCGCTGCGGTAATTTTCAAAAGATCCGTGCCGCTCGATATGTTCCGGTGAAACATTAGTCAGTATTGCGGCCGAATAGTCAATAGCGCGGTGCCGATGCTGCAAAATGCCTTCCGAAGAGGTTTCTATTACGGCATATTTGCAGCCCTCCGAAGCCATCCGCGAGAGCAGTTTTTGCAGTCGGAATCGGCCCAGCATAGTTTGCTTATAGGAGTTTATCCACAGCTTATCCCCAATCCCAAAATTCACGGTCGTAGCCATGCCAGCTTTCATTTCAGCGCCGTTTAAAATCTGAAAGAGCAAATTGCAAGTGGTCGTCTTCCCTTTCGTGCCGGTCACGCCGATTACAAACATCTTTCTTGAAGGAAAACCATAAATCCCCGCCCCCAAATACGCCAGGCAAAAATGATACCAGCTGAAAACAAAATCCGGAATAATTTTTTTGAGAATTTTTTTAATCACATTATTTTTCTGGCTATTTTATAGATAGAAAACCATTTCTTATCTATGGGATAGTCAAAACATCCCGGATAAACGACCTCTCTGCCTCCAAATCCCCTTTTGAACCGGCTCACGCCCGGCCATTTTTGCTCGTCGTAGCCCCAAAAATCATAAATTTGACAACCCTGCGTTTTGGCTTCTTTTATTTGCTCCCATTGGAGCAAATGCGGAGCCATAAATGAACGATATTTATTATCCGATCCGCCGTGCAGATAGGTCGCTGTTTTGCCAAAAATATTCAACAAATTGACCGCAATCGGCTTGCCGTCAAATTCGGCAATAAATAGAAAGTTTTTAAAATCTCCGTCGTTTATTTGAATTTCTTTTCTGTAATATTCTTTCGAAAATATCCTTATCCCCTGCCTTTTGGCGGTCAGGTTCATTATTTTCCAGAAAATTTCAAAATCATTTTCATTATATTTAGCTTTCCTGATTTTGACTCCTTTGCGCTCGGCCAGGCCGATGTTATAGCGCGTTTTTTCGTGCATTTTTAAAAACAATTCTTCTTTAGTGACGCCCAGATCTAAAACCAAAGTTTTACCCGGCTGAATGTCTTTTGTTTTAACAAAACCGATTTCTTTTAATTCATCTTCGTTCGTTCCGACGGGTTCAATCCGCAAAAAAATCGATTTCTCTTTTCTCGTTAAATTTATAATTTCCTCGATTGACGATTTACCACCGGGGAGTCGCAACTGAACGCGCGGACTATATAAATAATTTCTGCCCAGAGGCAAATCATGCTTAATGGCCAACGCCTGCCAATCATTGTTTTTCAAATAAAAAACATTTTTACCCAAAGATTTCTGAAATTCTCCCCATTGCCAGGATTGCAAAAAATTGCCGCCTTGCCCGATCACAAAACGGTTCCATTCTGTTTTTTCAGTTTCATTTAATCCACTTTTAAACATTCTATTTTCTCCCCAGCCGCTTCATCGCCTCCTTAATTCTGTTTTCAATTCCTTTTACATCTTCCGGCACTTGCCGAATTGCCTCGCGCGCTTCGTAAACTTTATAGCCCAGCGTCGCCAAAGCATCAATAATTTCTATCTCATCAGCCATCCTTGATCGTTCACCCGTGCCCTTGGCCAGTTTTTTAACCTTGCTTTTCAGCTCAATCACAATTTTTTGCGCCACTTTCTTGCCGATGCCCGAAACTTTGCCCAAGATCGTTTCATCTCCTAAAACGATCGCTTCTTGCAAATCTTCGACCGAGGCGCTACCCAGAATATTAGCCGCGGTTTTCGGCCCAATCCCCGAGATAGTAATTAATAATTCAAACAGATCAACTTCTTCATAATTTAAGAATCCGAACAAATCCCAGCCGTTCTCCTTGACCGAAAGATGGGTCCAGACCCTTATATTTTGGCCGGTTTGTGGTATCTTGCCTAAAGTTTTCTCGGAAAAATTGACGCGAAAACCAATGCCGCCTGTCTCGATCACGGCAAATTTTTCAGCTTTAAATGCAATTTTTCCTTCGAGCAAAGAAATCATATTTAAAGTATATCCCAGGGATTTTTTAAATACAATAAAAAGAGGGCATTATATCGCCCTCTTCATAAGTTCACAAAAAGAATAATCTTTTTCAACAAACTGCAGCTGTTGATCCTTTCTACAATGAAGCATTCAGCTTCCTGACCTCGACAACCGCCTGCCCCAAATCTTCATCTGAAACCGAGGACAAATTGGCGATTGGCTTGGTGCGGCCACTGCGGTTATATTCTAGAAAACGCCGAAGCATTTCTTCAAGCGATGGTAACAGCCCCTTGGCTTCCGCGTCTTCGTAAATGGGAGTGCCGGGAACCGGCCAAAGCAAATTAGGAGCAGCCAAAACCTTCTGTTTCTTAAGAAAGTCCAGCGTCTCCGCTATGCTCTGTTCCGTTTCTTCCGGCAGCCCAAACAGGACAAAAACGACGGGCTCAATCGCCGATGCCCGGCAAAGCTCTATAGCCCGCTGGACCTGTTCCATTTCGATCCCCTTTCCGACCTCGTCCAAAATTGTTTGCGACGCGCTTTCAAGGCCGAAAATGATTTGCTGGCAGCCCGATTCGCCCATCATCTTCAAAAGATTGACATCAATCATGTCGGCCCTGGTCTCGCACATCCAGCTCACCGATAATCCATGAAATACCTCACAGAGCTCCGCGACTCTTTGGTGGTCAAGCGTGAAGGTGGGGTCGCCGATATAGAAAGCCCGGATGCCATACTGGTTAAGAAGATAATTCATCTCATCATAGACGGCTCTCGCGCTCTTAAAGACCACTCTCTTGCCCAGATACTTGCCGGCGCAAAACCGGCAATGGCCGACACAGCCGCGGCTGGTCATGATAATCAGCTGCTTTTCGCCTTTCAACGAAACCGGCGAAACAGCCGCGTATTTTTCGACCGGAAAAAGATGATAAGCGGGTTGCGAACGATCCAAATCTTGCAACTGGGGTCTGGAGCCGGAATATTGAATGATTCCGTTCTCCTTCCAGGCAATTCCCGGCACCAGATCAAGCGGCTCATATGCGGATAAGTTTTTAATCAAATCCGGGAAAGTGACCTCCGCTTCTCCGATGACTATGACATCAAAACCGATATCAAGATAGAATTCTGGCGCCAAAGTGGCCAGAGGCCCGCCCCCGACAATCAAAGAACCGGAAGTTCTTTTGATCTTTTGAATGATCTCCTCTAAGCCGCAAAAATTGTCCATTTCGCAACTGATAGCCACCATGTCGAAATTCTGCTTCAATAAACGATCAAGGCCTTCCCCGGAAGGAGTATCAAAGTTCAAATCCAATATCTTGAAATTGACCAAAACGCTGTTTATGACGGTCATTGGCCCGATCGGAAGCATAGAAATACCCCTACTTCCCCCTTTGTAGGAATTCGGCAAAATCAGCCATAAAATATTCATCATATCTCAGCCCCTCCTTTTTTTCAGTCTTTCGTTTAGAATTTTTAAAGAATAAAATATTATATATTATAATTTAAAATAAGTCAACTTAGCTCTTCTTGCTTTATAGACACGCACAACATATACTTAAAACTCATCATGAAATTCAAACTTAAAGCCCCTTTTAAGCCAACGGGCGACCAACCACAGGCGATCACAAAATTATCAGAAAACTTAGAAGCTGGCGTTTCAAATCAGACGCTTTTGGGTGTGACCGGATCGGGCAAAACTTTCACCATGGCCAATTTGATTGAAAAAGCGCAGAAACCCACCCTAATCATCTCACATAACAAAGCCCTGGCCGCCCAGCTCTATCAGGAATTCAAAGAATTTTTTCCGCAAAATGCGGTGCATTTTTTTGTTTCCTATTATGATTATTACCAGCCCGAAGCCTACATCCCCCAAACCGACACCTACATCGACAAGGATTCTAAAATCAATGACGAGATTGACCGCCTGCGCCATGCCGCCGCTCAAGCCCTGCTTTCGAGGAAAGACGCCATTGTTGTCGCCTCGGTTTCCTGCATCTATAACATTGGCTCGCCCAAAGAGTATCAAGCCATGAGCACGGAATTCAAAAAAGGCCAGCTTTTATCCCGCCAGAAATTTTTAAAACATTTGACCTCCCTGCAATATCCGCGCGAAGACATTGAGTTCAAACGCGGGACTTTTAGAGTCCTGGGGGATTTGGTCGAAGTCTGGAGCGCCACAGGCGAACAAATCACGAAATTTGATTTTTTCGGCAATCAATTGGAAAAAATCACAACCCTAAACCTGCCCAATAACATTTTAAAGGCTGGACCGGAAACAGAGATCGAAAGCGCCAGGATTTTTCCGGCTAAATTCTGGGTGGCGCCGGAAGAAAAAGTCGGACTGGCCATGAAGAATATTTTTCTAGAGCTTGAAGGCCAGCTGCGGCAATTAAAGAAAAAAGGCAAAATCATTGAGGCTGAAAGATTAAAACGCCGGACAAATTTTGATATGGAAATGCTCAAGGAAACCGGCTATTGCCATGGCATTGAAAATTATTCCCGACACTTGGAATTCCGCAAAGCCGGCGAGCCGCCATTCACGCTCATGGACTATTATCCCGACGACTACCTTTTATTCATTGACGAATCGCATATGACTATCCCCCAATTGCACGCGATGCATGCCGGCGACTTAGCCAGAAAAATGACTTTGATTGATTACGGATTTCGCCTGCCTTCGGCTATGGACAACCGGCCTTTAAAATTTAAAGAATTCGAAGAAAGAATCAGCCGGACAATCTATGTTTCGGCCACGCCAGGAAAACATGAGATCCGAAAATCGAAGAAAAACATCATCCAGCAGCTTATCCGGCCGACTGGCTTGCTTGACCCAAACATTCAAGTCCGCACGACCAAAGACCAAATTCCCCATTTAATCAGAGAAGCCAAAAAAACCATCCAGTCAGGAGCCAGAGTCCTGGTGACGACTATGACCAAACGCCTGGCCGAAGACCTGGCCGAATTTTTTCAAGATCAGGGGCTTAAAACCCAATATTTGCATTCGGAGATCAAGACCCTTGAACGGCCGGAAATTTTAAAAGATCTGCGCCTGGGCAAAGTTGATGTTTTGGTCGGCATCAATCTTTTAAGAGAAGGCCTCGATCTGCCCGAAGTCGAATTGGTGGCTATCTTGGACGCGGACAAGGAAGGTTTTTTAAGGAACGAGACCACGCTCATCCAAACCATGGGCCGGGCCAGCCGCCATCCGCAAGGCCGAGTGATTATGTATGCCGACAAAATAACTCAATCAATGAAAAAAGCCATCGATGAAACAAACCGTCGCCGCAAGATTCAAGCAAAACACAACAAAGAATATAATATTCGGCCCGAAGCTATCAAAAAAGCCATCCGACCCAGCATTGTCGAAGTCGCCAAAGCACCGACCGAAAAAAGAACAAGCAAAGATTATCTTGAAGAATATTTAAGAGAGCTTGAATTTAAAATGAATCTGGCTAACCGCAATTTGCAATTTGATGAAGCCATGCGCCTAAAAACGCAAATCGAAAAATTAAAAAAACAAGATAAAAAATAGGCGACCCTTTCAAAGAGTCGCCTAAATGATTTCTCCTTTCTCGCCAGCTTGAAAAAAATCATCTCGTTCCAGAACCGACTTACTGGCAAAATAATCCCCTTTCTGTAAAACCATTTTCCTCCTAAATTTTAAAAAACCAATGAACAGATATTCAACAATGAATGTCAATCCCAAACAAATCAGACCGCCTAAAAAAATACCAAACCATACTATAGCCCGAAAATAACTATTTCCATAATCAACAAAAAAACCGACAAAAAGACATAAAATATAAGCAAAAACAGGCAGGAGAAGCTTGACGCGAGAAAAAAACCATTCTAGATCTTTCAGCTTTTTCTTAAATGCCTCGTTAATTTCTCCTCGCTCACCAATCCCGGAAATATCTTCAGGTCCATCTCTGTTCTTCATTTTTTTAACCTCCTTTTTGTTAAAGAAATCAGCAAATCTATGATTACTCAATCATTACCTATTTCAACGCAAGTGTCAATTTTATTTTTAATTAATTTGCCAAAAATTACTTAATTTGCTATTCTTTTAGGGTGCGACGGAAACAAATGAAGCAATTACAAATCGCAGCATTTGAAAGACTCGCATGATCTAAATAAATGCCAATCAAAGAATCAGCCAAAAAATATCTAAGACAGACAAAAAAACACCGGATTCTGAATATTGCCAGGCAAAAAGCAGTTAAAGATTTGACTAAAAAAATAACCAAACTGCTGGCCGCCGGACAAAAAGACGAAGCCAAAAACATGATTTCGGCTGTCTACAAAGCCATTGATAAAGCAGCTAAGCGAGGCGTCATTAAAAAGAATACCGCCGCCAGAAAGAAATCCCGACTCATGGCTCTCATAAATAAATAAAAAATAACTCCGCGATCGCGGAGTTATTTTTTATTTTTCAAGAAGCAATTTCGGCCACAATCAGGTCAAGCGCGGCCTTGGGCTCAATCCGTCCGCGCTTCAGAGCAATATCTAAATTTAAAAGCCGCCCATATATTTTTTTTAAAATCTCCGGACTGAAATTCTTGACTTGTTGCAGGGATTTTTTAACCACGAAAGGATGCAGGCCGGTTTTTTTAGCCAAGGCCTGACCGGCTTGACCGTTTTCGACAAGGCTTTTGATTAAAATAAGATTCCTGAACTGATAAACAAACATCGAAAGAATATATACTTCGCTTTCCCCTTCGGCTAAATGCTGATGAAGCAATCTAAAAGCCAAACTCTTATTTCTTAAGGCAAGCGCGTCGATTGTGGTAAAAATATTCGGATCCAGCTTCGCCCGAACTAGCAAATCAACGTCTTTTTCCTCAATAACTCCATTTTTTTTGAATTGAAGCAGTTTGGAAATTTCGTTTTGCGCCTGCCAAAGATCGCCGACACAACCTAAAAATTTCTGCAGAGCACCAGCTGTGATTTTGCCTTTATTTTTTTCGATCTCATTTTTGACCCAATTATTCAATTTTATGCCTGAAAAAACAATAAATTCTTCCTTTAACCCAGCTTTTTTCAAAAGCCACGCCGCCAGTTCGCTTTTTTGAGGCAGCTCTGCTTCAAAAAAAACCATTATCAAATCATCGCTTTTGGCGGCCCCTCTTTTTTCAAGCAAATCCAGGAGTTCGCCCTGGCCGACCGTTCGACAGGCATTTTTTATAACCACTAATTTTTTTTCGGCAAACATCGAAACAGAAGAAATCGCTTCTTTCAAATCGTTTAAATTTTCCGGCTGCCAATCAAACTGCCTAAAATTAAGCCCGCTTTTGTGCTTGGCTTTATAACTTTCTTTTATTTCTTTTAATTTCTGACTGGCCCGAAAAGAATCGGGGCCGTAAAGAAAAATGACCATGATTTTTTACTGCCAGCCAACCTTTGCCTCCGGACCGACTATCTGAATCCAAACGGCGCCGGGAACAAATTTAATTTCCTTGTCTTTTTCGTTATAAAAGAAAAGCTTGCTTTTTTGATCTTTTCTGTCCTTGACCCATTTTCCGGTTTCAAAACGGCCGTTCAAATAGAACTCCGCCTTGCCCTCGCCTTCGACCTGAACATCGTTATATTGGTCTTCGAGCGGTTGAGACAAGGCGCGCATGATGATCACGTTTTTGGCCTCGACCTGCTTGCCTGTATTTTTATCAATCTCTTTGAGATTATCGCGATATCGAAAGTAAGAATTAACAACCGGGTCATATTCATAACTGACCTTAAAAGGAGAAGGATAGTTGACGGTTAAAATCATTTTTTCCGAGCCATGTGAAGAAATCTCTTCATTGCTTAAATGCGGATAACCTGAAAAATTCGTTTCTTGCCGCCAATCCATTTTTTCAATCGCGGCCAGAATTCTGGTCGTCGAAGTAAAACCGTTATGCGGCGCCGCGATCCCGGATTGACGATAAAAAGCATTGAAAGGATTAGGAAGCGCGTCAAGATTATCAATAATCCCCGTCTTGAGCTTGTCCAGGGCAAAATGAGAACCGCCCCAATGGGCGTAGACCGCGTCTAAACCGAGGGCCAAAGGGATGAAATCATGCCTGGCGCTTCTGACTGAACCCAGGCGTGTCGGCTCGTTACAAACAAAAATTGCCATAAGCCTTGTTATCCCTCCCTCGGTCACAGCCATTTCAAAAACCATATCAGCCTCGCCGATTCCCGAAAGAGGTCGCGTGACAGCGTCGCCTGAAAGCATCACGGCAATCGGCCGGCGATCAGCATTTTTGCATACAAGACCCGAAAGAGGGCTTGAAGATCCGTTGACCGCTTCTTGATTTTTAAATTCATCGGCCTGCCCGGATTTTTTCAGCTCGACGCCGCGCCTGATCTGCCATGTTAAAAAAAGGCCTCCAGCAAGGGCCAAAAAAAATAGTCCAAAAACAACCTGCTTGAATCGTTTTTTTCTCATCGAATATTATTTTTTTCCCAAAACCGATTTCACTTTTTCCACTATTTCGCCGGGCGTAAAATGGGCTTTCACCAAAAATTCTTCCGCGCCCAAAGCCATTCCTCTTTCAACGTCATCGCGTTGGCCGAGGTTGCTTAAAATGATCACGGGAATCTTGCTCAAAGAAGCGTCTTCTCCTTTTTTTATCTGCCGCAGAACTTCAAATCCATCGATTCCAGGCAAAATCAGATCCAGTAAAACCAAGGCTGGTTTTTGTTCCTTTATCTTTTTTAAGCCCTCCTCTCCGTCAAGCGCCCAATCAATCTTATAGTTTTCACCTTTTAATTTCTGGATAATCAGCTCCCTTAAAAACCGATCATCTTCAACGATTAAAATTTGGTCGCCCGTTGGCTCCTCTTCTTTTTCAACTGCCCCTGCCGCGGGCTGATTGACAGCGGGAGCGACCGGAGCCTGCGTTATCGCCGCGTCTTTGCCAATTATTTTTTCCACTTTCGCGATGACCTCTTCGGGATCGAATTCGGTCTTAACAAGATAATCCTTAACGCCCATTTTTAGCGCTTTATCTATTTCAACGGGCTGTCCTGAATTAGAAATTATAATCACGGGTATTTGGGACAATTCCGGGTTCTCATTTATTTCCTTCAAAACTTCAAACCCGTCTTTTTTAGGCATGACTAAATCCAATAGAACAAGATCGGGCTTTTCTTTTCTCAAGGCCGCGATTCCCTCCTCGCCGTTATAAGAAACGAAAACTTCGTATCCTTGAATGGTTAATTTTTTCTGCAAAATTTCCAGTAGAACTTTTTCATCTTCTATTATTAAAATTTTTTTCATATTATTGGCCCGGTCAAACAGACCGAATTAAATTTAAATTGATTTAAAGGCTTAATTTAGCGGACGGATTTTGAGGATTTAAGAAGGCTTGACGGTGTTGTTTGATTTTCCATTTCGGCCGCCTCTGCCGTTTTGGGCAACATAAAATAGAAAGAAGCCCCTTTTCCTTCCTCCGACTCGAACCATATTCTGCCTCCATGAGCTTCGATGATATTCTTACAGATAAAAAGACCCAGGCCGCTTCCTTCGGTTTCCATTCTAAGCGCGTTATTGCCTCGATAAAATTTAGTAAAAATGCGGGCTTGCTGATTCTTAGGAATGCCGATTCCCTGATCTTTTATGCTGAAAGTTATTCCCATTTTATCACAACCAATTGAAATTGTCACCAAAGAACCGATTGGCGAATAATTTATGGCGTTTTCGATAAGATTCTGAATGACCAAAGCTATCTTTTCGCGGTCAACGTTGATGAAACAAGGAAAAGAAGGCTTGTTAAAAGCGAATTTCATCTTCTTTTTATCCATCAGCGGCTGAGAGGTACCGATAAGCTGCTCGGTCAGTTCCACAAGAGAAATAGAAGAAACCTTATAGATAAATCTCCCCTCCTCAATCCTGGCCAGATTTAAAAGATCATTAACTAATCGAATCATTCGCTCGTTGCTCTCATATCCTTTTTCCAAAATTTCTTCTTGCTCCGAACTGATCGTACCCAAATCTTTGTCCAAAATCAATCTTAAACTCCATTTGATGGCCGAAAGGGGCGTGCGCAGCTGATGGGCCGCGATTGACGCGAATTCCGATTTTGTTCTTTCGACTGCTTTTTCCCTGGTAACATCGTGCAAAACAAGAATTTGCCCCATATCCTCGCCCAAAGCTCCCAAAACCTGGGCCGAACTTATCTCAATGACCTTTCCCTGGACAATATCGCCCAAAACTATTTCTTCTTTATTCAGAATGCCTTTTTTGGCATGAAAAATTTCGCTGATTTTTTTGAAAAAGACCGAATCGAGCTGATCAAGTTTTTTGCCAACGACATTCTCCTTTCTCTCATTAATCATTTTCTCGGCTTGAGGGTTAAAAAGGTCGATTGCGTTTTCACGGTCAAGCAAAATCAAACCGTCAGTCAAACTTCGAATCACTCCTTGAACCTTATTTTTCTCCATTTCCTGCGCCTGTCTGGCCTCGTCGATGTCTTCAAGGATATTTAAAGTAGCGATTCTCGATTCTTCCGCCCTAATTCTGGCTTCTTTGGCTTCGGCCAAAGCCGATTGTTCTTTTCCCCGCAACTCGTTTAGATCCTGGTCGCGCTGAATCAATTTTTTAGCTCCTTCAACCAGCTGATCGCGTTGCTCTTTCAACTCTTCAGTCCTTTCTTCAACTTTCTTTTCCAAAAAGAAATGAGAGTCTTTGAGCTGATCGGTCATCTCATTAAAAGCGCTGGCCAATTGCTCCGTCTCATCTCCCGTTTTAATATTTAATTTATAATTTAAATTCCCGCTGCCGATTATTTTGGCCCCCTGGCTTAATTTGCGAAGAGGCTCGGTCACATAATACCCTAACCACTGGCCAACTAAAATAAGACAGACGCCACCCAGAACTAATAAAAAAATAAAGACGGCGAATTTCTTGTTTACCTGGCTATATGCCTCTGCCTCGGGTCGTTCCATAATAATGGCCCAAGGAACGCTCTCCAAGGGAACGGCCACGCCTAGGACTTTTTGGTTTTGTTGATTCAAATAACTGCTTTCCGACCCCAACCCATCAACGATCTTTTTTTCAGAAATTACTTTTTTTACAATAGGCAAATTGATCGTTGAAATATTCTTAAGCACTAACGATGGATCTGGGTCGGCGATTAATTTCCCATTTTGATCAACTAAATAAGCCCGGCTGACTTGCCCCAGCTTAAGTTCAGAAACGACCTGCCAGGTTTCGCGCAAATTCAGTTTTCCGGCCAGAACTCCGGTTATTTGCTTCTGGGAAGAATAGATAGGAAAGGAAACGATTAAAAATGGTTCAGCATTTTCTGAAAATAGAACATCCCCGATATAAGTTTCGCCTTTAATGGCTTTCTTGAAATATTCGCTTTCGGATTGATTCAAAAGATCACCGGTTGAAAAAATCTGAAATTGGGAAGCTTTCTCCTCCTCTTGGCCAAAATAATTAATTAAAGAGATTTCGAAAAAGGCCTGATCTTTCCTTAAAAAATTTTCTAAAACTAATTTTTTGTTTTCTTGATTTCCCAAAAAATAAGTCAGCCGGTTTAAGCCCTCTATTTTATAAAAAAGAAAGGCCTCTATTTCTTTAGCCCCCCGCTTAGCGATTTCCAGCTGCATTAAGGCGGCGTTTTGTTTAATCTCTTCCAAAGATGGCAAAAACCAAACTAGATTAATCGCGATCAACGTTAAAAGCCCCAAGGATATATAAATCAGAGAGATTTTTGTCGCTAATTTTGTTTTTAAAAATCCGATCATCTGATAATTCTATCGGCTTTATCCAAAAAATCAGAGAGAAAAACCAACAAAAATCAAAATTAATTTTTTGGAACTCATGTATGCTTGAGATCTATTTATCGTTTAACCGTCCTGATCTTTTAGTTTCTCTATCTGCTTCTTTAGCTCGACCATTCTTAATTCCCGGCCCGTGGTCAAGCGGGTCATTTTTTCCAATTCCTCTATTTTTTCCCTTAAATCAAAGTTGGTTCTTTCCAGTTGCTCTTTGGTGCCTTGCAAATCAATCCTGGCCGCATCGGATTTGACAAGGGCCTCATGAAGCCAGTTTTTGGTCTCGGTCAATTCTACGGATTGATCAGTCAAAAGTTTAGTTTTTTTAACCAAATCGTTCCTCTGATCGATTAACCCTTTCTCTCTGCGCCGGAAAAGATTTCCCATGAAAACGAGGAACAGAACGGCGGCAATTATAAAATTATTAAAGACAATCAGCTGTTTAATGAGTTGGTTCTGATTATTTTTGGCAGAAATGAAATCAATGCCTCCCCTGATCGGCGGATCGGGCAAGAATCCGTAAAACTCCAAAAAAACCAACGCGCTGAAAAACAACGAAGTGCAGAAAGCCGCGACAATGACCCCTTTTTTTCCATAAAGACTGATGCAAACGCTCAAAGAAATGAAATAGAGAACCGCTATCGTTTTATCGGTTGTTCCGGATAGAAACAGAATGACGGAAATCGAAACCAGATCAACGAAAAACTGCATCGCTTTCACCGTTTTTAGTCCCCAGTCGGAAATTTTTTCGGGAGACCGCCTGAGATAAAACCAATAAGCGAAATTATAGGCATAACCGATAAAAGCAATCACCGAGAGCTGCCGCAGAGAAGCCACGGAAACTCCTTCTAAAAAGAAGGTGATGATAATCGCCTGAGACAAGATCGTGCCGATCAAAAACCAGCGTCCTTTTACGATCGTCTTGACTGCTTCTATGGTTTGTTTCTTTTCAAGAATATCCATTTTAAATCAAAATCGTAACAGAACAAATAATGATCGCTTTATCACAAAAATGCGTCCGGCGTGACAATTTCTGATAAAATATTTTTAAAAAGATCGATCTTTCAAAATCAAAAAGACCATTGTTCCATTATGGAAACGGGAATCAAGTCATTCGCCGGCAGCTTCCCGATCTAGTTTTTGGCTTTTTCCCTGAAACAAGGCTGATAGATTTCAGCTTTCTAAATTATAACACGAATTAAATTCTATTTTTTCCACTTCTCGAGTTCTCCCCAGTTTTTTCCAATTTCTATTTTTACGACCAGCGGAGCCGGAAGTTCCCAAACGCTTTCCATGGCTTCTTTTATTTTTGGAGCCATTTCGTCCACTTTTTCTTTTTTGACCTCGAAAATCAACTCATCGTGAACCTGCAAAAGCATCCTGATGTCCTGTTCCTGTCCGCTTATCACCTCGCCCGCCTTGATCATGGCCATTTTCATCAAATCGGCCGCCGCGCCCTGAACCGGAAAATTAACCGCCGCCCGCTCGGCCGCCGCTTTCAGATTCCAGGCCGAAGAATTTATTTCCGGCAAAAATCTCTTTCGCCCAAAAATCGTTTCGACGTAGCCGTCTCTGGCGACCTGCGTTTTTGTTTTTTCGATATACTCAGCCACGCCTCTGAATTCCTCAAAATACCTGTCCACGAAATCTTTGGCTTTGGCGCGTTCAAAGCCGCTAGCCTCGGAAAAACCATGAATACTCATGCCGTAAATAACCCCGAAATTCAAAGCCTTGGCCGAATTGCGCATTTTATCAGTCACCTCTTCCGGCGCTATGCCAAAAACTTCGGCCGCTGTGGCGCGATGGATGTCGCGACCCTCTTTCAAAATCTGAATCATCTTTTTGTCGCCGGCCAGCGAGGCGACAACCCGCAACTCAAGCTGCGAATAATCGGCCGAGAGAAGAAAATTTCCCTCTTCGGCAATAAAGCATTTCCTGATTTCATTCCCCAGTTCGGTTTTTATGGGGATATTTTGCAAATTTGGCCGCCGGGAAGAAAGTCGACCGGTGGTGGCGCCCAGCTGATCATATTGGGTGTGGATTCTTTGGTCGGCCGGATCGATCAATTCCGGCAAAGCTTCAGCATAAGTTGATTTCAGTTTTGAAAGCTCCCGATGCTCCAGGATCAGATCAATGATCGGATGGGAGCCCTTCAGTTTCAAAAGCTCAGGCGCGGCGGTAGAGACGACCTTGCCGGGAGTTTTTTTCAAGCCCTTGGCTTTTAATTGCAGTTTATTAAAAAGAATTTCCGCCAGCTGCGCGGGCGAATTGACGTTAAAAACCACGCCAGTCATTTCATGAATCTCTTTTTCCAAAACCGAAATCCGGGAAGTAAAATTCTGATTTAGCTCTTCCAATTTCCGCAAATCGACTTTAACGCCGTTTTTTTGCATCTGGTCGATCACGGGAACGAGTTTTTTTTCGATCTCGTAAATTTTATCCGAAAGAATCCCCGCTTCTTTAGCCTCGGCCAAACGGTCAAAAACATCCTGATCAACGACCGGCATTTTTATTTTTTCCGGTTCCAGGCCGCTGCTAACGCCTTTTAATTCAACCACCCGATTAATCAAAGAAAAAAATTCCAGCTCCTTCAAAATATCGGCGACCGCTTTTTCGTCATAGTCTCCAAATCTAACCCCTTCCCAATCAACCTTAAATGCCACGTCTCTTTTGATCGTGGCTAAATATTTGCTAAAAAATGCCTGGTCCTTGTTCTCCAGTAATTTTGTTTTTAGACTTTCGGAGATGATTTTTTCCCCTTTCTTTTCTTTGCTCTCGATTTTTCCGTAAAGATTTTCCAAAGTCCCAAATTCTTTCATCAAAGAACAGGCGGTCTTTTCGCCAATGCCCGGCACGCCCGGAATATTGTCAGAAGGATCCCCTTTTAGACCCTTAAAATCCGGCATCTGTTCGGGCTTAAGGCCGTAGCGTTCAAAAACCGCTTTTTCGTCGTAAAGAACCGTGTCTTTGACGCCTTTTTTCAAAGTAAAAACCGCGGTTTTTTTGCTAATGAGCTGCAAGGTATCCAGATCGCCGGTCACGATAATATTTTTAAAATCCGGTTTTTCTTTTTCCGACCTTAGCGCCAGAGAACCGATAACGTCATCGGCTTCGAAACCGGCTTCTTCAAAAACAGGAATACGGAAAGCCGCCAGGATCTGCTTGACCCTGACAATCTGCTGATAAAGCTCGTCCGGCGCCTTGACGCGCGTTGCCTGATAAGACGCGAACTCTTTGTGCCTGAAAGTCGGCTGCGGCAGATCGAAAGCCGCCGCGACATAATCCGGCTTTAATTCTTTCAACACCCGCAGCAGAATTGAAACAAAACCATAGACCGCGTTCACCCGCTCCCCTTTTTTGGTAGTCAACTCGGGCAAAGCATGAAAAGCGCGGTGTATCAGCGCGTGCGAATCGATCAAAATAAATTTTTTTTCGTTTCCTTTGCTCATTTTTTATAAAACTTTGAAATCATTTTAGGATTTTGTTCCATAAATATTCTATATTTTTTAAATAATACTTTTAATTTCTATTTTTCTTTCTTCTTCTCCCATCCACTCAAATTTTATCCAGGCCGCGTCGTCGGGAATGATTTCCCGAACCTTGTCGGCCCACTCGACAATGATTAAATTTTCCGGATTTTTGATTATCTCGCCAAAACCCAAAGCCGCAAGATCCTGGCTGTGCTCCAACCGGTAGCAGTCGGCGTGATACAGGTTTTTGAAAATTTTGCTGATTTCGGGATTGCCGATTTCGTATCTTTTCATAACAACGAAAGTCGGGCTGGTGATGGGGACTTTCAACTCAAAAATATCAACCAATCCTTGGACGAAAGTTGTTTTTCCTCCGCCCAGTTCGCCTTCAAGCGCCAGAACCGCGGCCTTTGTCCGGTTTTTTTTCAGAAGTGAACCCACAATTTCTCCGGCGACCTTCTGAGTTTCTCTTGCATTTTTGGTTAAAAAAGTTTTCGTTTCCATATTTTTCATCAAAAATTGAAATTTTTGCCCTTAAAATGGCTTTTCGTTCTTTCTTTAAATTTTACCACAATTTTGTGGATAATAAAGCTTGACCAAGAAAGGCTTGTGGGATAGATTGAATTAACCCCTGAACGAATTTTTCTTTTCTAAAATATTTTTACCCTATGTTTTCATCCAAACAACAAGCGTTTGAAATAATAGACAAAAGCCAAAGCATCCTGATCGTGCTGCCCAAAGACGCTTCCTTGGACAACATCGCCTGCGCTTTGGCTTTTTTTAATTTTTTCCGCGACACAGACAAAAAAGCCGAGATCGTTTGCCAGGAACTGACTTTGGAAAAAATTTCTTTTTTGCCCCTCTCAAGCGAGATGAAAAAAGAGCCGGCCGCCCCGCGGCAATTTATTATCTCTGTCAACGCGGCGGAAAATCAAATAAAACAGCTGCGTTACGAAGCCCAAGAAAAAGAACTCAAGATCTTTATTTTCAGCCACGGCAAAATTGAACAAAAAGATCTCAAGCTTGAACCCGGCCCCTTCAATTACGACCTCATCATTATCGTCGGCGCGCCAGACCTGGAATCTCTCGGCCATTATTACGAAAAATATCCGGATCTTTTTTTCGAAAAACCAATTCTAAACATCGATAATCATCCGGGAAACGAGCATTACGGCGAGATAAACCTGGTCGAACCGACTGCCAGTTCCTGCTCCGAGATCGCCGCTGATCTTTTTAACGCTTTTTTTTCAACCCAGATCACGCCATT
>JAQUNU010000004.1 GCA_028717445.1 Candidatus Portnoyibacteriota bacterium | reverse complement strand
CCGCCCATTTTGCGGTCAAGCGCTAATTTTGCGCTTCTAACCGCATCAATTACAAGTCCTCCGCTGTTGGCTTTATCATCCACATCAAGCCGCAATTCGACGGAGTAAGGAATTTCGGCAAACATCCGGCCTTCAAGGCGGATAAAAGCCAGCTTTGTATTGCCTAAAAATGGGATAAAATCGCTCGGTCCGACATAGATATTGTCGGCCTTTATTTCTTTTGAAATTTGGCTAAGAACCGAACGTGTTTTGCTTATTTTTTTTGAAATTAGCCGCTCCTGCTCTTTCATATTCAAAAAATCCGTGTTGCCGCCCACATTCAGCTGGTAAGTTTTTTCAATACGCGTCCCCCGGTCATCGCAAAGTTTGGCCAGTACTCGGTGCACGATCGTGGCGCCGATCTGGCCTTTGATATCGTCGCCGATAATGGGCAATCGTCTGGCCGCGAATTTTTTAGACCAGCTTTCATTCGAAGCGATAAAAACGGGAATGCAGTTTACAAAAGCACATTGGGCTTCAAGCGCGATCTCGGCCCAAAATTCCGTCGCTTTCTGGGAGCCGACCGGTAGATAGTTTATTAAAATTTCAGTCTTGGTCCGTTTAAGCTCGTCTAAAATTGGCTGGCGCAACTTTTCCGGCGGAGTAGGATTTTTCAGAGGCTTGATTTTGTTGGCAACATAAATGCCGATTCCATCCAAAATCGGCGCCTCGTAGACTTTTGTTTTACTCGGGACAAGCTCGGTCCAGCGGACTAGATTCGGTTCGGCAAAAACCGCTTTATCCAAATCTTTACCTATTTTTGCCGCGCCGACATCAAAAGCGCTGACAAAATCCAGATCAAAGAGTCTATAAGGTCCGAGTTTTTGATGCATCAGGCCAATTGGCTCTTTTTTAGGGTTTTTTCGGTAAAACTCTATTCCTTGGATCAGGCCGGCAAAGCAATTGCCTACGCCGATGATCCCCACTCGTATTTTTGGCATATTTTTTCTCCTTTTTAGTTTGTAATTTTTCTTTAAATCTTTTGGCTTTTTCCGCTGGAAATATGTTTCTCAACCAGGCGGCGGATCGGCGGCTTCAAACGATCGTGGTATAAATTTATTTATCCATTCCGCGCAGGATTTTTATTCTTTCCTCGATCGGCGGATGAGTTAGAAACAAAGAAAAAACTTTTTTCCCTTTAAGGGGATTGGAAATAAAAAGATGGGCAGTGGCTTTATTGGCGGCAGCCAAAGGCCGCGGATCAGCGGAAATTTTTTCCAGGGCGGAGGCCAAACCTTCCGGATAGCGCGTCAAAAGCGCGCCATCGGCGTCAGCCAAAAATTCTCTCTTGCGGGATATGGCGAGCTGGATTAAAGTCGCGATCAAGGGCGAAAGAATGGCCAGGATAATCCCAGTGATGGCTAATATCGCGCCGAATTGTCCGCCTTTCTCGTCATCCCGGCTCCGCCGACCGCCAAAAAATGAAAATCTTAAAAAGAAATCCGAAAGCAGGGCGACGAATCCGACTAGAACCACGACAACCGTTGAAAGCAATATATCTTTGTTGCCAATATGAGAAAGTTCGTGCGCGATCACGCCCTCCAGTTCGGTTTTATTCAGCCGCTCGAGCAATCCTCGGGTGACCGCCACCACAGCATGTTTTGGATCGCGGCCAGTGGCAAAAGCATTCAAGGCCGAATCTTCCATGATATAGACGCGCGGCATAGGCAGACCGGCCGTAATGCTTAAATTTTCAATAATGTTATATAGCTCCGGATTTTCTGCTTTTCCGACTTCGCGCGCCCGGGATAATCTGAGCACGATCTTGTCCGAAAACCAATATGAAAGCATGCTCATAAAACTGCTGAATAAAACCGCGAACCAAAGAATAACCGGCTCGTGCAGATTATAGGAAAAAACATAACCAAGGCCGATGATAAAGACTAGGAAAAAAATTATCAAAAACCAGGTCCGACGGACATTCGAATCGACATGAGAATATAGTGTTGCCATATATTGAATTATAAGCAAAAACTAATATTTTTTCAATTAAAAGGACCGTGAGATTTATCCCACGGCCCTAAATTACGAGGAGCTCATTCCTTCAGAGAAAAAGCTTCCGTAGCGGCATATCCGGTCTGATAAAAAAAGCTAAAACCAAGAAAAAGATGATTCCTCCCAAAGCCCCAGCCAATAAAATGGAAAGGACGTAAGCATGGTCGGCTATATTGAAAATAAACACGCCCGGAATTAGGGCGACGGCGCTCAGGAAAAATGATCCGGATAAGAGCTTCCTCTGCAGTCTGGATAATCCCCATTCTCGGTAAGCCAATCGCTGAACAGCCGTATTGACCCCAACCAAGATCATTACGGCGACGAAGGTAAAAACCGTGACCCCGACAAAGGCAATCAGAAAAGCCAAAAGGTTAGTGTTTTCGAGCCAGTCGGTTTTCCTTAAGGCGATTTCGAGCACTGAAATTACCGTCAAAAACGCCCCTGCGTATATTTTCTTCATAGCCGCCCCCTTTGAAAATGCGATTAACCGCAAAAAGAACGAGTTTTAGACTATAATTATAATACCATAAAAAAACTCATTGTCAATAAAAAAGACCCTGTAAAAACAAGGTCTTTTTTCAAATACAGGGAGTAAGTTTACTATTATTCGATTTGCGCGCCTCGATTTGGCTGAGTCAAAGCGGACAATTTGCTCTTTTAGTATTCGGGCATCATCGGCGGCATTTGGTTTTTTTTGCCTTCTTTTTCGGGCAGATCAGTGACAACCGCTTCGGTGGTGAGAAGCATAGCCGAACCGGAAACCGCATTCTGTAAAGCCAAGCGGACGACTTTAGCCGGATCAACAACCCCGGCTTTGATAAGGTCTTCGTATTCGCCGGTCTGGGCGTTGAATCCGAACGCGCCGGTTCCTTTTTTAACTTCCGAAACCACAACCGCGCCGTCTTGGCCGGCGTTTTTGGCGATCTGGCGCATCGGTTCTTCGAGCGCGCGGCGCAAAATCGAGATTCCGGTGGCTTCGTCGTTTTTGCCGCTTTCTTTTTCAAGCGCGTTCATGGCGCGGATCAAGGCCACGCCGCCGCCCGGCACGATTCCTTCTTCAACCGCGGCCTTAGTCGCGGCCAAAGCGTCTTCGATTTTGTCTTTTTTAGCTTTCATTTCCACTTCCGTGGCCGCGCCGACTTTAATCACGGCGACTCCGCCGGCCAGCTTGGCCAGCCTTTCTTGATATTTTTCTTTGTCAAAATCCGAATCGCTCTGCTCGATTTGTTTCCGAATTTGGGCGACGCGCGCTTCAATATCGGCTTTTTTGCCTTTGCCTTCAATAATCGTAGTTTTATCTTTGGTGGCCACAATCTTCCTAGCGCGTCCCAATGACTTTAATTCAACATTCTCAAGTTTTAAGCCAAGCTCCTCGGAAATAACTTGGCCGCCAGTAACTATGGCGATATCCTGAAGCATTTCTTTTCTCCGGTCGCCGAATCCTGGGGCTTTAATCGCCAAGGTGTTAAATATTCCGCGAAGCTTGTTGACGACCAATGTCGCCAAAGCATCTCCGTCAACGTCCTCGGCAATAATCACTAATTGTTTTATGCCTCCTTTGGCAAGCTTCTCCAGAACCGGCAGGATATCCTGTAAAGAAGATATTTTCTTGTCGGTTATCAAAATATAGGGATCGGAAAATTCCGCTTCCATGCGGTCGACATTCGTAATCATGTAAGCCGAAACGTAACCCTTATCAAATTCCATTCCTTTGACAATCTCTTTGTCGATGCCCAGCGCCTGCGATTCTTCAACCGTGATGACGCTGTCTTTGCCGAGCCCCTGCATGATTTCGGCGAGAAGCTCTCCCACTTCTTCGTCTTCCGCGGAAATAGTCGCCACCTGGGCGATTTCCGCTTTATTTTTTATATCAATCGGCTTGGCAATTTTTTTCAAAGCCGCCACAACCGCTTCGGCTCCTTTTTCGAGCCCGTGTTTTATCTCGAGCGGATTGGCCCCGGCTGCCACATTTTTAAATCCTTCAGAAATTATTATTTGAGCCAGAATGGTCGCGGTGGTCGTACCATCTCCGGCCGTATCGCCGGTTTTGGAAGCGACTTCTTTCACGAATTCCGCGCCGATATTTTCGAACTTGTCTTCAAGTTCGATTTCTTTGGCGATGGAAACGCCGTCATTCGTGATATGAGGCGCGCCAAAGCCTTTGTCTAAAATTACATTTCTGCCTTTGGGGCCGAGCGTGACCTTGACCGTGTCGGCCAATTTATCCACGCCGCGCTTGAGCAGCCGCCTGGCTTTTTCATCAAATAGAATTTGTTTTGGCATATTTATAATGCGAATGCATGCGAATTCCGCAACGGATACAAATAATGCGAATTAATTCACAAGTCGCAGCTTACGCGCATGCGACCATGCGAATTTATTTGCGGCATTGGCATGACATTTGCATGATATTTGCATTATTTTATTCTACTATCGCGAGTATATCCTCTTCCCGTGCGATTAAATATTCTTTTCCGTCAATCTTAATCTCGCTTGGGCCGTATTTAGTAAAAATGACGATGTCGCCTTTTTTTACGCCCATTTCAATTCGTCTGGCGCCGTCTTCGTCAAACTTGCCTGGTCCGACAGCCACGACTTTGCCCTTTTCCGGCCTTTGTTTTTCGGCTGTTTCCGGCAAAATAATGCCGCCTTTTGATTTTCTTTCCTCATTAAGCGGCTCAATGACAATTTTGTCCGCTAAAGGTCTTAGCTTCATGGATTATTTACAGATAACGGATAAATACAGATGTCCAGATAATGGTTTCGTTCTTGAAAATTAAAACGAGGTTTTTATCTGCATATCTGTAAAAAAACTGAAATCTGCAAGTTTAATTTTGGCACTCTAGCTTAATGATTGCTAATTGCCATTCGCTTATTTTATGCGCGGCAAAAAAACTTGTCAACCCCCGCGCCTTATTGGAATAACCTCTGACTTTTTTTAAAATGTCAGACCCTTGAGGTGTCTAAATTAATTAGACTATTGACATTTCATGGTGAAAAATCTATAATTTTTATAGCCCTTTAAACAAACTCTCATGGAAAGGAGACCGGATATGAAACGGAAAAGGCATCGTATGGCAAGAAAACTGAGAATCTTTGCGATTATCCTGGTCGTGTTCATGGTTTTGGCTTTCATCGGACTTTCGGGCGCGATTGTTTGGGCTCACGGCCACGATCTTGGACACAGGCACGGATACGGTCATCACCATGGACTTAGCTTTGGCCTGGATGTCAGATTTCCATTCTTTCATTCTTATTCCCCCTATCGCTATTACCCTTATTACTATCCCACTTATCATTATCAGCCGCCCATCGTGTATCAGCCGCCATCGATTTATCGGTATTCACCAACCGTGATTCATCGCGTGACTGAAATCACGATCCCCTCTGATTACGTCAAGCACCGAATTCCCGCGCATTTAAGCCCGCCTGCCGAGGCTATCGGCATCCATCGCGAAGTTGATGAATACGGCCGACCGATACTGGTCTTCTGGGCCCCGATCAAAGCGCTTAAATAAGCTTTGCTTTCTCCCCTTTCCAAAAACCCTTATTCTCCCCAAGAGGAGTAAGGGTTTTTTCTTTTTAACTTATTTTTAACCTTCTTGAATTATATTAATTCCAGTTCTTATAATTTTTTAAAACGGAGGTTTAGAGGTTTAGATGAAAAGCAAAAATTTTATCGCGGCGTTTTTTGTAACTTCAGTTGGTTTTTTTATTTTGACAACGAATGCGGCATCGGCCCAATACTATGGCTGGTCAGAAGGAGGCCAGTCAGGAGGAGATTGGCGAAATGATCGTTATCTGAATCCCTCAGCGCCGAATTGGGATGATTCAAGAAGCAACTATTCCGGTTATGGCCGGGGCTATAGCGGGGGTTATGGCTCGCGCCAGTCCTACAACAGCTATGGTTGGAATAACCAAGGTTATGGCAACAGAAATCAGGGGCAATGGGGCAGGCAAGGACGCGGCTGGCAAAGCCAAGGCCGCGGTTATGGCGGACAATCCTGCTTTCAATGCGGAAGGGGAAGGCAAAACGGAGGATATGGCGGAGGAAACAGAGGAGGAAATGGCGGAGGATCCAGAGGACGCCATGGTGGCAGATAGCAATGTTTTTTAAAACACGATCTCCCTCATCCGGAAAAAGGATGAGGGATTTTTATATTATTCTTACGCCGACAATCTAGACAATTTTTAATCTTATCCGCACGGCTTTTTTCTTAACAAAAATTTAACTTTGCTGTCTTATCTTTATTGATAAAAATGTCGTTGTCGTATAAATTATTTTGCGTTTGATATAAAATTATGAAAAACAAATTATTTTTGACCGGAACTGCTTTTTTATTCATTTTTTCTTTTTTGACCGCTTCGGCTTCGGCTTGTGATTGGAACAATCAAATTTCCAACGGCTGCCAAAATAATTACCAGCGTGTTTTTTGGAGCTGGAATTATCAAGATAGCGGATACGAGACGACTAATTATTATCCAAATTATCCAAACTACGGCTACAATAATCCTTATTACGGTTACGGGGCTTCCAATTATTATCAAAGACCTTATCCCAATAATAATTATTCTTCTAATTATTATCCATACAGCTCCCCTTCCTGTTTTTACGGAAATAATCAGAATTACGGAAATAATTACAACCGGCCGGCAGGACCCAGTTCTTATTTTTATCCTTCCGGCTACCAATACGGACCCTATGGCTATCAAACTTCATCCAACGGCGCGCCTGGGCTAAGCCGATATCTTAACCCTCCTCCCCCAGTCTGGAATTAATAATCGTTCTACGCTCTTATTCAGGGAATTGAATTAATTTTTGATCTTTTTAAAAAATATTTTTATGTTTTTTAAATGCGGCCAAAATTTCGGCCTATTAATTTATTCCAAAAAAACCTTGCTACCGAATAGTCTTTCGATTTAAAAATAGCGCGGGCGGGAATAACAAGAAAAAACAGCCCTGCTATTTGTGACGGCTACTATTGACTTTTAAGTTACAAAATGCTATAATTAAATTATAGTCCTTTTCTTTACAAAACCAGATTAAATGGAGGTGTTATGATATGAAAAGATTAATTGTGCTTTTTCTGGCCTTTTGCTTGTTTCAAGCGCTCTCACATCCGGTCAACGCTCAAATAAAAGTGCGCGCGGCAAAAGATTTGAGCACTATTTATTTGCCGAGCCGAGACCAGCAATTGCCGATGAAAAACGGTATAGCCACCTGGAGCACGCGGCCAGGCACCATTGTCAGTGAAGTAGACACGCTTTTTGTGAATCATAAAAAGCTAAAAGAGTTCGAAGCGCTGGACATGAACATCATCTGGCCAAGCGGAAAAACCGACGCGCCGCTGTATTTCTTCGTTCACACCTGGCGAACTGGTTTAGCAATTCCAATTATACTGAATGAAACCGAGCCTAAAAGCGAATGGCTCCAAGGTGAAATCATTTTCGACTAAAAAACCGGACAAATTGTTTCCGGTTACCACCTAAAAGCCCTAGCAAAAAACTAGGGCTTTTACTATTTTAAAAATTTTCCGGTGTAGCTTTTTTTTGTTTCCAAAATATCTTGAATATTTCCTTCTGCCACGATTTGCCCGCCGCGCTCGCCCCCTTCAGGACCGAGATCGATTATCCGGTCCGCGGTTTTTATCACCTGCGGATTATGCTCGATGACCAGCACGCTGTTTTTTTTAGCAACCAGAGCATGCAAAACAGTTAAAAGTTTATTTATGTCATCAAAATGCAAACCGGTTGTCGGTTCGTCCAAAATATATAAAGTCCGACTGGTTGAACGCCGCGCCAGCTCGGTGGCCAGTTTCACTCTTTGCGCTTCGCCGCCGGAAAGAGTGGTGGCCGGCTGGCCGAGACGCATATAGCCAAGCCCGACCTGAACCAATGTTTCCAGCCGCTGACGGATAGCCGGGATATTTTTGAAGAAATTATTAGCCTGCTCAACCGACATATCCAGAATGTCGGCGATGTTTTTGCCTTTGTATTCGATTTCTAACGCTTCTTTATTATATCTCTTGCCGTGGCATTCTTCGCATTCGACGTAAACATCAGGCAAAAAATACATTTCAATTTTTTTATAGCCCTCGCCTTGGCAAATTTCGCACCGCCCGCCCTTGATATTAAAACTGAAGCGTCCCGGACCGTAGCCGCGCAGGCGCGATTCTTGAGTCTGCGCAAAAATATCCCGAACGATTGTAAAAGCGCCGGTGTAGGTCGCCGGATTCGATCGCGGGGTGCGGCCAATCGGCGACTGATCCACAATAATGGCTTTATCCAAATTTTCAAGGCCTAAAATGGCGTCGTGCTCGCCCGGAAGCCCGTGCGCGCCGTGAAATTCTTTAGTCAAGGCGGCGCCCAGAATGTCATTAATCAAAGAGCTTTTGCCCGAACCGGAAACGCCCGTCACGCAGACAAATTTTTCCAAGGGAATTTTAACGTCAATATTTTTCAGATTATGTTCGCGCGCGCCTTTAATCACTATTTCTTTTGTTTCCTTTTTTGGATTTTGGGATTCTGAATTTGTTTTGGGTTTCGGGTTTGGGATTTCGGATTTATTTATTTCTATTTTCTTTTTACCGCTCAAATATTTTCCGGTCAAGGTGTCGGATTTTAAAAGCTGGGCAAATTTTCCTTGAAAAACAATTTGGCCGCCCCTTTCTCCCGCTCCCGGCCCAACGTCAATAATCCAGTCGGCCGCGCGCATCGTTTGGTCGTCGTGTTCGACCACAATGACGGAATTTCCCAGATCGCGCAATTGTTTTAAAGTTTTCACCAGCCGTTCCATGTCGCGTTGATGCAGGCCGACGGAAGGTTCATCCAAAATATAGACCACGCCCGATAAGCCGGAGCCAATTTGCGTAGCCAGACGAATCCTTTGAGATTCTCCGCCCGAAAGAGTGGTTGACTCGCGGCCGATGGTCAAATATTCCAGGCCGACATCCTTTAAAAATTTCAGACGCGCCTGGATTTCCTTAATAATTCCTTGCCCAATTTTAGCTTCAGAAACGCTCAATTTCAATTTTTTAAAAAATTCGATCGCGTTTTCAACGCTCATTTCCGAAATTTGATCAATTCCTAGTCCGGCGATCTTTATTGCCAACGCCTCGGCCTTCAGTCTTTTGCCCCGGCAAAGCGGACAGGTTTCAATAAGCATATATTTTTCAATTTCAGCGCGCGTGAATTCCGAGTCAGTTTCTTTCCAACGACGTTGTAGATTAGGGATCACGCCTTCAAAATTTCCACGGCCGTACAAGATCGCCTCAATCTCTTTTTGAGAAAGGTCCTTAACCGGCACATTCATGGAAAAATTTATTTCCCGCGCCAACTCCGAAAGTTTCCAATAATACCAGCCCTGACGGCTCGCCTCGCTGGAGCTCCGGCGAAGCAGGCCGACCTTATGCGAAGCATTGGCCCATGGCCTGATCGCTCCTTCGGCCAGGGTCAGATTTTTATTCGGCATGATCATCTTCGGATCGATTTCAAGTTTAGCTCCAAGGCCCTGGCATTCCGGGCAGGCGCCAAACGGGCTATTGAAAGAAAATATTCTGGGCGAAATTTCCGAGAGGCCGATGCCGCAGTCCTGGCAGGCGAAAAGTTCAGAAAATGCAAAATCTTTTTCTTTTTTCCCGCCTTCGTATTTTTGGTTGATGACCACAATGCCTTTGCCCAGCTTCAGCGCCGTTTCCACCGAATCAGCCGTTCGGACACGAGTTTCATTATCAATTCCTCCTTCCAAGACGATTCTATCCACTACAACTTCAATGTTGTGTTTTCTTTTTTTATCAAGCTCCAGCGCCAACGCCTCATCCGTTCGATGAATGTTTCCGTCAATTCTTACGCGAACGAAACCGGTCTTTGAAACCTGCTCCAAAATTCCCTGGTGTTCGCCTTTTCTTCCTCGAACAACCGGGCCTAAAATCAAAATTTGCGAATTTAAAGGTAATTTCAAAATCTGATCAACAATCTGACTCGCTGACTGGCGCGAAATTAATTTGCCGCACTGCGGACAATGCGGCTGACCGATGCGGGCGAAAAGCAAACGGAGATAATCATATATTTCCGTTATCGTGCCCACGGTCGAGCGCGGATTGCGCGAAACGCTTTTCTGGTCGATGGCGATGGCCGGAGAGAGGCCATCTATCCTTTCCACGTCCGGTTTATCCATCACGCCCAAAAATTGCCTGGCGTAAGCCGATAAACTTTCCACATACCGGCGTTTACCTTCGGCGTAGATCGTGTCAAAGGCCAAAGACGATTTTCCCGACCCCGAAAGGCCGGTGATTACCACCAGTTTGTTCTTTGGAATATCAATATCAATATTCTTGAGATTATTTACTTTTGCGCCTCGAATTTTTATAAAATCATCATACATAACGTTTTATTATACAGATAAAATCACAAACAGGCAATAGCCGGAGATAAAAAAGGCCGCCCCGCTTTTTGCGGGACGGCTTGGCCTTTAATAAATAAATTATTGCGATTCTTTCTGCCGCGGCTACAACGCCATAAACTCTCTTCTTGTGAAAAGCGAAAGCGCCACCGGAGTTTTTTTGGATTGCTTTCCCTCCCTCTCAAGCGTATTTTCTGGAAATATTTCTTCCAATAATTCCAGGGGCGGCTCCCCATAAAACACCATGCTGCCATTCTCTTTTACTATTACAACCGGCAGGAATTTGAAAATTTCCTTAAAAAAACCTCTCGGCTGCGTGCCAAGACGACTGTTTCCGGGAAAGACAACAAGCAAGGAAAAGCGCCAAGGCTGGTACCATTCCTTGGCCTCTTCATAGTTAAAGACTATCGCAAGCGCGATGCCCAGTTGTCTGCATCTTAATTTTAGATTATCTAACCTTGCTTCGGGACCAGCTACAAGCAAAATTTTCGTTCCCACGTCGTTTCTCCTTTTTCGTCTTTTGATGTTTAATACTCACGTAATAATATCTGGCGCTGGCGCAGGCGAGGCCCACGCTCATTGCCAAACATCCGTTGAGAATCCAGATCGCCCAGGGCAAGATCGAATAACGCGGCTCCAGATAAAGAATGGCTATCCAAACCAGCAAAGTGCCTGATTCCACAACCATCTTGTTTTTTCCGATTCGGGCGGCTTCAACATTATACCCCCGCCTTAAACAAATTGCTCCAACTATTCCAAGGCTCAAATCAACCGCGACAATAATCAAAACAAGTAAAACCGAAAGGGCCGCGCCGATCAACGCCCACGAAGAGAAAAACCCGGTTAAATTCCAGGTAATAATCTCGAAGAGCGCCATAATCGTGATAACAAAAATCTTGTCCACGGTCTTGTCGAAAATCACGCCGAATGGGCTGTAGATGTTCGATAATCTGGCAAATATGCCGTCAAAAATATCGGTAATGGCGGCAAACCCGGAAAGCGAAAATATCAGGCACAGATCAAGGGCAATACCGTTGACTATATTGTTGTAAAGAACCAAGTCAGTCACAACCGTGGCAATCAGTCTAAGAGTCGTCAGCGCATCCGCCAAAAACCGCAGCCATCTTCTTTTCCTCGGCTCGAGCATTCCATGCCTCCTTTGGGATTATATGAATAAGGATCTTCCTTTTGATTCCAAATATCTAACTATAATCTAAATTCCTTGAAAAAACAAGGCTAAAAGGTTAAAATATGTTCTTATGAAAAGGGCGATTTTAAATAAAATTAAAAGGACCTGCCAGAATTCCGGCGTCTATTTTTTTAAAGACCGGGCCGGCCGGATTATTTACATTGGCAAAGCCTTGAATCTCAAAAAAAGGCTGCAGTCGCATTTAAAGACCGGACCGGCCGGCTCCGATTTTTTGGAGTTTGCCTCGGAGCTCGATTGTATCGAAACCGACGACGAAAAGCAGGCCATGCTCCTGGAAAATGAACTCATCAAAAAATACCAGCCGAAATTCAATATTCAATGGCGTGACGACAAATCATTTTTTTGGGTGAATTTTACAAAAGACGAATGGCCAAGAGTTGAAGCAATTCACCAAAACTCGGCGCGAAATAATTTCGACAATCCCATTGGCCCGTTTGTCAATGGCCGAGAACTGAAAAAAACCTTAAGAGCTTTGCGAAAAATTTTACCATATAAAACCTGCAAAAATCTTTATGAAAAACCTTGCCTGCAGTGGCACCTCGGGCTATGTCCGGCGCATTCTATCCGTCAAGCCGAACTTGTTTCCGGATCTAAAGAATTGACGAAATCCCGAAACAAACCCTTCGGCATTAAACTTGAGGCCGAAATATTCGGGATAAAAGGAAGAAACAAAGAAAAGCAAAAAGAGAAATATTTTCAAAGTCTCAACCTTCTCCGCCAGTTGCTCCGCCTTTACGCGGATGAACCCATCCGCGTCGAAGCCTATGATATTTCGAATATCCAAGGCGTTTACGCCACCGGCTCAATGATCGTTTTTTACGACTCAAAACCGGAAAAATCCGAATATCGCAAATTCCGCATCAAGACAGTCCGAGGCGCCAACGACATTGCCATGCTGAAAGAGGTTTTAAAGAGACGCTTTAACCACCCCGAATGGCCTTATCCAGATTTGGTTTTGATTGACGGAGGAAAAGCCCAGCTTTCGGCCGCGCTTTCGCAAATAAAATTTTTTACAACTACTAAACTTTTTGGACGGCCGTCAAATAAGTTTAGTATGCCGAATAGGGCGATAATTTCCCTTGCGAAGAAAGAAGAAGAAATTTATACTGAATACAGCGACAGAGCGTTGAAAATTTCCGCTCTGCCCGAAGCGCTTCAAAATTTATTCAAACACGTCCGAGACGAAGCGCACCGTTTCGCCATATTCTATTATCGTTTTCTCCATGGTCAGAAATTCACGCCAAAAGCAAATCGAAGAGATAGAAAAAAAGCTCGAAAGAGCTGAAAAAAGGCGCAAAAAGAAATCCGGGATGAAAATTTCCGGCAAAAGCGTTTTTTTACTGCAAAAACTTATAAGAAAGAGATGATAAGCGCCGAAACTTTAATAAAAACCCTCATTGACTTTAAACGTTTATTTTGCTAAGCTTTTAATATTCATATGCGCTTTATTATCAGAGTTCTGGCCAATTCGTTGACTATTTATTTAGCCGCTTATCTTATTCCTGGAGTCACTTTCCGAGGCGATTGGAAAACTCTTCTTTTGGCCGGCCTTATTTTGGCTCTGATCAATATCTTTGTAAAACCCGTTCTCAAGTTCATCTCCTGGCCATTTATCGTTTTGACGCTGGGTCTATTTAGTTTTATAATCAATATTTTCCTGGTCTGGACTCTGACAAAATTTATTCCCGATCTGACTATCATGGGGTTATGGGCTTATATTGGCGTTGCCATTATCATTAGCGCGGCAAATATTATTATTAACTGGTTAACGAAAAAGCGGCCGATTGAGCCGCAAAATTAAAATTATGACATCTTATTTCGGTTATATTCAGATCTTTCTTTCCATCCTGCTTATCGTTTCTATCCTTTTACAAAGACGCGGCGCTGGCTCTTCGGCCTTAATGGGCGGAAGCAGCGCTTCTTATTACACCAAGCGAGGCTTTGAAAAAGTGCTTTATATCAGCACGATAATTTTGGCTGTCCTTTTTCTGGGAATCGCCATAATTAGCATTATCGCCAGCCGCTAACGACACTTATTTTAGCATAAAATGCCTATTCTTTATTTCAAAAATCTCAAATGGCCCACTCTCTATCAATGGAGCCAATTTTTTAAAATTCTAGGAAAAAAAGAATCGTATCTTTTTTTTGGTTTCTGTGTTTTGATCGCGGTTTCGGCTGTTTTTGTGGGTTATCGGATATATAAAGGGAATACGGAAGTCGCCCCGGCGCTGGGCGGGATTTATCGAGAAGGCATCATCGGGTCTCCGCGATATCTGAATCCGGTGCTGGCGCAGACCAACGACGCTGACCGCGATGTCACCAGAGTAATTTTTTCCGGCCTATTCAAATATAATTCCAAAGGCGCGTTTATTCCGGATTTGGCCGAAAGCTACCAAATCGGCGATTCCGGAAAAACCTATGAAGTTTTTCTTAGAAAAAATGCCTTCTGGCATGACGGTCAACCAGTCACGGCCGAAGATGTCATCTACACTATTTCCATCATTAAAGACCCGAACTACCGGAGTCCTCTGCGGGCCAACTGGTATGGAGTTGAGGTTGAAAAAATCGATGATTTTGCCATCCGTTTCAAATTAAAGAACCCTTATGCCGCTTTCCTTTCCAATCTGACCGCCGGCATCCTTCCCAAGCACATTTGGCAAAACATTTCCTTCGTTGATTTTCCACTGAGCGAAAGAAATCTGAAGCCCATCGGATCCGGCCCTTATTTTTTTAAAAAACTTGAAAAAAACAAAGACGGAACAATCAAAACGCTTGAGCTTGAGGCATTTAAGGATTTTTATCTTGAAGGGCCTTATCTTTCCCAGATCGTTCTCAGATTTTTTGGAAATGAAGACGACGCGCTGGCTTCCTGGCGCAAGGGAGAAATACAAGGCGTAAGCTATGTCAGCGCCGTTAATTATCAGGCGGCCAAAAACAGACAGAATAACGGCGTTAATATCTATTCGCTTTCCCTGCCCCGCAGTTTCTCTCTCTTTTTCAATCAAGAAATCCAAAAAACCCTGAGCGACAAGAATGTGCGCCTGGCCATGGCGCACGCTATTGATAAAAATGAGCTGGTTCGTCAGGTTCTGGGCGGCTTCGGCCAACCGATTCATTCCCCCATTCCGCCAGGAATGCTGGGCTATTCCAATGACATAAAAATTTATGAATTTAATATTGACAAGGCAAAAGAAATTTTGGAATCCAATGGCTGGGTTGATAAAGATGGAGATGGCATCCGAGAAAAAATTATGGAAAAAGGAAAGGATCCGGTTAAACTTGAATTCACTTTAACGACAATTTCCTGGCCGGAACTGGTCTCGGCCGCTGATTTTGTAAAAAATTCCTGGGAAAAAATCGGAATAAAAACAAATGTCGAAGCCAATGATGCGCTCAGCGTCCAGCAGGAAAATATCAAATCTCGACAATATCAAATTCTTCTTTTCGGCGAAGTCTTAAATATCGATCCTGACCCTTTTTCTTTCTGGCATTCTTCCCAGAAAAAAGACCCCGGCCTCAACATTGCCGTCTACGATAATTCCAAGGTTGACGCTATCCTGCAGGACGCGCGCCAAGACATCGACCAGGCCTCCCGCGCCAAAAAATACGAAGAATTCTCAAAGATCATCGTTGAAGATCTGCCCGCTATTTTCCTTTATTCGCCAAGCTACCTTTACCCCCTCTCCAACCAAATCAAAGGGATAGATTTTAAAAAAGCGCCCGAAAATTCGGAAGAAAAAATATTTATGCCTTCCGACCGTTTCTCTGAAATCGAAAAATGGTATATAAAAACAAAACGCACCTGGCATTGGAAAGGATTTTTCAACTAAGCTACAGCCGCTAGTCAATAGCTATTAGCAAATCGTTTCTTCTGATTCTCTAGTTGCTAGTCACTAGCCGCAGTTTTAATGATCGAACTCGTCCATTCCGGCTTGCCTATTTTTTTAAACGATGACGGCTCGCTGATTTTTAAATCGCCTCTCGAAGAAAAAAGGCCGTCTTTCCGTCGACTTGAAGATATGCGCGAATATCTCGCCGATCCGGAGGCAAGTTTCGACCGCGATTCAATCTATGAGATGTATCGCCAGATTTTTCTGCCCGCCGATGCTGAAAAATTCAAAAAGGCAAATCTGCGATTTGATCTGACAGTTTTTCACCCCGGAAAGCTGGGCTGTGAATTTTCAAAAACAATCGGCCATTTTCATCCAAAGAATCAAGCCGGTCTGAATTATCCCGAAATCTACGAAGTGCTTAGCGGAACGGCTTATTTTCTTATTCAAAAAATGGATGATTCCTTTGAAAAAATACTTGAAGCTTATTTGATAAAAGTAAACGAAGGCCAGCATGCCGTCTTCCCCGCCGGCTTTGGTCATGTGACTATCAATGCCACGGATAAGGAACTCGTCACGGCGAATTTCGTGGCGGATGTCGAAGGAATTTATCAGCCATATAAAACGCGCCGCGGCGCTGCTTATTATCTTTTACAAAATAAAGAAGGGAATCTTGAAATTCAGCCAAATAAAAACTATAAAAATTTGCCGGCTTTAAAAAATCTAAAACCAAAAGAGACGCCTGAATTCAGCGCAATGGATGGCCAACCAATGTACATTTCTGGACAAAGCAATATAAATATGTTAGAATATCTTAATAAGCCGGAACTCTATTCAGACAAGCTTTCAATTCAAAATTGTTTTACCCTTCTGAAGCTTTAGCGAAAGAAGGCTACTTTGAACTTTAGATTCAAAAACCGCCTCTAATCTATCGGGAAACGCCGTTTTGTTTTTGGCGCCTGGGCGAATGGCGGAAGCGGCAAACGTCCCACATTATTTAAAATCGGGGATGTGGTGGAATTGGCAGACACGTAGCGTTCAGGGCGCTATGGCCGCAAGGCCGTGAGAGTTCAACTCTCTCCATCCCCACCCTTCTAATTCTTATGCTTCAAAATTTAGTCTTTTTTGGCGCGGCCATTCAGCTTGGCGGAGCGTTGATTTATGTCAAAGAGACTCTTGCTGGTTATGCCAAGCCTAATAAAATCACTTTTTTAATGTGGTCAATTGCTCCTTTTATCGCAGCGACAGCAGCTTTTGCTAATGGCGCCAGATGGGTTATTCTCCCTATCTTTATGGCTGGATTCGGCCCCTTGCTGGTCTTTATTGTTTCATTTAAAAACCCGAAATCATTTTGGAAATTAAATTTATTTGATTATCTCTGTGGCATATTTTCTCTGCTCGCATTAATCTTATGGATGATCACCAGGGAACCGGCCGTCGCAATATTTTTTGCGATTATCAGCGATTTATTTGCCGCAATTCCCACCTTAATAAAATCCTGGAAATTTCCAGAAACCGAATCGCATTGGATTTATACAACAAGCATTTTCGGACCATTAACCGGGTTGCTGGCGATCAAACAATGGCAATTTTCAGAATACGCGTTTTCAATTTACCTTCTGGCAATTGATTGCGCCTTAGCATTTTTTGTAATAAGAAAATCAATTATAAATCTATTTAAATCTCAAAAATAAAATCGGAATCAGGTATTGCGTCATTAAAACTATTTAACTCCGCGAATCTAATTCCTCGAAAACAAAAAAGCCATGACAGAAAACACAATTGTCGAAAATAGGCCTCAGCCGAGGCGGCGCCAGCCAAGGAATCAGACCAGGCTAAGACAGCCGAAACAGACAATCATCAAAGACACTCTCAAAATCATCCCGCTCGGCGGACTGGACGAAATCGGCCGAAATATGACCGTAATCGAATATAAAGACGATATCGTTATCGTCGACATGGGCCTGCAATTCCCCGAAGAAGGCATGCCGGGAATCGACTATATCATTCCCAATATTTCCTATCTAAAAGGTAAAGAAAAAAATATCCGCGGCGTGCTCATCACGCACGGCCACTACGACCACATCGGCGCGATTCCCCATTTGATGCCCAAACTCGGCAATCCGCCTATTTTTACGGCGGCCCTGACGCGCGGCATTATTCTAAAGCGGCAGGATGATTTTCCCGACGCGCCGAAGCTTGAGATTCATACCGTGACCAAAAACGACAAAATCAAATTGGGCGATTTTGAGGTGGAATTTTTCCACGTTAACCACAATATTCCCGACGGCCTGGGACTTTTCATTAAAACCCCGACCGGCAGCATCGTGCACACGGGCGATTTTAAATTTGACCACAGTCCAGTCGGCGACGAACCAGCCGACATTTCGGCAATCGCCAATATTGGCTCACAGAATGTTTTATGCCTTATGTCGGATAGCTGTAACGCCGAAGCGCCGGGTTATACGATTTCCGAAAAAAATATCCAGGAGAATCTGGAAGGAATTTTCAAAAGCGCGCCGGGCCGCATTATCGTGGCGACCTTCGCGTCTTTGCTCACTCGCGTCCAACAAATCATCACGCTTTCGGAAAAATACGGCCGCAAGGTCGCCATCGACGGCTATGGCATGCGCATGAACGTTGAGATTGCCAAAGAACTCGGCTATTTAAAAATTGAAAAAGGAACCCTGATCCAGCCCAAAGAAATAAACAATTATCCGGAAAACCGCGTGCTTTTGATGTGCACCGGCGCGCAAGGCGAGGGCAACGCGGTTCTGATGCGCATTGCCAATCGCGAACATCAATCTATTGAGATCCAGCGCGGCGATTCGATCGTTTTCTCTTCTTCCGTCGTTCCGGGCAACGAAAGAACAGTCCAAAGTTTGAAGGATATTCTCGTCAAGCAAGGCGCCAAGATCTATCATTCGCCCTTTATGGACATCCATGCCTCTGGCCACGGCCAGCAGGAAGATCTAAAAATGATGATCAATCTTATCAAGCCCAAATTTTTTATTCCGGTCCACGGCAATTATTATATGCTGCAACTTCACGCCGAGCTGGCCGAATCAGTCGGCATCCCGCATGAAAACATCGTCGTGGCTGGAAATGGAAAAATCATCCATCTGACAAAAGATAAAATTTGGATGGATAAAACCGAGCGCGCCCTCACCAGCTATGTCATGGTTGACGGCCTCGGCGTCGGCGATGTCGGCCAGATCGTTCTGCGCGACCGCCAGGCCATGGCCAAAGATGGCATGTTCGTCATTATCGTCACCATTGACTCTCAAAATGGAAAGGTGAAAAATAGCCCCGACATCATCTCGCGCGGCTTTATCTATATGCGCGAGTCCAAAGAACTGCTTTACGAAGTGCGAGAAAAAGTAAAATCAATCGTGCATTCCGCCACCGGCGACCAAGGTCCCATCAACGAAACTTACATCAAAGAAAATATCCGTGACAAAATAGGCCAGTTCCTGTATAATAAGACACAGCGGAGACCGATGGTGCTGCCAGTTGTGATAGAAGTTTAAGATATAACGACTACGGACTACGGCCAGAGCGTTTTGGATGTTTGGGCCGTAAATGTAGAATTATGGCCAGCATGAAAAGAATTTTTTCCGGCGTTCAACCTTCAGGCAACCTGCATATCGGCAATTATCTGGGCGCTATTAAAAATTGGGCGCCTCTTGCCAATGAATACGACTGCATCTATTGCGTGGTTGACTGGCATGCTTTGACGGTTTTCCAAAAGCCGGAAACTCTTCGCGAAAATACTTATAATGCCCTAGCAACGCTCCTCGCTGCCGGTATCAATCCGGAAAAATCAATCATTTTTATCCAGTCTCACGTCAAAGAACATTCGGAATTGACCTGGATTTTAAACACGGTCACTCCCCTTTCGGAGCTGGAAAAAATGACGCAGTTCAAAGACAAAGCGCGCAAACATAAAGAAAATATCAACGCCGGCCTGCTTGATTATCCGGTTTTAATGGCCGCCGACATCCTGCTCTATGACACTGAGGCCGTACCGGTTGGCGAAGACCAGCGCCAGCATGTTGAATTAGCGCGCGTTGTCGCCCGGAAGTTCAATAATTTATACGGCGAAACCTTCAAAGAACCGCAGGAAATAATCAGGAAAGAAGCCGCGCGCATCATGAGTTTGAGCGACCCTTCAAGAAAAATGTCCAAATCGGACAATGATTCGGCCGGTTGTGTTAATCTTTCCGACTCCCCCGACGAGATCCGCGATAAATTTAAAAAGGCGGTGACCGATTCGGGCAAAGAAATAAGATATTCGCCCGCGGAAAAACCGGCTATTTCAAATCTGCTGGCAATCTATTCCGGCTTTTCCGGAAAGCCGATCAACGAGATCGAGGCTAAATATAAAAACGCGGAAGGCTACGCTCAATTTAAATTAGATTTAGCAGAAATTGTTGTTTCTGGCCTGGCGGATTTTCAGAAAAAATACGGCGAATTTAGACAAAACAACAAATTTTTAGATGAAGTAGCCAAGACTGGCGCGGAAAAAGCAACACTCTTGGCTGAAAAAAAGATGGAGGCTGTTAACAAAAGAATCGGCTTGGCCTAGAAAAAAGGCTTGAGCCGATTTTTTGTCCTTTAAAATTTCGTATTCGACAAAAAAGGAGGTTTAAAATGAGCACAAATACCGCCGAGGTCATTGCCATAAGAAAAAAACCGGACTCTTTTGAGGCGATTAATTCTTTAATCCGAATAACCGGAGAAAGAAATCTTCTCTATAATTCAACAAAAACCTTAGCCGAATTCCTTAAGATTGAGCGTTGTGTGGTTTTCCAAACAAAGAAAGCCTGGTGCAAACTTTTAACCGGCTTTCCGCCCGAAGAACACGGGATCGATTGCAAAGAGAGAAATTTTTCCGAATTTCCTGATCTTGAGTCTGTCTGGAAGGAAAAAAAACCGATACTGATTAGCTCTCCAGCGACCGATTCCAGAACAAGGCATTTTGTTGAAATCATTAAACAGAAAAAAATCAATCAAATCTTTTACATACCGGTGCTTAGCGAAAAAACCGCGGTTTGCTACATAATCGCCGCTGATGCCACCGGAGAACGCACTTTCTCGGCTGAAGATCAGGAATTTTGCGTTCAGTTCGCAAAACTTCTCTCGTTGATTTTGATTCGCGATTCAGTAAGATTTGATCCGGTGTTTGACGCCCTCAAAAATGGAATAGCGGAAATACTCTCCCCCCTGACAAAAGTTTCGAAATATTCTTTGCTGATTCACGATCTGATCAGGAACAAATGTCATCAAGACGCGGAAAAATCCTGCCAATTCGCGAATCTGCTGGAATCATTCCTCAATATTATCTATGAAAACGCGCTAAGGCTTCTCCTGGTTGAGCAAACGCTTCTAAATCGCGTTACAAAGATAAAAATGGAATTTCTGGAAGGCAAGGAGGAATGATGTTTACAAAAAACACAAAAAGGACAAGCAAACGCTTGTCCTTTTTCTCTTTAAAAATAAATTTTGCCAAATCGATTCACTAAACTTTTTGGACGGCCGTCAGAAAAGTTTAGTAGAAATCATTTCTAATCTAAAGCTCCCGCATTCACGTTGATATCCGAATTCCAGTCTACTTCTTCAAAACCATGCAAAAGATTGGCAATATACCCGCGCAGGAAATCATATCTTTCCTGCGTTTTTGATTCGAATTTTACGGTGATATAAGGCCCGTTCTGCGAATAGCGCACCACGAACATGGAGTCAGCCAATTCCAGCCGCAGGCCGTCGCCCGCCCTTTCGTCATCAATAATTTCGGCTTCTGGAAAATCCTTTTTTAAAATAGGTGCCGCTTTTGCCATCAAAGCCGCTTTTTTGTCTTCGGCGCAGAATAATTTTATTTCCGGACTGGAAATATATTTAGGCAAAACCGCTAAAGCGTCTGACAATTTTTTGCCTGATTTGTCCAAAAAAGAAAGCAAACGCAGAGCCGAATAAAGGCCGTCGTCGTGATTATAAAAATCAGCCGAAAAAAAGAAATGGCCCGAGAGCTCGCCAATAAAAGCGGCGCCGACCTCCTGGTTTTTCTTTTTCAGAAAAGAATGGCCGGTGCGCCACATAAAAGGCACTCCGCCATGGGCTAAAATCGTCTCGGGGACAACTTTGGAACATAAAGTATTAAACATTATTTTAGCTCCCGGATGGCTGGCTAAAACATCAGAAGCAAAAAGAGCCACTAAAACATCATTCCAGATTATCGTTCCTTTATCGTCTACAATGCCGATGCGATCGCCATCCGCGTCGTATGAAAAGCCGACGTCCGCGCCTTCGGCTAAAACTTCTTCGCGCAGTCGAAGCGCCACCGCACTTTCCGTAGGATCAGGTGTGCCGATCGGAAAAATCGGATCTATTTGGCAATTGCTTTCAACCACCTCGCAGCCGGCCTGACGAAATAAATCGGGCGCGATTTCGCCGGCAGTGGAATTGCCCGGATCAACAACAACTTTAAATTTATTTTTCAAAGGCAGGCGTTTTAAGATATCCGCGAAATAATCAGGCCGGATATTTCTTTCTTCGTTTTTTCCCGGCGCATCCCCTTTTTCAAAATCATCTTTCTCCATCATCCGGCGCAATTCCTGAAGCTGCTCGCTGACAAAAGTTTCAGAAAAGCCAATCGCGATTTTAAATCCGTTATATTTTGCAGGATTATGCGAAGCCGAAACATAGATTCCGCCCTGGCAATCCAAAAAATACTGACTCCAATAAAAAGTGCCGACAAGATTCATGCCGATGTCAATCGTATCAATGCCGACCCAATTCAGGCCTTCGATGATTTTTTGGGCATAAGCCGGGCTGGTTTGTCGACAATCGCGACTCACGATGGCTTTTTTTATGCCGCGCCTTTTGATATACGTGCCGTAAGCCTTGGCCAAACCCAAAACCACTTCTTCGTTTAAATCTTTATCCACCAGGCCTCGGATATCATACCCGCGGAAAATTTGAGGATTGATTTGCATAGGTTTAATATATGACAATTCTGTTTTTGCCACAATATTGACAAATTGTTAATAATTATAGTCTCTTTCACGGCTATTCTACACATCTTATTTCATAGAAATAAAAATCACCAAATGGAAGAGCGAAAAAAGATAAAAATTCAGCCCGATATCCGATTTTCCCAAGTCTGCGAACGCATCCTTGAACATATGCCGACCCCAAACCCAACAAAAAGAAAGGTGCTTAAAATGAATTACGCCGCCTGCTTAGAATATGCAATAAAGAATGGCATCGAAAACTAATAAGAAAGGATGTGATGCTTTCTTCAGACTCCCGCAAAATCGACGGGGTCTTTTTTAATTGTACTCGTCGCAACGGTTGACCTTTCTCTTAAATTCTGATAGAATACAAGCAACAAAAAAGCCCATATTGTCATGCCGAACCACTTGTTTCGGCATCTCGCTTGAATAACGAAGCGAGCCCGCGATGATGCAGGCTGATATAAATAATGTACGAATTAACCTATATTCTGAATCCGAACCTTTCGGAAGAGGAAGTCAAAGTCCAGGCGGATAAAATTCGAGAATTTATCGTCGGCTTGGGCGGCCAGATAAAAGATGAAAAACTGGGCGAAAAAAGAAAATTGGCTTATGAAATAAATAAGCACAATTTCGGTTTTTACGTGACCGTCCAAATGGTCATTGCATCGGAAAAACTCGTTGAGCTCGAAAAATGGTTAAAAACCGAAAATTCAATCCTAAGGCACCTTTTAGTCACCAAAGAAGAAGAAAAAGAAATCCCCGCGCCGATAAGAATGCCTAGGATCGAAAAACCGAGCGCTCCTCTGGAAGAAACTTCTCCAAAGCAGGAAAAGGCGAAAATAGAAGAAATTGACAAAAAACTGGAAGAAATCTTAGAGCAATAACCAGAACCCTACTAATTTACTAATTTTTACAAATATTACTAATAAGTATTTGTATGATTAGTAATAAATTTGTAATTTGGCAGGGTGACTACCATGAATTTCAATAAAGCTGTAATTTTAGGCAATATGACGCGGGATCCGGAAGCCCGCACCCTTCCTTCCGGCCAGCCAGTTGTCAATTTTGGAGTCGCGACAAACCGGATCTATAACGACCAGAGCGGGAATAAACAGCAATTGACCGAATTTCACAATGTAGTCGCTTTCGGAAAACTGGCTGATATCTGCAGCCGATACTTAACCAAAGGACAGCTGGTTCTGATTGAAGGAAGGATCCAGACACGCAGCTGGCAGGATCAAAGCGGCGCCAAGCGCTACCGCACCGAGATCGTGGCCGAAAATATGCAAATGGGTCCGCGAAAAGGCCAAGGCGGCGGAGATTTTTCCGCTTCCAGCCAACAGCCAAGCAGCCAGCCGGCGCAGGAAGAAATTCCGATTATTGAAACCGACGAACTACCTCCAGCCGAGGAAGAAGAAGGAGTAAAAATGAAAGATATACCATTCTAAGAGTAATCAAGAATATACAAATATGAAATAATATACAAATATACGAATCCAAAATTTTGTATATTCGTATATTTGTTAAAATTCGTATATTAGCGAACACTATATGTTTCCAAGAAGACCGCAACAACCAGTTGAAAAAAAACAGTGCTATTTCTGCCAACAGAATATAAACTCCATTGACTATAAAAACGTGGAGCTTTTAAGGCAGTTTGTTTCTGGCCAAGCCAAAATTTTTGCCACTCGCCGAACCGGCACCTGCCGCAAACACCAAAGAATACTGTCGAACGCCATAAAACGCGCGAGATTCCTGGCTCTCATCCCGTTTGCTCGAAAATAGCATTTTCCTATATATAAATATATAAAGAGCCTCGCCGAAAGCGAGGCTCTTTATATATTTATGGCTTAATTAAAAAAGAAAAGGCCCGATTCCGCTAGAAACCGGGCACAAACTAAATCAAAAATTTTGATATTTATTTGGCTGCTGAAAGAATAAGAAAAAAGACCAAATAAAGCCGATGCCAACAACGGGAATAATCGCCCATAACAGAAGTTGCCAAGGAGATTTAGGATCTCTTCCAAAACAATCTGTCATAAAGAGAATTACTACCCAAACCATCAAAAACAAAATAATCGTCAGAGCCGCTTTTTTTACTTTTTTATGAAAAATCAAATTCTCAATAGCCGGATTCCGCTGCGCCCGGGCGAATTTAGGATAAACTGTCGTAATTGCTTCCATCAGAGCTTTCTGGCAGTTTTCCATTCTTCGCAAAGCCTCATTTGGTCCTTTGATGCCAGAAGGATCGAGGTAATCAACAATATCCCGCATTTGATTCCGCAAGACAATCAGTCTTTTCCTCTCTTTTTTGTCACTTATATTCTCCATGTCCCCAAGGTCACACTTTCCGTTTCCCGGGTATCTCATACTTCCTCTTTTGCGTATCGCTAGTATTTTTACAAAACAATAATTCCGATAATAATTCCGCCAAAAAGAATAATTGAGCCGAGGAATTTAGCCACAGAAGACCAGGAGCGTAAATGCGCAATCAAGAAACTCGCCGACAAAGCCAGAATCACGAATAAAAAACTGTCGGCGTCGCTGTATTTGGGAATGATTTTGTAAAATACTAAACCCAAATAAGCCGCCAAAAGAATTATCAACGTAATCACAAATCTGGCCATGGTTTTTTCCCGACCGCTCCATTTGGCCCATATCCAGGAAATGGAACTCGGGCTTACGCGATTTGCAATAAACGCACAAACAAACATCAAGCCGAGCACAATCAAGAGCGCCACATCCTTGCTCATATTCCACCTCCTTATATTTAATTTTTAAGTTACTCAAATATTTCTTTATTTTGCGCCGCGGCCGCCTCTTTGATCTTTTTGGCGATCTCGGCGGTTAGTTTTGGATTTTCAGCCAGATATTTTTTGGAAGCTTCAGCGCCCTGGCCGAGTTTTTGCTCGGCATAGTTGAACCAAGCGCCGCCTTTGGAAACTACGCCGTAGATCACGCCGGCATTCAACACATCTCCTTCAAAAGAAATGCCTCGGTTGTACATAATGTCAAATTCAGCTGTTTTAAAGGGCGGGGCGACTTTATTTTTGACTATTTTCACTTTCACGCGATTGCCGATAATCTGCTCGGCCTGTTTTATTTGAGCCGTTCTTCGAAGATCAATGCGCACGGAGGCATAAAATTTCAGAGCCTTGCCGCCGGGAGTTTCCTCCGGATTGCCGAACACCAAGCCGATCTTCATTCTGATCTGATTTATGAATAGAACGATGGTTCCGGATTTAGCCACAATGGCGGTTAATTTCCGCAAAGCCTGGGACATCAGTCGTGCCTGCAAACCCATATGCTGCTGACCCATTTCGCCTTCAATCTCCGCGCGCGGAGTCAAAGCAGCCACCGAGTCAACCACAATCACATCAATTGCCGCCGAACGCACCAAGCTTTCCACGATATCCAACGCCTGCTCGCCAGTGTCTGGCTGAGAAATCAAAAGATCGTCGATTTTAACGCCTATCCTTTTGGCATATTCAGGGTCCAAGGCATGTTCGGCATCCACAAACGCGCAAAGTCCGCCCTTTTTTTGGGCTTGAGCAACGGTGTGGAGCGCCACAGTCGTTTTGCCGCTGGACTCCGGCCCGTAGATCTCAATAATCCTACCTTTAGGCATTCCCCCCACGCCAAGAGCCAAATCAAGCGAAAGAGAACCGGTTGGAATGGCATCCACGTCCACCC
>JAQUNU010000003.1 GCA_028717445.1 Candidatus Portnoyibacteriota bacterium | reverse complement strand
GAATAGGTCCTGCTCTTTGCCTATTTTTTTATGGTCTCTTTTTTCGGCCTCTTCGAGCCTTTCCAGATATTTATCCAGATCTTCTTTCGATTCAAAAGCGGTTCCATAGATCCGTTGGAGCATTTTATTTTTTTCGTCGCCCTTCCAGTAGGCGCCGGCGATCTTTAAAAGCTTGAAAGCGTCCGGTTTGATCTCGCCGGTTGAATCAAGATGCGGGCCGCGGCAGAGATCGACGAAGTTACCGGTTTTGTAAACACTGACCGTTGTCACTTTTTCGTTCTTTAAATTTTTTATCAGTTCTTCTTTATAAGGTTGTTCCGCTTTTTTAAAAAGCGCGGCCGCTTTTTTTATGTCGACTTCCTCGCGTTCAAAAGGCAGATTTTGCTTGATCAAAGCGCGCATTTTTTCTTCCAGAAGAGGCAAGTCTTCAGGAATCAGAGTTCGCGGCAGATCAAAATCATAGTAAAAGCCGTCTTCAATGGCCGGGCCGATGGCGAATTTGGCTTCAGGAAACATTTCCAGAACTGCGGTGGCCAAGACGTGCGCGGTTGAATGACGGATTATTTCAAGTCTTGTTTCTTTTTGATCCATATTTTTTTAACCCCTCTTTTAAAAAGAGGGGTTAGGGGAGATTTGAATCCACCCCACCCCTCCTTTGAAAAAGGAGGGAGAAGAATTGAAGAATTATAAAAGCCCAAAAATCAGTTAATTTCGGGACCCTTCGCCTTGCTAGGCTCGGGGTGGTTCCACCCGAATTCCCTAATTTTTGGGCACTTTTTTACCTGTTTTTGCCGGTAATCCGCATAAGAGATTTATCCTTTAGGATAGGATAGCGGTTGGTGAGTCCGTTGACCTCTTGGTTTTAAGGATAATATCAAAGGATATTTTTGTCAAATTGAGCCGCATCCAGGAAAGGATGCGGCCCATCACTTGGTTAAATGGAAAGTCACAAAGAAGAAAGAATAGGCAGGCTTACGAGTCTGTTATGGATTGCGGTAGAGAGCATCTGGGTTTCTCTGGATGCCTTTTGGATCTCTTCGTAAAAGAATTCTGTCGCCTTCCAGATTGCTTCAAGCAGCGTCCGAGCGACTTCTTTGTTTGATGGATTTTCTTGCATCGGGATGGAAATGGTTTCATTCCAACGGGTGTGGTCGATGTCGCAAATGATATTGTTTCGCAGCTGGAGCGACGCGTATTTAGCTTCGATCTTCAGAGATTCCCGGCGTCTGTTCTTAAAATCCAGCTCGATGGTGAATCTCGGCACCTGTTTTTTCTCCGGCTCGCCCGAAACAATGAGGGTTTTTTCCTGGAAGTTGATTTCCAAAATCAGGTCGAGATTTTCCAGAAGAGGTAATGTTAGCCCTCTGAATTCATCGACAATCGAAATGGTGGAATCCCAAACCTCCTCTTCAACCGATGGATTTCCATTGAGCTGTTCGGAAATGCGTTTGACCTTGTCATCAATGATTAGCTTTAAGCCCATGATACCCCTCCCCTAAAAGATTTTGCATTCTCCTGCACCAAATTTTTTATAAAAGAGCGATTCCCTCCTTGCATTGGGTAATAATATCAAATCCTCAATAAGTCCGCAAATTGCGCAAATGGTTTTGGTTAACTTCTGAAACATCCTCGCAGAGAATTTTTAAATTCCCGTCTTTGTCATCCAGTCGGCCGGAAATCAGCACGGGTTTGTCTTCCTGCCAGATCGTGGCTGTGCGTTCAAGCGTCTTCGGAAAAACTAGGGCTTCAATTTTTGCCCTGTCGTCTTCGAGCGTTACGAAAAGCATCGGCCGGCCGGTCTTGGTGATAATCTTTTTTATCTGGCCGATAATTCCGCCAACCTTGACGCTTTTGCCAACCATCATGGGCGAAATTTTGGAGCAAGGAAGCGCCACTTTTTCGATGTAGGGCAGAAATTCTTTAATTGGGTGGTCCGAAACGTAAAGTCCAAGCAGTTCCTTTTCCCAGGAAAGGCGTTCTTTTTTGGAAGCCGGGGGCGCGTCCCGGAGCTTTAAGGGAAGCGCCTGGCCCGAAGAGCCGCCATTTTGGGCGAATATATCAAATAAGCTTGATTGGCCATTGCTTCGGGATTTTTGCATTTCGTGCGCGAATTTCAGGATATTTTCCATATTGAAAAGCAATTTTCCGCGTTCGCCAAGCTTGTCCATGGCCCCGCATTTGACTAAGCTTTCCAATGATTTTTTATTAAGGTCTTTGTCCCGCACTCTTTCGACAAATTCGGAAATAGAAGAGAACGGCCCATTTGCTTTTTTTTCTTTGATAATGGCTTCGACGATATTTTCGCCGACGTTTTTGATGGCGGCCAGGCCAAATCGGATTACGCCTTCTTTGACTACCGTAAAAGTTCCCAAGCTTTCGTTAATGTCCGGAGGCAGGACTTCTATTCTCATGCTTTGACATTCGTTGACCAGAAAGGCGATTCTTTCAATGTCATCGGAATCCGAATTCATAATCGCAACCATGAATTCAGTCGGAAAATGCGCTTTCAGATAGGCGGTTTGATAGCCGATAAAAGCATAGCAGGTAGCGTGAGATTTATTGAAGCCATAACGGGCGAACGGCTCGATCCACTCCCAAATCTTCTGGGCGGTTTCTCCGTTGATATTGTTTTTAATCATTCCGTCGATCAATTTTTCCCGCTGTTCATCGAGCAGCTTTTTAATTTTTTTGCCGACGGCCTTGCGCAAAGTATCGGCCTGCGCGAGCGAAAATCCGGCCAGTTCCTTAGCAATGCCCATCAGCTGTTCTTGATAGACGCAGATGCCGTAAGTATTTTTCAGCATGATCTCGAGCTTCGGATGAAGGTATTCTATTTTTTTGACCCCGTTTTTGCGCGCGATGAATTCCGGAATGAATTCCATCGGCCCCGGCCGGTAAAGCGCCACAATAGCGATGATGTCTTCAAAATCAGTGGGTTTAAGGTCGCGCAGAACTCTTTTCATGCCGCTTGACTCAAGCTGGAATACGCCTGTGGCTTTGCCTTCCCGGAGCAATTTGAAGGTTTTGGAATCGTCTAAAGGAAGGTTGGCGATATCGATCTCTTTTCCTTTCGTTTTTTTGATGATATTGATGGCGGTTTCGATCTGGGTTAGGGTTTTCAAGCCAAGAAAATCCATTTTCAGAAGTCCGAGATCTTCGACGCCGTGCATTTCAAATTGGCTGACGATTGCTTCGTCTCCTTGGGTGGGATGCTGGAGCGGGACGGTTTTATCGAGCGGATATTTTGTGATCAGAACGCCGGCTGCGTGGGTTGAAGCGTGCCTGGCGACGCCTTCCAATTTCTTGGCCGTGTCCACCAGTTTTTTTATTTGTTCGTCCGATTCGTAAAGTTGTTTAAAGTCAGGGGCTTCAGCCAGCGCTTTTCTTAGAGTTTGGCCCGGTTCAAAAGGAATGGCTTTGGCGACTTGGTCGCAAAGATTATACGAATAACCCATGGCCCGGCCCGTGTCGCGGATGGCGCCGCGGGCGGCCATGGTGCCGAAAGTGATGATTTGGGCGACGTGGTCGTCGCCATATTTCTGGCGGACGTATCCGATAACTTCTTCGCGTCTGGCATCGGCAAAATCCATGTCGATATCAGGCATGGAAATTCTTTCCGGATTCAGGAATCTTTCAAACATCAGATCGTAGCGCAGGGGATCAATGCTGGTGATATTCAAAAGATAGGCGACGAGAGAACCGGCGGCCGAGCCGCGGCCCGGGCCGACGACGATGCCGTTTTGCTTGGCCCAGTTGACGAAATCCTGGACAATCAAAAAATAAGAAGAGAACCCCATTTTATTAATAACGCCAAGCTCGTATTCCAAGCGTTCTAAAATTTGCGGCGTTGCTTCAGGATAAAATCGTTTGATGCCTGAATAGGCAAGTTCTTTCAAGAATTCAGTATCAGTTTTTCCGTTGGGCGTTTTAAAATCGGGCAGCTGAATCTTGCCTAAAACAAATTCGAAATTGCAAAGCTCGGCGACTTGCTGCGTATTCTCGATCGCTTCAGGAATATTTTTAAACCATTCAGCCATTTCGTCGGGCGATTTCATTGAAAAGTCATCGCTTCTCATGGTCAGGCGTTCGGCCGAATCAAGTTGCGAGTTGGTGTTAACGGCCATCAGAATATCTTGCGCTTCGGCGTCTTCGGGCAAAAGATAGTGGATGTCGTTTGTGGCGACGATCGGAATTTTCAGCTTGTGGGCGATTCTTATTATTTCTTGATTAACAGTTTCCTGTTGGGCTATTCCCGGATGGTGCTCTATTTCCAGAAAAAAATTCCCTTTGCCGAAAATATCTTCGTATTCTTTGGCCAGCGTCTCGGCTTTTTCCGGATTGCCATTTCTAATAGCGGTGGGAATTTCACCGGCCAGGCAGGCCGAAAGCGCAACCAGGCCCCGGCTGTGTTTTCGGAGGATTTCTTTGTCAATGCGCGGCTTGTAATAAAATCCTTCAAGCCACGCTTTGGTTGTCAATTTGACCAGATTTTCATAACCGGCCGCGTCTTTGACCAGAACAACCAAATGATGTCGTTTGGCGTCAATTTGCGAACGTTTGTTTAGCATTCCTTCCGGTGCGACATACATTTCCGAGCCGATGATCGGCTTTAAATTTTTAGCTTTAGCTTTTTTGAAAAATTCAACCGCGCCATAAAGAGAGCCATGATCGGTCAAGGCCAAAGAATCCATGCCAAGCTCAAGAGCGCGGTCAACCAGCTGGTCGATTTTGGGAAGGCCGTCGAGAAGGGAATAGTGAGAATGAGTGTGGAGGTGGGTGAATTTCATATTTTTTAACTTACTTTTCTGACAGCAGAAAAGTAAGCAAAAGACTGCGCGCCGGCGATATGAAAGCATATCTCTGGCGCTCGTTCGGGAATGAAAGAGAAGCTCTTTTATTCCCTCGCTCGCTTAGGGATAAAATTTTGCGAAATCGGATTCGCTCCGCTAAAATTTGCCTTCTAAGCTCGCTCTCCCCGCGCCAGACCGCGGGGGCTCGGTCGGCAAATTATTTTCCGCCAGCTGGCGGACGCTCCGCTCATCTCTATTTTCACCCAAAATTTTTCGCATGCGCGTTTAGCAAAAATCAAAACTCTCGTCTCTTTTTTAGCAGCTTCATTGCTATCCAAATTAATATCGCGGCGATAACGATTCCGAGCACCCAGGGCCCGATCTTAAAGATCAAAAAGTGATCCGCCCGGCCGATGGCCAAGGCGCTGTGCCGGCCAAATGAAGTCTCATAAAAAAAAGCAGTCAAACCGATCAGGCCGGCCGCCGCCATCGCGATAGTCCTTATTTTTTCCAGCGTCTTTTTTGAAAGATATTTTAAGCGCATTTCATATTTTTGGGAAACGGAGAGGGTGCCGATGGCTTCTTCCAGATCAAGCATGGCCTGCCAATAGCCGCGGACGGTTTGTTTGGTTTCTTCAAGAGTGACTTGGCAGTCTGATTTTTCAATTATTTTTTTATAGATCTCGCGCGAAAATTTAAGCTGTTCCCCTTGGCTTAAAAAACGAGAAACATATTTTATTCTGTCATCGGCATTCCGGCCGGGCACTTTTTTGTTTTTCAAAAAACTGGCGAATAATTTTTCCGTTTCAATGATGCCGATTTTGTAACCCGAAAAAGTTCCCTCGGCGAGCGCTTTTTCGACGGCCGACCAGTCAAGTTTCAATTTTTTTGGTTCTTCTTGCATATTGATTCATTATAGGGGAATAGCTTTTTCAAAACAAGGACTTCTCGATTTTTATTTTTTGGCGGATGGATTATAATGATTTTGTCCCTGGTTCGTCATTCCGAACTTGTTTCGGAATCTAAACGGCGAGATGTTGAAATAAATTCAGCATGACAGAAGAGAAGTTTATGAAAAAATCCTTCCCCCTCGAAAACTCGGGTACTCCCTTTAAAAAAGGGAGAATAAAATCCGCGCCAAATTTTAATGAGGAAAAAAAGCTCTGGAAGCAGGGCTGTGAAGTTGTGGTTGGTTTGGATGAGGTGGGGAGAGGGCCGCTGGCCGGGCCGGTCTGCGCCGCAGCGGTTTGTTTTTGCGCGCAAAAACAAAACGCTGCGGCGCGATCCCGAAACAAACCCTTCGGCATTAAACTTAAAGCCGAAACGCTCGGAATGTCGAACATACGCGATTCTAAACAATTAACCGCCGGGCAACGCGAGCAATGGTATGGAATTTTAATTAATCATCCCGATATTAAATGGGGCATTGGTCTGGTTTCTGAAAAGATGATCGACCATATTAATATTTTTCAGGCTACCAAATTAGCTATGAAAAAGGCAGTCTTGCAGCTTGAAAAAAAGATAAAACAAAAAATCGAGTTTTTGATATTGGATGGCAATTTTACAATCGCCGATTTAAATATCAGTCAAAAGGCCATTATCAAAGCCGACGAAAAAGTTTTTTCCTGCGCCGCGGCCTCGATCATCGCCAAAATCACGCGTGATCGGCTGATGGAGCGTTATGCCAAAAAATTCCCCCAATACGGCTTTCAGTTCCATAAGGGCTACGGCACGCGCAAACACTTTGAAGCGCTGAAAAAGCACGGCGCCTGCTCGCTGCACCGCAAGAGCTTTGCGGGTATCGCTCTTCGGATGAATTGCGCGGCGAATGATTCGGAATTATAATTCGGATATGATCGGGCTTCAAATAAAAAGATTTCCATTTTTAAAAATCCTCCGTGGATTTTTAATTTTTGCGCTTTTTGCTCTTTTATTCTCATTATATTTTCATTCCGTCACGGCCTGGAATCAGGATTTGGGCAGGCACCTGAAAATAGGCCAGCTTATTTGGCAAACCAAAAGCATCCCTCAAACTAATTTATTTTCATATACGCAGCCGGATTTTCCTTTTATCAATCATCATTGGCTAAGCGAACTTATTTTTTACGCGATTTATTCGGCGCTTGGCGATAAGGGTTTGGCCATGTTTCTTATTCTTATCGCTTTGGCGGGTTTTGCTTTTATGTTCAGGGTCTCTTGCAAAAAAGGATCTTTGTTTATTCCGATTTTTGCCTCTTTGCTTATTTTTGGCCTTTTGTTCGAACGCACGGATTTACGGCCGGAGATATTCGGCTTTTTGTTTTTTGGACTCTACTATTTTATTTTGGAAAAAAATAAAGAAAAGCTCAGGAAATCCATTATTTGGCTTTTGCCCATTCAATTGGCCTGGGCAAATATGCATATTTCTTTCGTTTTTGGGCCGGCGATCTTCTTTTTCTTTTTTGTCGACCGGCTTTGGGCTAGGCGGCAAAGCCTGCGCGATGCATTAAAGAAAAGAAAAGCCGAGCCGTACTTTATAAGAATTTTTTTGCTAGGCGTGGCGCTCGGCGCGGTCTGTTTTTTGAATCCGGCCTCATGGCGAGGAGCACTTTACCCTTTTTCGGTCTTTGGCAATTACGGCTATTCCATTGTCGAGAATCAATCGCCTTTCTTTTTGCAAAAATTGATGGAGAACTCGTCTATTAATTTTTTTAAGGCATTTTTATTTTTTGCGGCTTTCGGCTTTTTGTTCAACATCGCAAAAACGCGATTGTTTTATTTCTTGAGCGTTCTGTTTTTTTCCGTTATTTCCTGTTTTATGATCCGGCATTTCCCTTTTTTAGGCCTCGTCGCTTTGCCTTTTTTGGCCGAAAGCTATCAAAGTTTAGCCGAAAAAATAAAAGGGCGGCTGGAAAAACGCAAAAATTGGCGTCTGGGATTTGGAATTTTAAGTCCGATCTTGGCCGTTGTCTTGCTGGCTGGCGGGATCTATGGTTTTGCGAGCGGAAAAATTTACGCCAAAACAGGCAAAAGCGAAGCTTTCAATTTGGCCGCCCCCAAACAGGCCCAAGCGGCGGTTGATTTCATTCAGGAAAATAAGATTTCCGGCAAGATGTTCAATAATTTTGATATCGGCAGCTACCTTATCTGGCGGCTCTATCCGAGCCAGAAAGTTTTCATTGATGGCCGACCCGAAGCGTATCCGGCCGATTTTCTGCAGTCGGTTTATATTCCGATGCAGAGAAACCGAAAGGATTGGAAAAAATATTCGGATGAAGTTTATAAATTTGATTATGTTTTTTGGGCGCATACCGACCAAACGCCCTGGGGGAGGGAATTTTTGAGGATAATTTCCGAAGACGGGGATTGGCGCTTGGTTTATTTAAATGGCGACGCGGCGATTTGGATCAGGAATATCAGTCAGAATCAAGATCTAATTAATAAATTTGGAATTGACAGCGAGAATTTAGAGAAAAAACTAAAAGTAATTTTAGAGGCGAGTAATGATTTTTTTGACTTGGCGCATTTGGCCGCTTTTTTCGCTGATGCCGGGCAGGATGAGGCATCTCTGGCAGCTTACGAAAAAGCGTTTGAGATAAACTCTTCTTCGGCTCAAACGGCTTATGTTATTGGTCTTTTTTATGGTCGGAAAGGGGACGCCGGAAACGCGGAATTGTTTTTTAAAAAGGCCCTGGCCATAAACAAAAAATACGCTCCTGCTTATATCGCTTTAGGCGAAATCTATTATATGCGGAATAATTTTTCCGAAGCGCGCGCCGTCTGGAAAAAAGCGCTAAGCCTGGATCCTTCGAACGAAACGGCAAAAAATTATCTGGATAATATGGGCCTGGTGCCAATGGCGAAGTAAAAACAAAATTTCATCTTATTTGGGACGGAGGGTTGCCAAATCTTTAAATATCTGCTATCTTATTTATTAAGGTTATTCTGATGGTTCTTTGTGGTAGAATTTGATCTTCAAATCAGGATGACACGAACGTGTCTTTTTTAATTGATTAATTATTTCAAGACAAACATATGTCGACAATGCGACAGAGGCACACCAAATCCAGGAGAAATAAAAGGCGTTCGCACCTTAAGCTGGTTGCGCTGAATTTGGCTGTTTGCGGGAAATGCGGACAGCAAATTTTACCCCACCGCGCCTGCCCCAATTGCGGTAGTTTTAAGGGGAGGGAAGTTATTGATGTTTTGAAGAAATTGGACAAAAAAGAGCGCAAGAAAAAAGAAAAAGAATTGGAATCGCAGGAGAAGGAGACAAAATCCGAGGGAGTGAACATGGAAAATCTTTCGATGAAAGCCTAAATCTTTAGCCAGAATTTAAAAAAATTCTTTTTATGGCCAATCGTCATTTAAGCCGTTCCATTGCCATGCAGTCGCTTTATGAATGGGATTTTTTAGGCAAAGACAATTCCAAGCTGGAAGAGATTATTGCCAAAAATATCCAGGAATTCGGTCCGGGACTTGATTCCCAAGAGTTCATCCGGCGGCTGGCCAGCGGCGTCATTGAGAATATTGATAAGCTCGACAGGATAATTTCAAAATCAGCGCCGGAATGGCCGCTTGAGCAGATAACGATCGTGGACCGCAACATCTTGCGACTCGGGCTTTATGAATTGCTTTTCGGCGACCGCCAGGAGGTGCCGCCCAAAGTCGCTATAAACGAAGCGATTGAGCTGGCGAAAAGCTTTGGTGGCGAATCCAGCGGCAAATTTGTCAACGGAGTTTTGGGCACGGTTTACCGGGAAATCGGCGAGCCGCAGAAGGACGATTAAATTTTAAAATCCGAAATCCGAAGCACGAAATCCGAAACAATTTTCGAAATCCAAATGTTCAAAATCAGTAAAGTTTTGGTCATTTGAATCTCGGTAATTATAATTTGTTTCGAATTTCGAATTTAGGATTCCGAATTTAGTTCGTATGAATGATTTAGCGGGTTTAGAAGAAAAAATAGAAGTAAAATTTAAAAATGCAGAAATATTGAAGCAGGCCCTTGTGCACCGTTCTTATTTGAACGAAAACCCCGACTTTGAATTGCCGCATAACGAGCGGCTGGAATTCCTCGGAGACGCGGTGCTGGAGCTGGTCGTGAGTGATTTTCTTTATAAAAAATATTCTAATCCCGAAGGCGAGCTGACAAACTGGCGGGCGGCTCTGGTCAATGCCAAAATGTTGGCTGAAATTGCCGAAGAACTCGAGCTGAACGAACATATTCTTTTGAGTCGCGGCGAAGCAAAAGACCTCGGCCGGGCGCGCCAATACATCTTAGCCAATGCCATGGAAGCCTTGATCGGCGCTATTTATCTGGACCAGGGTTTAGAAAATACGGCGGCTTTCATTGAAAAGAATATTATTTCAAAGCTTCCGGAAATTCTTAAAAACGGCGCCTGGCGCGATGCAAAAAGTAAATTTCAAGAAGAAGCCCAGGAAAGGGTTGGGTGCACCCCTAATTATGAAGTCATGGAAGAATGGGGACCTGATCATGCCAAACATTTTAAGGTCGGAGTTTTTTTAGGAAATGACTTGATCGCGGAGGGGGATGGACTTTCTAAGCAGGAAGCCCAACAGCAGGCAGCCGAAAACGCCCTGAAAAAGAAAGACTGGAACGGTAATTAATTAAATATCAATATTTTGGTATATTGATATATCAAAATATTCTAAAATATGCTAACCATCAGATTGGCCAGAAGAGGCAAAAGGAATGATCCTAGCTTCCGACTGGTCGTGACGGAAAAATCAAACCCGGTTAAAGGAAAGTTCCTTGAGGAACTTGGTTTTTATAATCCTCGTCAAAAAGCCAAGTCACTCAAGAAAGAGAGAATCCAATACTGGCTTGGTCAGGGCGTTGAATGCTCGGCCACGATCCATAATATGTTCGTGAGCGAAGGGATTTTGAAAGAGTCGAAGATCAAGGCCTGGCGGCCCAAGAAGCGCGAAGGCGCAGAAGGCGCGGAAAGCGCGGCTCCGGCAGCGCAAGTAAAGGTGGAAGAAAAAGCAGAAGAAAAAGCCGAAGAAAAGAAAGAAGGAGCTGAAGCTGAAAAGCCCGCGGAAGAAAGGAAAGAGTAAATTAATTATCGCAAACCCCTCCTTTGTAAAGGAGGTGCCCTGAGGTTGTGCGAAGGACGGATGATTTATGCATTCGAAATCCCTCCCCGCCGAGACGGCGGTACCCCCTTTAAAAAAGGGGGAATAAAATCCACAATCTTGACTATTTTTCAAAAAAGATTATAATATATTCAAATAATAGTAGCACAGTCAAGCTGAGAATGCTTAAAGGGTCGGCTACTATGATGTATTTGTAAAATTCAATAAAAGAAAGATATGGCAAAAGCTGTTGATCAGGATTTTGTCGAGTATGTGATCAAGAGCATTGTCGACCATCCCGAAGAGGTCTCAACCGACCGGAAGATTGATGAAATGGGCGTTCTTTTGACGCTCAAGGTCAATCCCGAAGATATGGGACAGGTGATTGGTCGCCAGGGCTCCACAGCTCGCGCGATCAGAACTTTGCTCCGCGTCATTGGCGCAAAACACAATGCCAGAGTGAACTTCAAGATCGAAGAGCCGGAAGGCGGACGCGTTCCTCGAAAGCAAATGGATGCGCCCAGAGACGTTGACCAAGTAGTCGACGAATTCAAACTTTAAAGAAAATATTTATTAATTCTTTTCTCGGTGAAATTTCAGAATTTTGCGCGAACCGCGCCAGATGCGACGTATATGAAATATACGCCAAGAAGCAACGAGCGCAGGCGTGGCTAAATTCATGAGATTGCGGCCGAAAAGGATTTATTAAAATAGTTTCTATATTTCAAACAAGAAACCTTCGCACATCGCGAAGGTTTCTTGTTTTATCTTCTGTGGATAATAATTAAAGCAAGTAAATTTCAGGTAGCATATACTTTAGACAGTAGCTATGTCAAAAATATGATCAAAAATATAAAAGCAACATTCTTTTCATTGCTCGTTGTTTTATTGACTTTTTCTTTTTTTTTGCGCCGGCGGCTTTGGCCTATCCTTGGTCTGGGACTATTGATCCTTCGCGCGCCATTGGCGGAATTGACGTTTATATTGTCAAATACAGGAAGGGCAAAATGTTTAAACGCTTGATCTTGAGCCCTTCGGTTTTTAACAATTATGGACATTTGAAATGGAGCGATATCAAAGATGTTGATGCTTCGATTATAAATTCATTTACGACTGACGATTTAGTCCGGGCAGCCGGAGATTCTAGAGTTTATAAACTCTATCCTTCGGGAGATGCAGGCCAGAAAAGATGGGTTAAAACCGTTGAGGCGTTCAATAATCTGGGTTTTGACTGGGATTCGGTTTACGAGATCAATAGTTTTGACAGAGATTCTTACTATGAGAGTTCTGCCTTGGAACAGATATGTTTACTCTTAAAAAATTCGAAAGACCGTGCTACAATAAACTTGTGGCGCGGCCTTTTAAATTATGGAATTATGAAATTTGATATCATCACAATTTTTCCAAAAATTTTTGACTCTTACTTCAATGAGGGCATTATTGGGCGCGCTAAAAAAGGCGGTTTGATTGAAATTGAAGCGCATGATCTAAGAAACTGGACCGAAGACAGACATAAAAGCGTTGATGATCGGCCTTATGGCGGCGGACCCGGGATGGTGATGATGGTTGAGCCAATTTATAAAGCCGTGAAAGCTGTTAAATCGGGAGATGATTTTAAAAAAAGAGTGATCCTTTTTAGCGCCAAAGGCAGACAATTTGACCAGGCCGAAGCGCGGCGGCTAACCCAATATGAACAGCTTATTCTTATCTGCGGCCGTTATGAGGGGGTTGACGAGAGGGTGGCCGAGAATGTCGCTGATGAGGAGTTGTCTGTGGGTAATTTTGTGTTAACCGGAGGGGAAATTCCTGCTATGATATTGGTAGACGTTGTTTCGCGTCTGATTCCCGGCGTGCTCGGGAAAAAAGAGTCCTTGGACGAAGAAAGCTTCGGCAAAGAAGGATCTGTTGAGTATGCCCAATATACCCGACCTGAGGATTTTATGGGCTGGAAGGTGCCGGAAATTTTATTGTCCGGAGATCATAAAAAAATCGCCGAATGGCGCTTGAAAAATTCAAAATTGAAAAATTAATGATTAAAGAGAAAGCTTTAATGCAGGAATATGGAATTGTTTAATTTTTTTGCGTTTTCATTTCCCTTTTGATATTTAAATTTCAAATATGCTGTATATTGCTTCCGATCACGCCGGTTTTCCTTTAAAAGAGGAACTTAAGAAATATTTAAGCGGTCTTGGCATTGGCTTTGAGGATTTGGGAGCTAGCCAGCTTGAGCTGGGCGATGATTATCCTGATTTTGCGGCGGCTTTGGCGCAAAAAGTTTCTGGAAAAGACGAAAATAAAGGAATTTTGATCTGCGGCACAGGGCAGGGGATGTGTTTGGCGGCTAACAAATTCAAGGGGATCCGCGCGGCTTTGGCTCACGATGAATTCACGGCCTTGGCGGCAATCGAACATTTGAACGCCAATATTTTATGTCTTGGCGCGCGGGTGACTAATCCGGAAACGGCTAAAAAGTTGATGAAAATTTGGCTGGAGGCGGAATTTTCAGGGGACGAGCGGCATAAAAGAAGATTGGAAAAAATAGAAAAACTATGAAAACGGTTTGTGTTTGCGCGTCTAAGAAATACAAAAAAGAAGTTCGTCAATTTTGCTCCAGGCTGCAGAAGCTGGGCATTGTTGTGTTTGAACCGAATATAAACGAGCCGGTGCCAGAAGATTCTTTTTTTCATTCAAAATTAATTACAAAAACAATCTTTAAAGGATTTACGCTTGAACATTTTGATTGGATCAGAAAAGCCGATGTCTGTTTTGTATACAATAAAAACGATTATGTGGGCGCAAGCGTCACTTTGGAGATGGGATATGCTTGCGCTTTGGGAAAGCCAATCTATGCTTTAAGCGAAAAAACGGGCGATCCTTGCCGGGATTCGTTGATAGATAAGATTATCGCAACGCCTGACAGACTGGCAGATTTTTTAAAATAGCAAAAATCATTTTATGATTGAAATTATTCCCGCTATCATCCCCAAAGATCTGGAAGAGATAAAGGAAAAATTAAAACTGGTTGAGCCGTACGCGGATTGGGTCCAGCTTGACATTTCCGATGGCAAATTCACGACCATGAAGACTTGGGACGACCCGGAAGAAATTAAAGGCCTCGCGACCCGTTTGAATCTTGAGGCGCATCTGATGATTTCTGAGCCCGAAAGAAAAATTGATCAGTGGATCGCCTCGGGAGTAAAAAGAATTTTGATCCATTTTGAATCAACTAAAAATTTGCCGGCTGTTTTGGATAAAATAAAAAATGCCGGCATTGAGGCGGCTATTGTTTTGAATCTGCAGACTCCGACCGATGTTTTAGAAAAAATAGAAATATCGAAATACCCGAATCTTAAAATAGTTCAACTGATGAGTATTGCTGAAATTGGTTATTATGGCCAGCCGTTTGACGGGAATGTTTTATCCAAAATATCTTTTTTGAAAAGCAAATATCCCGGTTTAAGGATAGCGGTAGACGGGGGAATAAACAAGGAAACCGCCAAAAAAGCAGTCCGGGCTGGGGCTGATATTTTGGCTGTCGGTTCGGCAATCTTTAGCGCGGAAAGTCCGGAAAAATCAATTTTTGAAATCAAAGAAACTTTAAATAACTTTTAAAAAAGAATTATTGGACGAATGGGGGTCGGCCTTTTTTCTTTTTTGAGAGCAAAAGAGACGATGTACAATGTTTTAGATGAAAAAGAATTGGAAGCCTTAAGGCAGTCTGATGCCCAGCGAGTTTTACAGCTTGAGGGCGGTAATTTTTATTTGAATTTGAAAGGGCTGGAGCTGGCGTTGATGGAAGGTTTGGAAATAGAAAGGATAAATAACCTTGCCAGAATTGTGCGCGGCTTGTCTTTTGCGGCCATTGAAGGCGTAAAATCCGGCCATCCTGGCGGATCTTCTTCCAAAGTCGAGCAGCTTTTGGCTTTGCTTGTCTCTGGGGTTTTAGCTTTTGATCCGGAAAATCCGAAACATCCAGGCCGGGATAGAGTTGTTTGGTCGGCCGGTCATTGCACTCCTTTGCATCATTCGATTTTGGCGTTGATTTATGAAAGTTTGTCGCGCCAAGGCAAAAAAATGGACAAAGAAGTTCTTGGTTATTCAACGCCTTTATGTCTGGCTCGTTTCCGGCATTGCGATGGTCCTTCGGGACATGTTGAATCGCGATATGCTTTGGCCGATGCTTCAACTGGAGCTTCGGGCCATGGATTTTCAATGGGATTAGGTTTGGCTCTTTTGCAAAAATCCAACGGCCTTGATTCAAAAGTTTTTATCATCGCCGGAGACGCGGAAACCGAAGAAGGCATGAGTTATGAAGCCCGAAACAGCATTGTTTCCATGGGCGCCGACAATATTATCGTGACGCTCGATAATAATAATTTTGGCATTGACGGGCCGATAACAGACGTTATCAGCACAAACTATCTGAACCATTGGGCCGCCATGGGCTGGAACTTGATCGAAGTGGACGGGCATAATATTTTGGAATTGGTTTACGCCTATAAAAAAGCGCGCCAGGGTTTTGGCAATAGCAGGCCAACGGTGGTTATTTGTCATACCATCAAAGGCAAGGATTACGGAAAAACTGCCGGAACAGCCGATTCGCATGGGGCGCCGGCTCCGCATCCAGAGTATGTTGAAATAATGAAAAAACTTGGTTTTAATATTCCGGGCGCCGAAGGGGAGATTAAAAAAGATCTGGAAGTGGTTGTTTCTGGTTTGACGAATGAAGACGCTTCGTATTTTTTTGATCGCCTGAAAGAAGGAAGGGAAAAATTAGTTGATGAAAAAGAATTGGTTGAAAAAATTAAAAAAACTTTAGCCGGCCGATCCTTGGCTGATTACAAAAGCGTCAAGCGGCCGGAAGCGTTGCCTGCTGACCTTATTTTTAAAGCGGGGGAAAGCGTGGCGACGAGAAAAGCAACCGAGGCGTTCTTCAAATGGCTGATGAGCCAGACCGCCTTTTTTTACATTGGTTCGGGCGACTTGGCCAAATCCATTTTGACTATCGCGGCTGAAAATGTTTACGGAATTATTAATCAAAAAAATCCTTTGGGAAGAGGATTTCGTTTCGGCATTGCCGAACAAAATATGGCAATGATGTCAGCGTCGATGACGCAGGATATTTTGCCGGGCGGTTTTCAGGCGATGAGCGTGTTTTCAACTTATGGCGTTTTTACTTCGATTATGGGCAATGCCGTGCGTATGGCGTTGATCAATAACGCGGTCAATCCGGCCATGAAGGGATTCTTTATTATGTTGGCGGCGCATGACGGAGCTGAAACGGCGGAAGACGGTTCAACACATCAGGGCCTTTTCTGGATGTCTCTTTTTGACGCTTATCCCGGGATAAAGGTTTACAAGCCGCTGGACGCTAACGAAACGATCGAGATGCTTTTTTTCGCCTTGCAAAAAGGCGAGCCTGTCGCTTTTTCCATAATGCGGCCGGGGACGCCGGTTTTTGAACGCGGTCAAAACACCAAATACGGTTTTGCCGTGCCCGAAGCCAAGGAAGCTGTAAACGGGGCTTATGTTTTTAAGCCGTTCAACGAAAATGGCAAGCCTAAAAAAGTTTTTGCGATTTGCGGCGGTCAAGTTATGGCCAATGTCCTTGCTTTGTTAAAAGAATTCGAAGAAAAAGCCGATATTAAGATAATTGCCGTGACTTCTCCTGAATTGTTTGAAGAACTGCGGCGGGAGAATCCGGAAAAGGCAAATTCTATTTTGTCCGATGAGGAGCGTCAATATGTGGTGACTTTGCACAATGGCTGGTCTGGATTTTTGCACCGATTCCTTTTGCCCGGAGATTATGAAAAAAGAACGATCGAAATAGACAAGTTTTTGAAGTCAGGTCCGGTCGGTGAAGTTTATAAGCTGGCGGAATTTGACGCGGAAGGGTTGAGGGAGCAGATATTAAAAGCTATAGAATAAATTTGTCTTGCCGCTTTTTGGCCCCGCGAATGCGGGGGCGGAAAAAGCGCTTTGCGCTGAAAATTTTAAGAAAATATAAATTCGTTCGTTTAGAAAATCGTCTCCTAAATTCGTCGTCCCTCCTCGGTCGACGATTTTCTCCGGACTCGCTCGCTTAATTTTCTGATAAAATTTTCAGACGCAAGATTTATTAAGAAGAGAAGATTAAGAAATAAAGTATGTTTGATGTCATCACCTTTGGTTCGGCCACGCGCGATATGTTCGTTTTGAGCAAGGATTTCAAGATTCTTGATTGCGGCGAATTTATCACCGGCAAAGGGCTTTGCGTGCCTTCCGGTTCAAAAGTCTATTTGGAAGACGTGGTTTTTGCCACTGGCGGAGGCGGAACAAACGCGGCGGCGACCTTCGCTAATCAAGGATTTAAAACCGCTTATGTTGGGAAAGTTGGCGGCGACACTGGCGGCCAGGCGATAATTGAAGAGTTGAAAAATTTAAAAGTGAACACCGGTTTTATCGTCAAAGCCGATAAATTAAAAACCGCTTATTCGGTCATTCTTTCTTTGCCGGGAGCAGAACGGACAATTCTGGTTTATCGGGGCGCCTGCCAGGATTTGAATAAAAACGATATTTCCTGGCGCGAATTAAAAAAAACAAAATGGTTTTATATTTCTGGATTATCCGGCAAATCCGCGGAGATTTTTGAGCCGATAATCGATTTTGCGGCCGAAAACGGGATTAAGATCGCGGTCAATCCCGGCGAAAGCCAAATAAAGATGAATCTTGACAGGTTGCAGAAAATTTTAAATAAGATCGATATTTTTATTTTGAATAAAGAAGAGGCGACAAAACTGACTTGCTTGCCCTGGAACGCCGAAAAGGAAATTTTTAAACAACTGGACGCCTGGATTAAAGGTATTGCGGTTATGACCAAGGGTCCAGATGGCGTTATGGTTTCCGACGGTCGGGAAATTTACAGCGCCGGCATTCCCAAATCGAAAATCATCGATCGGACCGGCGCCGGCGATGCTTTCGGTTCCGGCTTTGTGGCGGGGTTGATGCAGGCGGAAGAAAAATTAAAATCAGAACAAATTATTCACGCTATCCAGTTGGGGACGGCCAATGCCACTTCCACGGTTCAGCGGTTTGGCGCCAAAAACGGGCTATTAAAAAAAGGAAATTGGGGGGAATGGAAAAAGGTTGAAGTAAAAAGTTATAGAATTTGAATAATATTAAATTCAAACCACAAAAATCCTAAATTCTAATTTCGAAAATTTTGACTTTGATCATTATTTAAGATTTAGCATTTGGATTTTATAAAAAAACATGTCTTCAATTCAGTATATCGCCAAGCTTTTACGCGCGCCCGAAGAGACGCTCCAGAAACTATTTGTCAAAATGGAGGAAATAACCGGCAAAAAAGGCGTGGCGGACAAAATCTTTGAGGAGAATAAAAAGATTATGGCTCAAAAATTAGTTGATTTGAATATCCCCGAAGACAAGGCGGATGCTCAATTTGTTGAAGGCGAGCTTTTGAAGCGAACTAAAGAAGCAGACGCGGCGTTGTTTGATTTTTTAGGACGTCCGGATTTTTCAAAAGAAGATTGTTGCACTGGGCTTATTAAATTGGTTAAGGATATAAAAGCGGGAGAAGAAACGGGCTTTTTCCTTAAAGAAGAAAAAATGAAAAGCTTTTTGGTTTTAAATCCGCCTAAAAATATTTTAAGCGCTTTGGGCTACGCAAATGTCGGGGATTTGATCGAAAAGGAGGATATTTACGAGATTTTCGCCGCTTTGCGTTTTCTTGAGGACGAAAGATGGGTGAATCGGATTTTTTTCCGGCCGTATAAAGATTTAAGAGCGGATCATTTTGAAAAAAGAGAGATAAAAATCAGGGTTTTGCCTCAAAAATGGGGCGCGATTGCCGAAAAATTCATCGGCCAGAAGCTCCATAGTCTAAGCCATTTAAAAGAGCTTGGTTTGATCTTTATTATTCCATTGAAGAAGGAACAATTTCCCGGCCAGTCTCTTGAAGTGTTCAGTCTTCTTTTACATTATCTTCATGAGATAGATTTTTATTCACGCTTATTCAAACAAATATCTTCGGAAGCGGATTTTGGAGGAAAATTAGTTGATTTGCTTTCCGGGAAGATCGCGGGAGAAATTCCTTCAGAAAAATTTTTCTGGAGGATACTTGTTCGCTATCTGGCTAAAAAAGACGAAAGCGATCCGCGGCTCTTTGAGGCGCACGTTAATCCCGAAACGATTCATTGGCTCAAAGCCGAAAAAGAAATGGATATGTTTACTAAAAAGAATCCAAAGCTCAAGCTTGATTTTTGGCAAGAAGCCGATGATTTTGTCGGCGGCATTTTTCCAGCCGGTAAAAAAGGCGAGGAGATCGTCAGCTTTGATCTGATTGACAATGTTATTTCTTTAACTCATGGCGGCATCGGCAAATACCTTTATCATCAGCAGGAAGCGCTTTGGAACAAAATTTTCATCGAATATATGGGAGAAGAAAAATTAGAGGAATTGGTGATTAAAAATATCGATAAAGGATATATTGAATTATAAAAATAAGCATGCTAAAACCAGTGGATGTTTTAAATTCTGCCCGAAGCGAAAGATATGCGATTGGTTCTTTTAATTTCTCCACCGCCGAGATTTTGCGAGCGATTGTTAAGGCGGCGAGAGAGCGAAAAGCGCCGATAATTGTCTCAACTTCCGAAGGGGAGGGCAATTTCATTGGCTTTCGGGAGGCAGCGGCTTTGACTAACGCTTGGCGGGCGGCGACAAAACTGCCTATTATTTTAAATTTGGATCACGGGAAATCGTCGGAAATTATCAAAAAAGCCATTGCGGCCGGTTATGACGCTATTCATTTTGACGGCTCGTCTTTGCCCTACGAAAAGAATTTGGCCGAGACAAAAAAGATAGTGGAATACGTCAGAAATATTGAGAAAACCTTCGACCGTCAAATTCTTGTCGAGGGGGAATTGGGCTATTTAAGGGGTTCTTCTAATTTGCATAAAGAAGCGCTTGAGATCAAGCCCGAAGACCTGACCAGTCCCGATCAGGCTAATGAATTTGCGGATAAAACCGGCATTGATTCCTTGGCCGTGGCTATCGGCAACGCTCACGGCGTCTTCGCCAAGGGCGGGGAAAAACTTGATTTGGAAAGATTACGAGAGATCAGGAGCAAGCTCGAGGGAAAGATTTTTTTGGTGCTTCATGGTGGTTCGGGAATTTCAGAAAACGATATAAAGGAAGCGATCAGGCGGGGAGTCGTTAAGATAAATGTCAACACGGAGATCCGCGTGGCCTATAAAGAAGCGATTGAAGAGGAAATAAAAGAAAAACCGGAAGAAACGACGCCATACAAGATTCTGGAGCCGGCCGCCGAAGCGGTTAGAAAAGTTGTTTCCGAAAAAATAAAACTATTCGGCAGCGAAAATAAGGTTTTATAATAAATCTTAAAAAAATCTTAAAAGCCGCCTTTTTTGTCATAACCATTTCAAATTATGGTTTATTTTTTCGTTTTTTTATGATAAAATAAATTGTAGGAATTATTTTTAATTTTAGTTGGAAAATAAAATTTATGCCAAAAGTTTTCATCACCCGGCAGATTCCTGAGGCCGGTCCAAAATTGCTTCGCGAGGCAGGTTTTGAAGTGGAAATAAGTGATTTTGACGGCGTGCTGGCCAGGGAGGTTTTGCTGGAAAAAATAAAAGGGGCGGACGCGGTTCTTTCTCTTTTGACCGACAAGATGGACGCGGCAGCATTTGAGGCGGCGGGGGCGCAGTTAAAAATTGTGGCTAATTATGCCGTGGGTTATGACAACATCGATGTCAAAGCCGCGGGCGAAAAAAATATTATCGTGACAAACACGCCCGGGGTTCTGACCGAATCCGTGGCCGAACATGCTGTTGCGCTGATGCTGGCGATCATGCATCGGGTTCCTGAATCAGATAAATTCATGCGTGAAGGGGAATTTATCGGCTGGGCGCCGATGCTCTTTCTAGGCAATGATTTGGCCGGTAAGACGGAGGGATTGGTCGGGTTGGGGAGGATCGGGGCTAGAGTGGCGGAGATCTTAAAAAATGGTTTTGGCGCGTATATTATTTATGCCGACGTCAAACAAAATGAGTTTCTTGAAAAAGAATTTAATATGGAATATAAATTAATTGATGACTTATTGAAAGAGGCGGATGTAATTTCTTTGCACGTGCCAATGAATAAGGAGACAAACCACCTTATTAGCGTGGACCGGCTGAAAATGATGAAAAAAAACGCGTATTTGATCAATACTTCGCGGGGTCCGGTGATTGATGAGATATCTTTGGTTGACGCGCTTAAAAGCGGGCTTATTAAAGGAGCCGCCCTGGACGTTTTTGAAGGAGAGCCGAAAACGTCTCCGGGTTTGGCCGAGTTGCCAAACGTTGTGATGACGCCTCATACCGCTTCAGCGACTGAAGAAACCCGCGGCGCGATGAGTGAATTGGCGGCCAAAAATATAATTGAAGTTTTGAGCGGGAGACCTCCTTTGAATCAAGTTAAGGCCTAGTTCAAAAATCGAAAAAATAAATCAATAATAAATTCGAATTCGGATAATTTAAATATCCGTTAATTGGCGGATCGGGTTATTCGGATTTCTGGGGTTATGAAAATTATATTGGAAAGAGAGAAATGCATCGGTTGCGGTTCTTGCGCGGCCGTTTGTCCAAAATGTTTTAAAATGGTCGAAGACGGAAAATCAAGTCTTTTAAATTCCCAAAAAGACGGGCAGGGGAATGAAGTCGGAGAGTGCGGCGAGGATTGCGCCAAAGAAGCGGCCGAGGTTTGTCCGGTGCAGGTGATAAAAATTGAATAAAGGGGCGATTTTTTTGATTGAAAAACTTTGATTGTTGCCTTTTTTGAAAGTTTGTGCTAATCTTAAAGTCGGAAATAATTTAAATTTTGACTTCCTGTTATGGAAGTTTTCTGATTGTCTTATGTTGGAAATCAAAGCAAATCTTAGAAAAGAAATAGGGAGCGGGCTTGATAAGATAAGAAAGGAAGGTTTCTTGCCTGGCGTAGTCTACGGCCATGGCATCGATTCCCGGCCTATCGCCGTTTCGGAAAAAGATTTCGTCAAGCTTTATCAGCAAGCCGGAGAGTCGACTTTGTTGGTTTTGAATTTGGACGGCGCCAAGAAGACCGTCCTTGTCCATGGCGCGCAATACGATCCTTTGACGGATAAGCCGCTCCATGTTGATTTTTACGAAGTTAAAATGGACGAAAAGATTCAGGCGCAGGTGCCTTTGGTCTTTATCGGAGAGTCGCCAGCCGTCAAATCCGAGGGTGGAATTTTGGTCAAGAGCATTCAGGAAGTGGAAGTCGAAGCTTTGCCTGCCGATTTGCCCCACCATATTGAAGCTGATATTTCCAGGCTAGTCACTTTCGAAGATCATATTTGCATTAAGGATTTGAAAATTTCGGGAAGCGTCAAAATTTTAGTTGAGCCGGAAGAGATCGTGGCCTCGGTCAGTCAGCCCAGGTCCGAAGAAGAGCTGGCCGCTCTTGAAGAAAAAATAGAAGCGCCTATTGAAGAGGTCAAGGTTGTTGGCGAGGAAGAAAAAGCGGCTGAAGCGGCTGAAGCGGCTGAAGAAACAGCGATACCGGAAGAAAAAAAATAGCTTTCTTGGAAAAGATTTAAAAAAATAATTTCGAGCATAAATGAATAGCCAGACCGTCAAATTATCCGCAGTCACGCGTTTTTTGGCGGTTTTTTGTTCCTTTTTGATTTTATTTTTCCTTGCGTTAGTTGAGTGGTCTTTTTTTGCCTCTGCCACTTCCGAGGAATTGAAGAACAGTTTGCAGTCGGAATTAAGCCAGATCGAAGCGCAGATAAATGATTACCGTTCCAAAATTTCTGAATCGCAGTCGCAGGCAAAGACCTTTAACCGCGAGATCCAGATGCTGGAAAATAAGATTAAACAATCGGAGCTTCAGATCAGACAGACGGAACTGACGATCCAGCAGACCCAAATCGCCATCGATGAAAAAACGAAAGAGATCGGCAATCAAGAAGGAAAAATGCAGCGCGAGAAAGAGCTTTTAGCCAGCTATTTGCGCAATATTCATGAATTTGATGAAAGCAGCATGATCCAGTTGATCTTCAGTCAGGAAAAACTCTCCGATATTTTTAGCGAGCTTTCGGCTCTTGAAACCGTCCAAAAGCAAACTCAAGAAACGATCGCGGAAATCAAAGAAATAAAAGTGGATCTGGAAGGACAAAAAGAAGAATTGGCGCAAAAAAAGAATGAAGAATTAGAGCTGAAGGCCCTGCAGGTTGTCCAGGCGGGATCCTTGAGCGTGCAGAAGAACGAAAAAAAGAACCTTTTGGCTCAGACCAAGGGGGAAGAAAGCGCGTTCCAGAAGTTGTTGCAAAAAGCCAAAAGTGATGCCACGCAAATTAAGCAGCAGATGTATCTTTTGGAAGGAGTCGGTCTTTCAATGACCTTGGAAGACGCTTATAATCATGCAAAATACGCGGCTCAAAGAACGGGCGTCCGTCCGGCCTTTTTGCTCGCGGTTCTAAAAAAAGAAACAAGCTGGGGAACGAATGTCGGCACAGGGACTTGGCGCAAGGACATGCACAAGCGCGATCAGCCGGCTTTTATGCAGATATGCGATGAACTGAATCTTGACCCAGACAAAATGTCCGTTTCGCGGAAGCCGTCTTATGGTTGGGGCGGAGCGATGGGGCCGGCGCAATTTTTGCCCGCGACCTGGCTTTCTTATAAAGACGAGATCGCGCGTCTAACTGGCCATAATCCGCCTTCTCCTTGGGATATCAATGACGCATTTACGGCCGCGGCTTTAAAATTGGCTAAGGCGGGCGCCGATCAACGCACGACCGACGCGGAATGGAAGGCGGCAATGGTTTATTTTGCCGGGAGCAACTGGAATAAATCGGTTTATAGTTTTTATGGCGATTCGGTTATGGAGCTCGCGAGCGTTATCCAGGAACAGCTGGATATCATCACAAAATAAATTTGAATTAAGTAAGCAAAAACCCCGCGGACGCGGGGTTTTTGCTTATTGATCAAAATTTTTATTCTTATAAAGAAGGAACGAGTAATGTATATTTGTGAAGATTATCCAATTGCTTCTGCGTTAAGTCGTTTGAGCTATCGATTGCCTGTTTAATGAGATCGTTTGAGAATGTCATTTCTTGGCCGATCGCAAGGGGAGCGGAGCTGGTTTTATCTTTGAGATAATCTTCTATATAGATTTTATGTTCTGACGTGAGGCCTTTGGCCATGTCGGAATTGGAAACTAGATATTGTTTCAGGGCGGCTCTACCCAGATGCGTGACTCCGGCGCCTTTTCCGGCTTTGACCGTGATGCCGCTGCTTCCATTCGTCGTGACTTGGCCTTTTTCAGCTGGAGACTGATTTTCGCGATTTTCGCCGATATTAATCTGTTCCGGCTTGACGATTCCTTGTTGTTCCTCTTCCAGGGCGACTTCTTCGGGATTCAAAGCGAGATTCGATTTCTGGTAATTAGAATAAAGATAGATGCCGCCGGTTATAATGGCCACGCCGATAACGAGAAGCGCGATGCTCTGGCTGTTCTGTTTGAGAAAATTCTTTATTTTCGCCCACCAGCCAGTCTCGTCGAATTTAGGCCCCGGCATCATCAAAGGATTGTTTGATCCTGATTTTAACTGTTCCATAATTGCTAGTTTTTTCTCGCCGCTGATATCAACCAAAAAGCAGCCGTTTGGCTTCCCTTTGAAATTGATAGCAGGGAAGCTTTTTGGTTGATTAATTTTTAGTTCTTTGCGTTTCCTCCTTACCTCCAATTTTAAAAGAACCGGAAAGTTCAAAGCTTCAAAGCATTTTTTGAAACTAAATCCATTAAGTTATTTTATTCGATTATGAGAAAAAAGCAAGCGGAATTTTTCCACTCTCGATAAAAAAAAACGCGCGTCTGGCGCGCGCGGATTTTCTTTAGGCGGGAAAAGATCTTTATTTATTTTCCGCCCGGCTTAAGGCCTTAAATATCGGTTCCATCTTTCCTTCCATGATTTCCTGCAAATTTTGCCATGACTTGCCGATGCGGTGGTCGGTGATGCGATTTTGGGGGAAATTATAGGTTCTTATTTTTTCAGAGCGTTCCGCGCCCCGGGTCTGCTCCCGGCGCTGCTGGCTGATCTCGGAATTTTGTCGGTTTTGCTCCATCTCATAGAGCTTTGACTTTAAAAGTTCCATTGCCTTTTCTTTGTTTTGGGATTGCGAGCGCTGGGTCTGGCAGAAAACGACGAGGCCGCTCGGGATGTGCGTGATCCGGACCGCGGTTTCAACTTTATTGACATTCTGGCCGCCTGGGCCGGAAGAACGCGCGGTGTCTATTTTTAGGTCGGCCGGATTGATCCTGACTTCGGAATTTTCAACTTTGGGCAAAGCCGCCACCGTGATGGTTGAAGTGTGAACCCGACCGCTTTTTTCGGTTTTCGGAATCCTTTGGACGCGGTGGACTCCGCCTTCCATTTTAAAAATCTCGTAGGCTTCGGGTTTTTCTATTTCCAGCGTAATTTCTTTCAAGCCGCCCAGAGTCGTTGGGCTTGAATCAATGACCGTCATGGGCCAGCCCTTCTGTTGGATGAATCGGGAATACATCCGGTATAGATCTGACGCAAAAAGAGCGGCTTCTTCGCCGCCCGTTCCGGCCCGAATTTCAATAATGATGCCTTTTGGCGCCGCTTCCATATTATTTCTTTTTGTTTTTTTTCATCGCTTTGCCTTTTTCAACCATTTTCTTGAAACGATCAACCCGTCCGGCCGTGTCAATCAGTTTTTCTTTGCCGGTGTAAAAAGGGTGGCAGGCAGAGCAAATTTCGACCTGAATTTCTTTTTTGGTCGAGCCGACTTTCATAATATTGCCGCAGGCGCATTTGGTGACCGCGTCTGAATAGTATTGAGGATGGATATCTTTTTTCATAATGTCATTATGTTAACAAAAAAGTAAGTTTTTTGCAAGAGCAGAAAAAGAAGGCGCCCGTCTTAGGCCTAAGACGGGCGCACATGTCGTTCGGGTCAAAAAAGGACTAAAGCCGCAAAGGATAACAATTCGGCTGGGCCACGCGCCAAGGGGCGCCTGATTTTTGAGCCGTCATCGTTACTTTTTCAGTCCGGATTATTGAGGTGTCGCGGGTATTATAAAGAGTGGAGGCCGCAGAAATCGGGGATAGGTTGATCTCCCAATCGTTTGCCGGCCGCAGAAAGATGGAATTGGCGCCATTGGACGCATTATAGAGCGCCATATCCTGGAAACCATAAGCTTGGTTGTCGTTGGCGGCCATGGTCTTGCCCTGTTTCGTAGCACGTTGTCCTCCTTTGCGCTGGAATTTAACCTTTGGCCGAGATTGCATCACCACCTCCTTTCTTTTGGCGATAAGAACTATTTAAATACTAGAAGATATCATAAGAAGTTAATTTCGTTGCATCTATTGACATAAGTTTTAATATATGATATACTATTATATATGAGGTTTTAATCTTATTTTCGGCTTGTCTGGCAGATATTGAGATGGGGAGGGGTGTGATCACTTTTTACCCCATCTCTATGTCCGGCAGAAGTTCTTAGCAAGGAGGATGGAGAATATATGAGCTCATTTCGCATGATTGTCAGGATTCTGTATCTCATGATGGTCGGAAAGGCATAAAAAAAGAAAAGCCAAGTAAGCCGCGTTACTTTAGCAATCGGTAAGGTGAATAAAGAGAGAGGAGGACAAATGCCCTCCTCTTTTTCATTTTCCGTTTGACAGAGGCGGCCTTAAGGGGCTGTTGATTTATTTTTTATTTTGGTTTATACTAGCGCATATGGAAAAACAAACAAACAGTCAAACAACTCCAGCAATGGATGAATCTTTAACTACGCAGGAGGTCGTTGTTAATTTGCCAACGCCCGAGCAGATGCTTGAGGCGGGGGCGCATTTTGGCCATCGGACATCCCGGTGGAATCCAAAAATGAAGAAATATATCTTTGGCGTGAAAAACGCCATCCATGTTTTTGATCTGGAAAAAACCATCTTGGCTTTAAAAAGCGCTGCGGAATTCGCCGCGGAGCTGGCCCAGAAAGGCGAAACTATTCTTTTTGTCGGAACTAAGCCGGCAGCTAAAGAGATAGTTAAGCAGGGAGCGATCGAGGCCGGGATGCCCTATGTTTCTAACCGTTGGCTGGGCGGAACTTTGACGAATTTTAAAACCATCAGCAAACGCCTTGATTATTACAAAAAGCTTGAAAACGATTTCGCTTCGGGCGAAATGGGAAAATACACTAAAAAGGAACAGCTTAATTTCAAGAAAGAACTGGATGAACTGATAAAGCACTTTGAAGGAATAAAAAACTTGGTCAAGCTTCCAAAAGCCGTTTTTGTGGCCGATATCATTGAGGACGATATCGCTGTGCGTGAAGCCAAAAAAACCAGAGTGCCGATCATCGGCATCTGCGACAGCAACACTAATCCGGCTGTCATTGATTATCCCATCCCGGCCAACGACGACGCGGCCTCGGGCAACAAGATAGTCGTGAATACCATTATTGAGGCGATCAAAAGCGTCAGTAAAAAATAGTATTCCGAAATTTTTTAAAAGCAGTCTTTTGGTTATTTTTCTG
>JAQUNU010000002.1 GCA_028717445.1 Candidatus Portnoyibacteriota bacterium | reverse complement strand
ATCGTCCCTAGTAGATAACCTGTAGACAAGTAAATTACCCCTATTTTCAAGGTTAAGCTATTATACAGACCTATGAAAACCTATGAACATTTGACTTTAAATTTGGAGTCTGATAGGCTTATATTAAACAATATGAGAAAAGACATCCAAGAAAAACTAAAAGGAATGCCAGAGTTACTCTCTATCGGTCAGGTAGCAGAGATTTTCAGCATTCACCAAGACACTTTAAGGAACTGGGAAAAAGACGGAACCCTCGTTCCTCTTAGAATTGGCCCACGCAAAGATCGCAAATATCGTCCGCAAGATATTCAAGCGATCGTGGACAAAATGGGTAGCAAATTAACCCTACCCCAACTTGAAGCTTTCCTTTGGAAGAGTGCAGATATTCTCAGAGGAAAAATAGACAGCTCGGATTATAAAAAATATATCTTCGGGCTTTTGTTCTATAAAAGAATGAGCGATGTGTGGGACGAAGAATATGACGCAGTAATAAAAGAATACAACGACAAGACAATCGCTGGCGCTGATTATAACCACCGTTTCCAGGTTCCAAAAGATTGCCGTTGGAATGTAGTAACCGAACAAGCAGAAAGTATCGGGCAAAAGTTAAATGATATTTTTGAAAAACTCGCCAACGCCAATAGCCCTAAGTTAGACAAGATTTTTGATGATCTTGATTTTGCGAATAAAGACCGCTTCCCAAACGAAACACTCCAAAGACTCATCAACCACTTTTCTCAATATAATTTTGGTAATACTTATATTAGTTCTGACCTTTTGGGTGATGCCTATGAGTACCTTATCAAACAATTTGCGGCGGATGCAGGAAAGAAAGGCGGAGAATTCTATACACCTCGTGAAGTCGAAAAAGTTATCATCGGAATTCTTAAACCTCACCAGAAAGATCACATATACGATCCAACCGCAGGCTCAGGAGGTTTCTTACTTGAAGCTTACGACTATCTAAAACAAAAATCGGGTGAAAAAATTGCCAAGACTCTTTACCTCTATGGGCAAGAGCTTAATATTAGCACTTTTGCTATCGCAAAAATTAATATGTTTTTGCATGGTTTGGATAGTGCCGATATTCGTCGTGGTGATACTATTGCCAATCCGCAATTCCTGACACAAAACGGAAATTTACAGACATTCGATATCTGCGTAGCTAATCCGCCCTACTCAATTAAGGATTGGGAGTCAGAAATTTTCAAGACAAATAAGTACGGTCGCCTTGAGGGCTATGATATGCCTCCCGAGAAAAACGCTGACTATGCTTTTGTCTTGCATATCATCAAATCAATGAATGTAAACGGCCGAGCTGGTATTGTTCTTCCTCACGGCGTTCTGTTTCGTGGTGGGGCCGAGGGTCGTATTCGTGAACAAATTTTAAAGAATGATCTTGTTGAGGCCGTTATCGCTTTACCATCCAAACTTTTCTATGGCACTGGCATTCCAGCGGCTATACTGATTCTCAATAAAAACAAACCAGAAAATAAGAAGAATAAAGTTTTGATTATTGATGCCGAAAAAGATTTCCTTGAAGGAAAAAATCAAAACTCATTACGACCACAGGATATAAATAAAATTGTAAAAGCATACGATGCGTATTCGGATATTGAGAAATATGCACGAGTGATTGACATAAAAGAAATTGCCGAAAAGGAATATAGTCTTGATGTTCAAAAATATATTGATTCTTCCGAAGAAAAGATTGAAATTAACATTAATTTAGTCCAAGAAGAAATAAAAAAACTAATAGACCAATTTAATAAAGCGGATGAAAAAGTTAGTTTATATCTAAAAAAATTAGATACAGCAAAAAATCTTCCTAAAAATAAACTACCCATTGGTTGGTCTAAGGTGAAGTTAGAGGATGTTTTAGACTACGAACAGCCAACGGAATACATTGTTGCTAGTAATATATTAAAAGAAAAAATTGTTGAATCCATCCCAGTTTTGACGGCCAATAAATCTTTTATTCTCGGATATACAAAAGAACAAGAAGGTGTTTTTAGCAATGTTCCAGTTATTATTTTTGATGACTTTACTACAGATAAAAAATATGTTGATTTTAATTTCAAGGTTAAATCAAGTGCATTAAAGATATTGAAATTAAAAAATCCTAAAATTGCTGATCTTAAATATATATTTGAAATGATGGGTTTGATTGAATTTAATCCAAAAACTCACAAACGATATTGGATTTCAGAATACTCAAAAATAAATATAATTTTGCCAACGATTTCTGAACAAAAAGAAATAACAAAAATTCTTTGTTCAGTTGATAATCAGATTACGATAAACAAAGAAATCCAAAAGAAGTTAAGCAAACTAAAAAAAGGGTTAGTGTCCGATCTGCTGAGCGGAAAAAGGGAGATCAGATAAAATATAATTGGCTATGATTTTAAAAGATGAAATTGAACAAAAATCAAAAGAGCAAGAAATAACAGTCGCTAATATTCAACGGGATTATCTTTTTGGTTGGTTACTAAATTACCTTTTTACACAAAGCACATTAAAAGACACCTTATTTCTTAAGGGTGGTAATGCCTTAAGAAAAGCCTATTTTATAAAAACTCGTTTTTCGTCAGACTTAGATTTTGGAACCCCTAACGACATCAATCATGATTTTCTGAAACAAGAGATCAAGAAGGCATGTCAATTTGTATCTGAAAAAGCAGGGATCGTCTTTGTCTTTGACAGAAATGATGTTAAAGAAAAATTCAATTGGAATGAGCCACGTTGGAAAGTGTTCGAAGTTAAAATTTATTTTAAGGATTTCTACGGAAATTCTGATCATATAACACTTAAGATTTCTTTAGATATTACAAGGTTTGATAAAACATATTTAGATATACAAAACAGAACACTTTTACACCCATACTCTGACGCAAATGATGCGACCTGCCAAATTAGATGTATGCAACTAGAAGAGATTCTTGCAACAAAACTAAAGTGTTTATTGCAACGCGATCACGCACCAGATCTTTTTGATTTCATTTATAGTTTATATCTCAATCCAGATATATCAATCAATAAAGCCGATATAAAAAGAGTTTTCCTTAAAAGAACGATTTTTGAAAATAGTCCAAATGTTGCAAAGAATATTCTGCTCAAGCTCCCTTTTGAATATATGAAAGCGGTATGGTTAAAAACAATTATTTGTACTCAGGACATTTTTTTTGATTTTGATGATGCTTTTAATAAATTTGTATCTGAGGTTGAGGAATTATTTTCTGGCGATACAGAAAATCCGTGGCGTGACCGATACTTTTTTGAAGCCGAGACAAGAAATAAAATCATGAGAGCCGGAAAAGAACAAACTCTATTGAAAGTTATTTATCAGGGAGCCGAAAGATTTGTTGAACCTTATTCTTTAAAATTTCAAGAAAAGGCTGACGGAACGGCTAAAGAGTATCTTTATGTTTGGAATAGAAATGGTGGTAGTAGTCCCAAGCCGGGTATTAGGATGTTTGTTCCTGAAAATTTAACATCTATAGAAAATACAGAAGAAAAATATACCCCACAATATGAAATAGAATTATGTCGAGCCGGAGAGTATCCAGAAGATAGATATTTATACGATGTAAATAAAAAGCGCGAGAAAGAGTATGCAAAAATATATAAAATTAGACAGCCTCGACAAATAAAAACTCGTACCAAATCTTTTGGTCCAACATATGTCTATAAATGTAGTAATTGTGGAAAATTATCATATCGCAAAACAATGGATGGGGCACTTAGGCCACATAAGAGCAAAAGCGGGTTTATGTGTTATGGATATGGGATTTATCAGACTACAAAGTTTTAAATAATATGAAATTTAACGAACAATACACAATTGAATATCACATCATAAAATTCATACGAGAAAAACTCAGTTATGAATATATTCCTGCGGAAGAATTTTCTAAACTTCGCTCTTTTGAGACTGAGTTTGTTATAACTTCTCATCTTTTAGAGGCAGTGAAGAAAATAAACGAGGTGGATGATACTATCGCGCAAAGCGTAGTGCGAGAAGTTAAAAAGTTAGACACTAACGAAGTTTTTCTGCTTGCGATGCGAGATGGAATAAATTTGAAAGATCCAAATACTGGAACATTTCGTGATTACAAAATAGTTGATTTTGATAACCCTGAAAATAATCGTTTTGTCGTTACCAATCAATTCTATTTCGAAGGTGTTACCGAAAATATTCGTCCCGATGTAATGGTTTTTGTGAATGGATTACCACTTTGTGATATTGAGGCCAAAAGTCCTACGGCTTCAAGTAGTGTCAGTTTTGAAAATGCTATTGATCAATTAAAACGCTATGAACGAGTAGCCCCAAAGCTTTTCCTGCTTAACTGCCTTAATATCGCCACTGACGGTCTAAAAACAGTTTATGGAGCCACTTATTCCCCTAAGCAATACTTCCTCGCTTGGAGAGAAGATCCCCAAGCTGGCAAAAAAGCATTTGATGAAGAGTTGGATTCCACATTGGCGTTTTTGCTCGGCAAAGAACAACTTCTTGATATCATCAAAAACTTTATAGTCTTTGAGAAAAAGAAAGATGGAGTTGTTAAAAAGATAACAAGATATCAGCAGTTTTACGCTACTAACAAAATAGTTACCCGTGTTAGAGATGGCGAACGAAAACGAGGCCTTATTTGGCACACTCAAGGATCCGGAAAAACACTTACTATGTTTTTCACAGCATGGAAACTTCGTTATGATCCTGAATTAAAAAACCCAAAGATTTTTATCTTGATTGATCGTATTGATCTTGATGATCAAGTATATGAAGAATTTGAAAGCTGGGGCGGAAAAAATTTAATCAGAGTTGAATCTCGCAAAGACCTTGAGAAGAAAATTAAAGGAGCAGATCGTGGTATCTTTATTTCAACGATTCAGAAATTCAGCGAACTGGAAGATATAGAAAACATTGAGGGTAATGTGATTGTTTTATCTGACGAAGCCCACCGAGACAACGAAGGTGTCTCTGCTATCAAAATGCGTAATGCATTTAAAGACGCCTTCTTCTTTGGATTTACAGGAACACCGATTGATAAGCTAACTCTAAATACTCACAGAAACTTTGGCGAAGAGGGCGAAAGATATCTCGATTATTACTCTATCCAGCAAGCTATTGATGACGGCGCAACATTGCCAGTCACCTACGAAGCTCGTTTGTCTAAATTCTTTATTGATGAGGAAAAAGTAGATAAACAATTCAATGAGCTTACGGCTGATCTGGATAATAAACAAAAAGAATTATTGACCAAGCGATACGGTAAAAAAGAAGCACTTGTTAAATTGGATAAAAGAATGGAAGCCGTGGCTCAGGATATTGTTGAGCACTACAAGCTTTATGTTTTGCCTAATGGGTTTAAAGCTCAAGTCGTTTGCTATGACCGCGAAGCCACTGCAAAATACAAAGAACTTTTTGATAAGCTTGTGCCAGCCGAATGGTCTGAGGTTGTCTATTCTCCAGGCGATCCGAATAGCGACAATGATGATTTAAAAAAATATAACTCCAATAAACAGAAACGAGAGAAAATCATCGATCAATTCAAAGATCCAAATCATCCGCTTAAATTCTTGCTTGTCTGCGATATGCTTTTGACTGGATTTGATGCACCAGTTGAACAAGTAATGTATTTGGATAAACCGCTTCGTGATCATAACTTGCTTCAAGCGATCGCTCGTACAAACCGAGTTTACCCAAACAAAGGATGCGGAAAGATTATTGATTATTACGGCGTGACCAAGAATCTATATGACGCGCTCAACTTTGACGAGAGCGTTGTTGATAGCGCCATGGTGGATATAAACAGACTTAAGGAAGAATTCACAAAAGTCATTGGTGAGACAATGGAACTTTTTGAAGGTGTAAATATAGAAGACCCATCCATAGATAATTTGCGAAGATGCTTGAAGATATTTATTGAAAACCAGAGCAAACAACAATACTTCAAAGACAAATACGGTCGCTTAAAAATGTTATTTGAAATACTCTCACCCGATCCGTTCTTAATGGATTATCTACGCAAATTTGAATGGATCACTAGTTTTTATTTGGCTTTTGTAAAAGAATTTCAGCTTGATGGAGTTGATGCTTTTTCTCTTGCTGAATATGGAGAGAAAATAAAAAGTTTAATTCAGCAAAAAATAGACTACGAGGGCATAACTAAAAACTTCCGAGAATTGAATGTACATGATTTAGCTACACTTAATAAACTGGACAAACTTCCCGATGAAGAAAAAGCTCTCAATCTTGAGAAGATGCTCAAGCGTGAGATTTCAATCAACATTGATACTCATCCAGCATTTAAAGGATTTGGAGAAAGGTTAACGGCTATTCGTGCTGAATTTGAAAAGCATCAGATTGATTTAGCTGAAAGAATAAAAAGATATTACGAACTTCTAAACGATATAAAAACAAAGACTGAGGAAGCTAAAGAACTAGGATATACCTTACGAGAATATGGTCTTTATGTTATTTCCGAGGAATTCGTAAGCGAATCAGACAAAGATGTGGTTAAGGAATTTGTGAAAGAAATGGCGGCCAGATTGGAAGACGTCCTTGATGAAAATTGGCAAGACTCGTCCAAGCGCGAAGAATTTCTCAAAGAAGCTAAGCGAACTTTGCAGGAATTAATCCTTAAAGACTACAAGGATAAAATAAAGGTCTCTGATTTCCACAAATATCTAAACAGATTAGTGGATGTCGTAATTAAACGTTTCTAATTATGAAAAAGCGAATCGAGCTACATAAAAAGAAAGTTGAATACACCCTAAAGGTTAGCAAGCGAGCTCGAAGAATGAGACTGGCTATTTATTGTGATGGTAATTTTGTGGTAACTGCTCCGAGAAATATAAATCAAAGTCTTATTGAGCAATTCATAATTAGAAAATCTCAGTGGATCATTGATAAGCTGGAATACTTTAAAAGTATTTCTGGGCAAGTGTTCGCTAAGGGCAACAAAAAAGATTATGAGGAATACAAAAAACAGGCGTTGATCTTGGCTAAAAAAAGAATTGAGTATTTTAACAAAAACTACGGCTTCAAATTCAATAAAATAAATATAAAGAATCAGAAGACTCGCTGGGGCAGTTGTTCTAGAAAAGGAAATTTAAATTTCAACTACAAAATTGCTTTACTCCCAGAGCGATTAGCTGATTATATTATTGTCCACGAACTTTGCCACTTAAAAGAATTTAATCACTCGCAAAAGTTTTGGAATTTGGTCGCCAAAGTGATGCCCGATTATCTTGAGATCAGGAATGAGCTAAAGAAGAGCGGGGTTAAGTTTGTTTAATTTTATGGCTACCACTACTGCGATAATTTCTAGTGAGTTTATAACAGAATTATTTAAGACCGTTATTGTATCAACAGGAAAATCGGGAGCCGCATTCTTTTGGGAAATAATAAAAACTCTTTGGACTTCATACTGGCCATACATAATAGTGTTTTTTGTTGTATGGATTATTTGGGAATTAGCGACAAAGAATGGCGGATTTCACTATAATTCAAAAAATGGATTTTCCCCCACATTTAATCGTGTTGTTGGTAGTGGTGTTTATATTCTTTTTCAAGGCATCTTATATCTGATTATTAGTAAAATATTTGGAAATAACGCTTATAACAATATTTGGCCATATCCTATTCATCTAACCATCTTTATCTTGACGGGATTATTTCTTAACCTTACCGGTTTTTGGGTCTATTGGAAATTGCCCAGATTTTGATACTTAACGAGTTGATAAACTGTAGGTAACTCGATTACACAAATTCTATGATCTAAGCTAGAGTACAGAGAGTGCCAACGCCAGCACCAATTCAATCACCACCAGTCCAACCTTCACAAAGCTAAAATAAATCATATGGCCAATAAAAAAATTGATGTAGATAAAGATATAAAATTTTTTAAGAGTTTAGGGAAATATGTACCTAAAGTTGATAGGGACTTCAAAGATAGGTACAAAACTATAGATTTTAAAGAAGAAGACAAAAAAAATTCACTAAAAATAGAAAATATTACTGAAGACAGAATTGGTTATTGACTGAATGTTTAAGATACACGTTCTAACCTCGTCCCGCATTCGTCGCCAAAACTTTTCTATCCGTTAATAATCCGATTAACCGAGGGCAAATTGTGATGAGTGATAATAAAAATGGACGCGTGAGCGTCCATTCATATTCCTAATAGTTGGGGTTAAGATTCTTTAACTGGTTCGAGCCAACCCTTTCTGGTTTGTGTATTGAAAAGAGCTATAAATGGCCGCCAAACAATGAATTTTTCTCCGAGAGGACTTAATCTTGGAAAAACGTAATGGCCTTCAAGTTTCCAGTCGCTATCCTGAAAACCAAAATCCTGATTCTTTTTTACTGCATCAATATGTATTTCGCCCTTCCAATTTTTTCCTTCTTCATCAGCAATCTCGAGGATAACGAGCCTGCCATTCTGTCGAACACGACTTGGGTCTAAATCCTCTGTTGTGTCAAAAAGGGCCAATATAATATCCCATTTTGACGGGCCATTAACTATCGAAAGTCGCTTTGCCATACGGCACCTCCTTGAAGAAGAACTGATGCCCGATAAATCAGGGCCACCTGCTCATACGAGTCAGGAATTAATATTTAATCTTTAAATATGTCGTGGTATTTGTCAAGGAATTGCTGATGAAACTATTATTGAATTTTGTCGGACAAATACGCTCCAACTTCGTCCCACATTCGCCGCAGATAAATTTGAATCTATGGAGAACCTTGAAAATAATTCAAACAGAGATTCGGAATTCCGTGAAAAGATAGAAAATAAAATTATAAAGATCATTCAAAATATCGCTCCATTCGATGAATTAGAGGAAGCTCATATTGCGGATGCTCTCAATTGGATAAAAAGTGGGGCGGATTTGTTCCGCGTCCAGAAACCGGATATTCCGGCAAAACATTTGGTTTCTTATTTTTTACCCATTGATTCCAGACAAGATAAAATACTTTTAATTGACCATATAAAGGCGCAGCTTTGGCTTCCTGCGGGCGGGCATGTAGAACCCAACGAAGATCCTAAAGTCACTGTCGAAAGAGAGATTAAAGAAGAATTAAATACGGACGCGCGTTTTATTTCCGAACAGCCTCTTTTTTTAAGCCAGGCGATTACGGTCGGTTTAACGGCTGGCCATACTGACGTCAGTTTTTGGTATGGATTAGAAGGGGATTCTGATGTGCCTTTGCAATATGATCCGAAAGAATTTAACGGATATAAATGGTTTGATTATAAAGAGATTTTAGGCATGCCGATTGAAAAACTTGATCCGCATCTTCATCGGTTTGTAAAAAAATGGATATCAATAAAAGATCGAATAAGTAGAAAATCTCAATAATTGTTTTCTGCTAAAAACGTTCCAACCTCGTCCCTCATTCGCCGCATTTAAATTTTTTTATACGTGGATATTTTTGAAAAGAAATATGGTATAAAAGAAAGTAAAAAAATAAAAGACTTCCACCGAGGTCGCCGGATGTTTTGTATTTATGATGGAAAACTGCACATTGCCAAATCGAATTTGCCCTATTCCCATGCTGTTTGGTTTGTTAAAGAAGGTTGGATGCCAGAAGATGACGATAAATTAATGGATAAGGCAGCGAGAGGCATAATTGATGCCAAAGGCGATATATATTTTTATACCGGGTATGATTTTAAAATAGATAGTGAAATTGATTCCACCTTTTTCTTATATCTTAATGATTTAGTTAGAAAATTAAAATTGAATATTAATAAGGAAATATTCGGGGGTTTGATAAGAAAAAAGCCCGGAGAGAAATGGCCGCCAATTAAAAAATACGGGAAAATTAAAAAATATTTAAAATAGTTTAAGGACGATTATTCAGATACGTTCCAACTTCGTCCCGCATTCGCCGCCTTCGTCACGCTGAAGTTCCGCATTTGCGGGACGGAGGCGGGCTTCGCCACGTTGAAGCGTGGCTACGGCGTGACGCAGTCCGCTTATAGAAACGTGAAAGTGGAATTTTAATAAAAATCACCCTCTAGATACGGGGTTGTTTTTATTAGACAAAAAATCGGTTATAATTATTATCAAGCGAGCGAGGGAAATGAAAGAGAGGGAAGGGAAAGAGTCGCTTTTTCATTTCTGAACGAGCGCAGATAATACAGGGTAAATATTCTTTATTTTATGACTCTTAAGGTTTATCTCTCCGGCATAGTTTCTTCAACGGCTATCGCTTTGGTCGCCTTTTTGATGGTCATCGGCATTTTTTCGCCGGATAAGGCCGATGAATCTTTGGTTCTTTTGGTTTTTTTCAGCCTTTTTACTGCGTTATCCGGCATTTTCGGCCTGGCCGGTTTTTTTGTTCGCAAGAAAAAATGGCCCCATTTGGCTTCTTTTAAATTTTTGGGCATTTCATTTCGACAGGGTTCGCTTTTGGCGTTTTTGGCGACTGGCCTTTTGTTTTTCCGGGCTTTTGAGATCATCTGGCCGCTTTCCGGGCTGTTCCTTTTGCTGATGGTTTTTGCCACTGAATATTTCTTTCTGAAGAGAATCTGATTGGCAATTTAGACTTTTTATGTACCAATTTTGTGCTATCGCTCAAAAGTGGTACTATTTATTCCAATTATTATTTTATCCACTTTTTAGAGGTTGCAAAACGGGTTAAAATAAGGTAAAATAAAGACATAGATGCGCGTAAAAATCCTTTAATATCAGGCGCCTTTTCCTCTTATTTTTGAAAGAGAGGATTAGGCCGTTTTTGTGATAATGGAACATATAGAGTTGGAAGCCAAAAAAGAAATAGGGAGCGCTAAAAATAGCCAGGAATTGGAGGCGCTTCGGATTAAATACCTCGGCCGAAAAGGAAGAATGGCCGAGTTGTTGTTGCAAATAAAGGATCTTTCAAACGAAGAACGAGCGCAAAGAGGCAAACAGATCAATCAATTAAAGAGAGAATTGGAAGAGTTGTTTGAAAAAAAGAAAAACGAGATAAAAAATTCAGAAAGCAATAAAAATGAAAAAATTGATGTTACGGCGCCCGGCCGCGCTCTGCCTTTTGGTCATTTGCATCCGAGGACTCTTATTTTGAGACAGGTTGAAAAAATTTTTCAGTCGCTGGGATTTTCGGTCGTCGACAGCTCCGAAATGGAAACAGATTATTATAACTTTCAGGCGCTCAATTTTCCCAAAGACCACCCCGCCCGGGACATGCAGGACACTTTTTATATTGATGACGAACTTTTGTTGAGAACACAGACGTCGCCCAATCAGGTGCGTTATATGGAAAAACACAATCCGCCTTTGCGCGTCATCGTGCCGGGCAAAGTTTTTCGTCGCGACGCTTCCGACGCGACTCACGAATCTCAATTTTACCAAGTGGAGGGCTTGATGGTTGATAAAAATATTTCGATAGGGAATTTTAAAGCCGTGATTCTGGAATTTTTTAAACAGCTTTTTGGTAAAGAAGTCAAAATAAGATTGCGGCCTAGTTTTTTTCCGTTTACCGAACCCAGTTTCGAACCTGATATCCAGTGCGTTTTTTGCGACGGCAAAGGCTGCCGGGTCTGTAAAAATACCGGTTGGATAGAGATGGCAGGCGCCGGCATGGTTCATCCGTTCGTGTTTAAATCAGCTGGTTATGCTCCTTACGAATGGCAAGGCTTCGCTTTTGGTTTTGGCCTGGATCGCCTTGCGATGATGAAATACAAAATTGACGACCTGAGAATGCTTAATTTCGGGGACATGAGATTCTTAAGGCAATTTTAAAATGAAATTTTCCGCCAGTTGGCTAAATGAATATCTGGAAAAAACTTTAAAGCCGCAGGAAATGGTTGATCTTTTGACCATGCATGCTTTTGAAGTTGAAAGCCTGGAAAAGTTCGGCGACGATTTTATTTTGGATGTTAAAATTTTGCCCGATCGGGCGCATGATTGTTTTTCACATATGGGCATAGCCAAAGAACTGGCGGCCATTTCCGGAATAAAATTTGTTCCGCCCAAAGCGGATTTCGCTGAAGACGGAAACCTTCAGGCAAAAGATTTTATTTCAGTCAAAATCACAGCCAAGGATCTTTGCCCGCGCTATTCCATGCGCGTGGCCACGGATATTAAAATGGGGCAGTCGCCAAAATGGATGCAGGATCGTCTTTCTGCCTGCGGCCTGCGGCCCATATCGAATATCGTCGACATCACCAACTACATCATGCTTGAAACCGGTCAGCCCTTGCATGCTTTCGATGTCGATAAGGTTGGAGAAAAAAAGATTATTGTCAGGCGGGCCAAAGAAGGCGAAAAGATCGTGACGCTTGAAGGAAAAAAATATGATTTGTCTCCAGAAAATCTGGTCATTGCTGACGCCAAGGTCGCCATCGGCATCGCCGGCATTAAGGGCGGCGAAGGTCCTGAAATTGATCAAAACACCAAGGTGGTCGCTGTCGAATCAGCGAATTTTGAACCGACAAACATTCGGCGCACTTCCAAGGCTTTTAATCTGAGAACCGATGCTTCAATGCGTTTTGAGAACGGGTTCGATCCGAATCTGACGGAGATCGCTCTGGCCAGAGCCATTTTCTTGATGTCTGAAATAGCCGGAGGAAAAGTTGCCGCGGGACTGGTCGACGCTTATTCCGTCAAGGCAAAGCCGCGCAAAATTTTGCTGGATGTTGATTGGGCGCAAAAATTGATCGGAGTTCAAATTCTGCCGCAGGAAATGATTGATATCTTAAAAAGACTGGAAATTCCCGCAAAAGCAATAAAAAAAGGCAAATTTATCGAGGCAATCGCGCCGACAAGCCGGCTTGATCTTAGAGCGCAGGAAGATTTAGCGGAAGAGCTCGCCCGGATTTTTGGGCTTGATAAAATTCCAGCGCAGACGCCCTCCGGCATTATGATCGCGGCAACCAAAGAAGAATCGCTGGTTTATGAAGACAAGATAAAAGATATTCTGGCGGGCGCCGGCTGGTCTGAGGCGCAAAATTATTCTTTTGTTTCCGAAGAAGACGCAAAGGCTTTTGAAATAGCCGGACAGGTTAAAATCAAAAATCCCATTTCTCAAGATCAGAAATATCTGCAGCCGACCCTAATCGTTAATTTATTAAAAAATACAAACGAGAATCTTAAATATTTTGATAATGTGAGATTATTTGAGATCGGGCGGTCATTTATGATGACCGGAGAAAAACCCGTGGAATCGCATAAAATCGCGGCCGTGATTTCCAATAGAAATTTCAAAAAATCGGCGGAAGGATTCTTTGAGTTAAAAGGCTTGGTTCATATTCTGTTTGAGAAGCTCGGCATTAGCGACGTTTGGTTTGATGATGAAATTTCTTTTGATTTGGCGCCTTGGCTGAAAATTTTTCATCCGGTCAAGCGGGCCTTAATCAAATCAGGGCAAAAAGAAATCGGCTGGATCGGAGAAATAAAGGAAAAAATATTAAATCAATCGGGAATAAAAAATGAAATAGTCGCCTTTGAGCTTGACCTCCCGGCTTTAGTCGCCTTAGCTTCAGAGGAAAGGGCGTATCAGGCGCCTTCAAAATATCCGGCGATTATGCGGGATTTGGCAATCTTAGTCGGCGACGATGTGAAGATCGAATCGGTTTTAAACATTATTGAGACCATGGGCGGATCTCTTCTGTTTGATACGGATATATTTGATATTTTTGAAACCGGAGTTAAAAAAAGCTTGGCTTTCCGTCTGATTTTCCAGTCGGATGAAAGAAATATGACGGACAAAGAGGTTAATGAGATAATGGAAAAAATAATCAAGGCAATTGAAGAAGAGGGATGGCAAATAAGAAAATGACAACTTTGTTGTCAGTCTGAGCGGAGCCTCGCTGCGGGGCGGAGTCGAAGGATCTTATGTATTATGAGATTCCTCGATTGCGGCCCCGCCGAGGCGGGCCTTCGTCCGGAATGACTTCAGAGTCGTTTTAATTTAATACGATGGCAAAAGCAAACGAAAACAACAATAAAATTAATGGCAACAACGCCAGCGTCAGCTATGAGGCCAAAGACATTTATGTTCTTGAGGGATTAGAACCGGTGCGCAAGAGGCCGGGAATGTATATCGGCTCGACCGGGGTGGAGGGATTGCATCATTTGATCTGGGAGGTCGTGGACAACTCGCTCGACGAGGCCATGGCCGGTTTTTGCACGGAAGTTGAGATCAGTCTTTTGCCGGGCAACCGGGTACGCGTGCGCGATAACGGCCGCGGCATTCCGGTGGACATCCATAAACAGACGAAAAGATCGGCCCTGGAAACCGTCATGTGCACTTTGCACGCCGGCGGAAAATTCGGCGGTGAAAGCTATAAAGTTTCAGGCGGTCTGCACGGGGTTGGCGTTTCCGTTGTCAATGCTCTTTCAGTCTGGATGCGCGCCGAAGTCTGTCGTGACGGTTTTCTTTACGTTCAGGAATACAAAAAAGGCAAACCGCAGTTTTTGGTGAAGAAAATCGGCAAATGCGCCAATCGCGGAACGACACAGATTTTTGAGCCGGATCCGGAAATTTTCAAAGAGATAAAATTTAATTGGGACGCTATTTTGACGCATCTGCGCCAGCAGGCTTATCTGACGCGCGGCATTAAGATCATTATCAAGGATTTACGGAATGTTAATGCCAAGCCCGAGGAGTTTTGTGCCACCTGCAAAGTGGAGAAAAAAACAGCCAAATCTCCGGAGCTCGAAACGCCGGACGCGGGCGAGCGCTCGCACAGCTTTTATTTTGAAGGCGGCCTTGTTTCTTATGTTAAATTTTTAGTCGACGATCGGGACGTGGCGCCAAAACATTCGAATATTTTTTATGTCAATCGCGAAATAGAAGGGCTTCAGGTCGAAGCGGCCTTCCAGTATACCGAGGATATTCAAGGAGCGGAATTAAGCTTTGCCAATAATATCCATACTCCTGAAGGCGGAATGCATATCACGGGTTTCCGTTCGGCTTTGACTAGAGGATTGAATGATTATGGCCGGAAGGGAACATTTCTTAAAAACGGCGATGATAATCTAAGCGGAGACGACGTGCGCGAGGGGTTGGTCTCAATAGTCAGCGTGAAATTGCGCGAGCCGCAATTCGAGGGCCAGACAAAGGCCAAATTGGGCAATCCGGAAGCCAGAACCGCGGTTGACATGGTGGTAGCCGAAGCCCTGGAAGAATATCTTGAAAAAAGTCCTAATGACGCTCGGGAGATTCTAGGCAAATGTATTCTGGCAGCCAAAGCCCGCCAGGCGGCCAAGGCCGCGCGCGAAACAGTCTTGCGGAAAGGCTTGCTTGAAGGACTGGCTTTGCCGGGCAAACTGGCCGATTGCTCTTCGCGCGAGCCGGAAAAATCGGAGCTTTATATCGTTGAGGGCGATTCGGCTGGCGGCTCGGCCAAACAGGGCCGCGATCGGCAATTCCAGGCGATTCTGCCTTTGCGTGGCAAAATTTTAAACATTGAAAAAGCGCGGCTCGACCGGGCCTTGACCTCAAAAGAAGTAAAAGCGCTGATCATCGCGCTGGGCACGGCCATTGCCGACGATTTTGATATTTCGAAACTTCGATATCATCGGATTGTCATTATGACCGACGCGGATGTTGACGGCGCGCATATCCGGACCTTGCTTTTGACTTTGTTTTTTCGGTATTTCAAAGAACTGATTGATGCCGGTCACATCTATATTGCCCAGCCGCCGCTTTATCGTATTTCCAAAGGCCGGGAAGCGCATTTTGCCTATTCGGACGTCGAAAAAGATTCGATTGTCTCGGTTTTAAAAAAAGCCAAGGAAGAAAAAATGAAGGTCAAAAAATACGGCAAAGAGATTGGGGCGGAAAAAGAAGAGACTAAAGAAGCCGAAAAAACGGAAAAAGTGGCGGGCGTGAATATTCAGCGATATAAAGGTTTGGGAGAAATGAATCCCGAACAGCTTTGGGAAACGACCATGAACCCGGCTAATCGGGTGATGAAAAAAGTGACTATTGCCGATGCTGACGCCGCCGACAAAATGTTCAATACCCTGATGGGCGATGAGGTTTTGCCGCGCAAACGTTTTATCCAAATGCACGCCAAGAATGTGAAGAATTTGGATATATAAATTTGAGCCTTGACTTAATCGGATTAAGATGTATAATAGGGCATAAATAAGCCCTCTGCGGGCTTTTTAGATAGATGAAGATTTAGTTTGTCAGTTCTTTAGTTAAAACCAAAATGGCGCGCAGCGCCGGAACTAAAAAACTGAATAACTGGTAACTGATTTAAATATGTTTACCAAAATTGCGAACTTCTTTCGAGAAGTAAGAATCGAAGTCAAAAAAGTCACCTGGCCCACGCGTCAGGAAACCGTCAGATACACCTTGATGGTCATTGGCGTCTCGCTGGGGGTGGCGCTTTTTTTGGGCGGTTTGGATTTTATCCTAGGCTGGGTGATGAGCAAATTCGTTATATAGTTTATCAAGTTCGTCAGTTTATCGGTTTTCCAGTTAAAACTGAAAAGCGCCAGGCGCCAACTGATAAACTGTTAAACTGAACAACTGATTATATATGCCAAAACAAGTCTCGAGAGGAAGAAACTGGTACGTGCTTCATACTTATTCAGGTTATGAGGAAGCCGTGGCCAGGAATTTGAAACAGAGAATTGAATCGATGGGAATGGAAGATAAAATCTTCAATGTTTTAGTGCCCACGGAAAAGAAGATAAAAATTAAATCCGGAAAAAGAAAAGTTGTCGAAGAAAAGATATATCCGGGCTACGTTTTGGTTGAAATGGTGGTGACGGACGACTCCTGGTATGTTGTCAGAAACACGCCGCGCGTCACCGGTTTCGTCGGCTCGGGCACGACTCCAACGCCGGTCTCGGCCGAAGAGATTGCCGAGTTGCAGAAAAGAATGGGCGTTGAAGAACCCAAATTCAAGATTGATGTCATGGCCGGAGATCCGGTCAAGATCACGGACGGACCTTTTAAGGATATGGATGGGAAAGTTTCCGAGATAGACGAAGAAAAAGGAAGAATCAAAGTTCTTGTCTCAATGTTTGGCAGGGAGACGCCGGTTGAGCTGGACTTTTTGCAGATAAAGAAAATATAATCGGCCAGCATTTAAGCCTCTAATTGCTGATCGTTAAAATAAAATGGCTAAAAAGATAAAAACAATCATAAAGCTTCAGATTCCGGCCGGACAGGCCAATCCCGCGCCCCCGATCGGGCCGGCTTTGGGTCAGCATGGTTTGAATATCGGCGAATTTTGCGCCAAATTTAATGAAGCGACCAAGGCAAAAATGGGCGATATCATTCCGGTTGAGATCACGGTTTTTGAAGACCGAACCTATTCGCTGAAATTTAAGACTCCGCCCGCCTCCGACCTTTTGAAAAAGGCGGCCGGCATCTCCAAGGGCGCGGCCAATCCTTTAAAGGATGTGGCCGGAAAAATAACCAAAGCGCAAGTCAGAGAAATTGCGGAAAAGAAAATGGAAGATTTGAATACGGAAAATATCGAAGGAGCCATGAAAATCATCGAAGGCGCTGCTCGGTCCATGGGCATAAAGATTGAAGGATAATTCATTTTCGTTTTTGAAACAGACAAACCCGCCGCCGCGGGTTTGTTTTTGTTTGATGAAAGACAAATATAACTGTTTAAAAACTGTTGACAAAGCATTTTTGACAAATAACCGGTCTGAATTTAAAATGAAAGAACCCTTAAAATATTGACTACGGCTGACTGACTACAAACTACGGCAAGAATCCTAAAAAATTCTAGCTGTAAGCCATAGCCCGTAGACTAATTGAAATGTCATACAAATTTTTAAAAAAAGATTCCAAAATTTTTAAGGCCGCGCAAGGCGAGCTGAAACGCCAGCAGGAAGGCATGGAAATGGTGGCCTCTGAAAATTATGTTTCGCCGGCGGTTCTGGAAGCGCTGGGCAGTGTTTTTACGAATAAATATTCCGAAGGTCTGCCTGGAAAAAGATATTACGGCGGTCAGACCTACACTGATATTATTGAATCGGTTGCCATCGAGCGCGCCAAAAAACTTTTCGACGCCGAACATGTCAATGTCCAGCCTCTTTCCGGCGCGCCGGCCAATCTGATCGCCTACAGCGCGGTTTTGCAGCCGGGGGACAAAATTTTGGGTATGGACCTTTCCCACGGCGGGCATCTGACTCATGGCCATCCGGCAACATTTTCGGCCAAAATTTACAAGTTTATTCCTTATAAAACAAGCGCGGCCGGTTTGATTGATTATGATGATTTGGCGGCTTTGGCTAAAAAAGAAAAACCTAAAATGATTTTGGCGGGATTTTCAGCATATACTCGTCAATTGGATTATAAGAGAATCAGTCAGATTGCAGCCGAAGTCGGTGCAATCTCCATGATTGATATTGCCCATATTGCCGGATTGGTTGCCGGCGGCGTCATCCCGAATCCGGTGCCGTATTTTGATATTGTCACCACGACTACGCATAAAACTTTGCGCGGGCCGCGGGGCGGCATGATCATTTGCAAGGAAAAATTCGCCAAGCAAATTGATAAAGCCGCTTTTCCGGGCCTGCAGGGCGGGCCACATATGAATAATATCGCGGCGCTGGCTGTGGCTTTGGGAGAAGCTCTTTTGCCTTCGTTTAAAAAATACGCGGCGCAAGTTTTAAAAAATGCCAAGGTTCTTGAGCAGGAACTGAAAAAATACGGATTCAAGATAATATTTGGGCAGACGGACAATCATATGGTTCTGGTTGATGTTTTTTCGAGCAAGAATATTACCGGTAAAGAAGCGGAAATTGTTTTGGACAAGATCGGCATCACCATCAATAAAAATATGATTCCGGATGATCCGCGCGGGCCTTCGGATCCTTCGGGCGTGCGCATCGGCGTGCCGGCGATCACGACCCGCGGCATGAAAGAAAAAGAAATAAGACTTATTGCCAAATGGATAAATGAAGCCATGGAAGCCAGAAACAACGAAAAGATTTTGGCGCGTTTGAGAAAAGAAGTTTTGAAACTTTGCAAAAAATTTCCGATCTATAAATAATAAATTTCAAAAAATAATGCCTAAACTTGTTTTTGCCTTTGCTGGACAAATAGCAAGCGGGAAAGGAACCGCAACTAAATATCTCGTAGAAAAGTACGGAGCAAATTCTTATCGTTTTTCAACTATGTTGAGAGATATTTTGGACCGTCTTTATTTGGATCAATCCCGTGAGAATATGCAAAAACTTTCAACTATTTTACGATCTAATTTCGGTGAAGATCTTTTTTCTAAGGTGATTGCATCAGATGTGAAGAAAGATAAAAAAAATATTATTGCGGTTGATGGAGCAAGGCGTCCATCGGATTTTGCCTATTTGAAAAAAGAAGCTTCTTGTAAGATAATTTATATTGAAGCCGATATTGAAAAGAGATATGAAAGAATCATCAAACGCGTTGAGAATCCAGATGATAGAAAAAAGACGTTTGAACAATTTAAAAAAGACCATAAAGGGGAAGCGGAATTAAAAATAAAAGATTTGAAAAAGGAGGCGGATTATATAATTGATAATGATTCCGATCAGCATCATTTATATGAGCAAATTAACGGTATAATAAAAAAAGTAAATCGAAATAATGCATCAATTTGATATTCAATATCAAAATGTTCTCCGTCGCATTTTAAATGAAGGAGGAGAAGAATACAACGAAAGGACTGGTCATCGGACTTTGGCTTTGCCAGGCGTAAATTTTGAGATTGATCAAACTTTTCCCTTACTGACTTTGCGTAAGATTCCTATTCGCATCTTTGTGGCCGAACAGATTTGGTTTATTATGGGCAGCGATGATCCTGATATTTTTTTAAGTAAATATACTAAAATTTGGGATGATTTTCGTGAAAGCGATGGAAAGATAGCTTCGGCTTATGGTTATCGAATGAGGAAATATTTCGGCAGAGACCAGTTGAGGGATTTAGTAAATCATTTAAAAGATCAAAGAGGATCTCGTCATGGGGTAGTTGTTTTTTGGGATCCTGCGGACGATGGATTAGGAACAGGTACTAAAAAAAAGAACATTCCTTGTCCTTATACATTTACGGCAAATATTATTGAAAATAAATTACATCTCCATTTGGTAATTAGATCAAATGATATGATGCTTGGTTGCCCGCATGATATGGCTGGATTTGCTTTAATGCAAGCAATATTAGCGGCAAAGATCGGATGCGGTGTAGGGAAAATGACGCTTTCGATAAGCAATGCACACATTTATGATATTCATTACGAATATGCCAGAGAAATTGTAGAAAGAAGAAATGATCACCCCTCTATTTTATTTGAAGCTCAAGAAAATTATTTGGATAGGGCCGAACAGGGCGATGATTCTTTAGTTGAAGAAATTATAAATAAGTTGCAAAGCCAGTATAATCCAATGGCTCCGATTAAAAATATGGAGATTGTTTTATGAAGATAATAATGTTAATGGCGACAACCGTTGATGGCAGAATCGGCAAAGATTCAAAACACTTTCCAGATTGGACTTCAAGGGAAGATAAAAAAATCTTTGCTTCTGAATCAAAAAAAGCAGGGGTAGTCATTATGGGTGGACGGACTTTTGATACTTTTCCGGCGCCTTTAAAAGAAAGATTAAATGTGGTTTTAACCAGCGATAAAGAGCGGAAAGAAATTCCGGGGCAAGTTAAAATATATCGAAAAAAATCGCCTAAATTCATAAAAGAAGATTTGGAAAATAAAGGATTTAAAAAAGCCATTCTGGGAGGCGGAGCTTTTGTAAATGGACTTTTTTTGAAAAAAAAGTTGGTGGATGAAATTATTATCATAATAGCTCCTAAACTTTTCGGCAAAGGGCTGTCTTTGATTGATGATAGATTTGATTTTGACTACAAACTAAAACTTCTTGAAACAAACAAAATTAATGAAGACTCTGTCTTATTAAAATATAAAATTTTATATTAAATTTATGGCCACTTTAAGCAAAAAAGGAATTTTGAATTTGATAAAAGAGGGAAAAATTATTTTTGAACCCTCACTTGACCAATTCCAAATTCAACCAAATTCAATTGATTTAAGAACGGGGTGGAATTTTTATATTCCAAAAACCTGGGAATTGACTGGAAAAGGGAGAGTGGCTCTAAATATAGATTATCTTAATTACAATTTTAAAGCGGAAAGTTTTAAAATCATTCGGTTAACCGAGGGACAATATTTCGAAATATTGCCTGGGGAATTTGTTGTGGTTTCGACATACGAAAAAATAAAAATAAATACAGGCAATATAATGGGCATTCTTTTTGCCAGAAGCTCAACTATCAGAAGAGGTCTGATTGTTGAAAGTGGTACTATTGATTCAAGATATGAGGGTTTTTTAATGTTACCTCTACTGAACAATACCCGCGACCAGATTATTAAAATATATCCCGGAGAAAGAATTTGTCAGATAATATTCCATCAACTTGATTCCGAATTAACTCTTGAAGAAGCTTGTATGCATGGAATTTCAAAGGCTAAATATCTAGAATCTACTGCTTACGGCTTACAGGCTAGGAGCGATAGCGAGGAAGAGATTGACTTTATCAAAATGGGGAAAATAGAAGATCTTAAGAATCAATATAAAGTTCAATAGGAGGATGATTTATGCTAAAAATAGAATATCCCTACATTCCCGAAGGAAGAGAAATATTTTATGTGGAAGAGAATAATAAATTTATGACGCTCGCTATGCGTATCAGAAATACGGAAAGTACTGATGAATTGCAGCCAACGGGCGCTGTTGTGGTAAAAGATGGAATAATTTTAGGCAGCGGAGCTAATCAAGTTGGTTTTAAAAATCATTTTTTGATAAAACTCCACGCAAAAGGTTGGTGTATCAGGAAAAGAATTCATATTAAATCAGGAACGAAATATTGGCTTTGTCCTGGTTGCGCCACCCACAAAGAGCATGCGGAAAATAGAGCTGTTCGTGATGCCGTTAAAAAATCTGGTCTTGATGCGGTTAGGGGTTCAGATTTGTATCTTTTTGGTCATTGGTGGTGCTGCAAGCCATGTTGGGATAAAATAATTGAAGCAGAGATCAAAAACGTTTATCTTCTTTCTGGATCTTGGCAGCTTTTTAACCATTATTCAAAGAGGGTAGATGCATGACAAGGGGACTAATATTCAGTCCCCTTGAATTAATTTAAAAAAATGAAAAAAGGGAAATTCATAGTCGTAGACGGTACGGACGGCAGCGGCAAGGCGACGCAGGTAAAATTGCTAGTTAGCCGCTTAAAGGGAGCAGGGATTAGAGTAAAAACCATCGATTTTCCCAGATATTACGAAAATCTTTTCGGGAAAATGATCGGCGAATGCCTGGCCGGTGAGCATGGAGACTTTCGTCAGTTTAGCCCATATGTCGCCTCCGCTTTATATGCGGCCGACCGGTTTGAATCAAGCACGGAGATAAAAAAATGGCTTGATGAAGGATGCATGGTTTTGGCTGATCGTTATACGAGTTCCAACCAGATGCATCAGGGCGGCAAGATAGGTGACGACAAGGAGAGGGAGGATTTTTTGTCCTGGCTTGACAGAATGGAGTTTGGAATTTTTAAAATTCCCAGACCCAGCGCCATTTTGTTTCTTGATGTGCCCACTGATTTTGTTTTAAATCTCTTGAAAAATAAATCAGCGAAGAAAAAGAAGGATTATTTGAAAGGCAGGGCGGACGCGCACGAGAGCAGCGCCGATCATCTGCGCGCGGCCCGCGAGAGCGCTTTGAAAATCATCCAAAAAAACAATAATTGGATAAGAATTAATTGTGTCCAGGACGATCGTTTGCTGTCTAAAAGGGAGGTGAATGATCTTGTTTGGAAAGAATTGAAAAAAATACTCAAATGAAAATTTTGGTCAAAAAACTTCACCCGGATGCAAAGATTCCGGTTTTTTCTTTGAAAGGAGACGCGGGCATGGATTTGTTTTCCATCGAAGACCGCTTGATGAAGCCGGGCGAAAAATATGTTGTTAAAACCGGCATCGCGATGAAAATCCCGAAAGGATACGCCGCGCTTGTTTGGGATAAGGGTGGACCATCTCATAAATATGGCGTAAAAACCCTGGGCGGCGTTTTTGACAGCAACTATACCGGTGAATATTTAATCGGCTTGATAAATCTGGGGAAGGAAGATTTCAAAATAAAGAAAGGGCAAAAGATCGCCCAGGTCTTGATTCAAAAGGTGGAAACGCCTAAAATAGAGTTTATGGAGGAGTTTCCTGGAACAAACCGGGGGCAGGGAAGATATGGAAGCACCGGTTTGAATTAAACAGCCATCATAATGATTTTATTTGACGGGAAAAAAGTCGCCCAGAAGATTCTGGGCGATATTAAAAAGCATATCAAAAAAGAAAATATCCGGCCTGGCCTGGCTGTTATTTTAATTGGAGACGATGAATCATCGAGATTATATGTGCGGCTTAAAAAAGAGGCGGCCAAGAAAATCGGCATCGCTTTTTCTGAAATTAATTTTAGCCGCGAGGCCAAACAAGAGGAAATTATTGCCAAAATCAAAGAGCTTAATGAGGATGAAAAGATTCACGGCGTTATTGTCCAGCTGCCTTTGCCGGCAGTTTTTAACGGTGATGAAATAATCGCTTCGATCAAGCCGGAAAAAGACGTCGACGGTTTTCATCTCGAGAACCGGCGGCTTTTGGAAAAAGGAAAAGAGCCCTTCTTTTTGCCGGTTTTTCCCATGGCCATAATGCAGGCGATTGAATCCGCTTTAAATAATTTTTCAGCCAAAAAAGCGCTGGCGTTGGTTAATTCCCAGGTTTTTGGTGAGACCTTGAAATTAGTTTTGGAACGCAATGGAATTCAGGCCGATTATATGGTCAGAAATACCTGTGTTGTTTTTGGTGCGGAAAAAGAGGTCCACGAAGCCGATATTCTGATAATGGCTTTGGGTTGTCCCAGCTTTATCAAGGGGGATGTCATCAAAGAGGGCGCGATTTTGATCGACGGCGGAGTCACCCGTTTTCATGACGGTAAAGTGGTCGGAGACGTGGACGCCAAAAGAGTTCAGTCAAAGGCGGCTTTTCTAACTCCGGTTCCGGGCGGACTCGGGCCGCTGACTGTGGCCTTGCTTCTGAAAAATGTTTATTTATCTGCATCTAAAATCTCTAGTATGGAATTATTGCAGAAGATAAAATAATGTTGCTTTTCATAAAGAGCGTTGTTAAGATTAGATTATGAAATATGAAGCGGTGATTGGCATGGAAATTCATGCCGAACTGAAAACCAAAACAAAAATGTTCTGCGGCTGCGAGAACGTTTTTGGGTTGGAAAAAGAGGCAAATATTCATATTTGTCCGGTTTGCACTGGTCAACCAGGGACTTTGCCCGTGGCTAACCGCGAAGCTATCAAAATGGTTTTGCGGACCGCTCAAGCGTTGAATTGCCAAATTGCTGAATTTTCAAAATTTGACCGCAAAAATTATTTTTATCCCGATTTGCCCAAAGGTTATCAGATCAGTCAATATGACAAGCCGCTTTCGGAAAAAGGATTTTTGGAGATCAACGGAAAGAAAATAGGGATTACGCGAATACATCTGGAGGAAGATACGGGAAAACTTTCTCATCCGGCCGGAGCTGATTATTCTTTGGTTGATTATAATCGCGCGGGAGTGCCTATGATGGAGCTTGTCACCGAGCCGGATATTACAAGCGCGGCCGAAGCCAAGAAATTTTGCCAGGAACTGCAAATGATTTTGCGCTATATCAGGGTTTCCGACGCGGACATGGAAAAAGGGCAGATGAGATGCGAGGTTAATATCAGTTTGCGGCCGGAGGGGTCAAAGGAATTTGGTACGAAAGTTGAGGTCAAAAATATAAATTCTTTTAAGGCAGTTGAAAAAAGCATTGAATATGAAATAAAGCGCCAGGAAAAAGCGCTTCTAAACGGCGAAAAAATAATTCAGGAAACGCGCGGCTGGAACGAAAGCAAGCAGGTCACCGTTTCCCAGCGGACTAAAGAAGAGGCACATGATTATCGATATTTTCCCGAACCAGACCTGCCGCCGATCGAACCCAAAATATTTTTGGACGAGCTGGGCCCTTTGCCTGAGCTGCCCCAGGCCAGAAAGGCAAGGTTTATGGCCGAGCATTTTCTGCCTGAAGCAGATGCCGAGATCATGATAGCCAGAAAAGAACTGGGCGACTATTTTGAAAATATGGCCAGCGAATTGAAGGCCTGGGCCAAAAGCAGCGAGCCTGAGATCCGGATTGAAAAAGCGTTGAAACTCGCGGCTAATTATATGATCACCGAGCTACAGAAGCTTCTGGCGCAAAATAATGCCGATTTCAAGGATTTGAAAATTACGGCGGAAAATTTTGCCGAATTCATCAAATTAACAGCTCAGGGAGTAGTTTCTTCCAGCGCCGCCCAGGCAGTGTTGGCTGAAATGTTTAAGACCGGAGTCGATCCAAGTCATGTGATCGAGGAAAAAAATCTGGCGCAGTTGAGTGACGAATCGGAGCTTGATGGCGCGATTGCCGAAGTCATTTCAAAGAATCCGGGACCGGTTGGGGAATATAAAAAAGGCAAAGAAAAGGCGATCCAGTTTTTACTCGGCAAGGTGATGGCCGCGACCAAAGGCCGCGCTAATCCGCAGGTGGCGGAGGGGATTTTAAAGAAGAAGTTAGCAGCTAGCGACCAGCCAGAGACATAAAAAAACGCCGCGAGGCGTTTTTTGGCTCTGTTAATAAAAATTTTTGAGAAACACGCCAGGCGTCCGGCGTGCTTAAATAATAGCTACTAAACTAAATTGACGGCCGTCCAAATAGTTTAGTAGAAAGTTTTTGTTTTAAAAACTTTTCTATCAATAAGGCCGCCTGTTTTTTATTTTTAACCCATCTTATCTTTTCTTGCCCTGGATATTTTTTGAAAAAAACCAGTTGGCGTTTGGCAAAATGTTCGCTATCTTTTTGGAGGCGAAGAATCATTTCTTGACGGGTGATTTTATCTTGCAAAAATAAGGCAATCCATTTGTATTCCAGGCCAAAGCTTTCCAGCCGCTTCCAGGAAAGGCCTGATTTTCTTAAATTTTGCACCTCTTTGATCATGCCCTGTTTCAGTCTTTTCTCAAGGCGCAGCGCAATGCGCTTTTTTAATTCTTTTTCCGGTTTTTTGATGCCAATAAAAAGAGTTTCGTTTGGGTTTTCTTTTGGTTCCAGCGGAGTTACGGGTTGGCCGGTTTTATAAATAATTTCCAGGGTACGCACAAGGCGGCGCTTGTTTTTGGAATCAATATTTAGAGCTCTCTCCGGATCTATTCTTTTTAATTCTCCAAAAAGATTTTCGGCCGATTTTTTCTCGAGCTGGCCTCTTAATTTTAGATCGGGCTTAACTTCCGGAATGGATAGATTTTCGGCAACCGCGCGGATGTAAAAGCCAGTGCCGCCGCAGACAATCGAAATTTTGTCTTTGGCCTGGATTTTTTTGATGGCTTTTTGCGCCATTTTCTGGAATTGGCCGGCGCTGAATCTTTGTTTCGGACTGGCCACATCCAAAAGATAATGCGGAATGCCTTGCATTTCTTTTTTAGTGATTTTTCCGGAGCCCAAATCCATGCCGCGATAGACCTGGCGTGAATCGGCTGAAATTACCTCGCCGTTGAATTTTTTGGCCAATTCCACGGCTAAATCCGACTTGCCGCAGGCGGTTGGTCCTAAAACAACAATGATTTTTGGTTTATTTTGTTTCATCAGACGCTTTGCCCGATAAGCCCCAGGATGTGGCTTTTTCTATCTTTATCTTGATGATATTTCCGGGTTGAGTTTTTTTATCAGAAGTGAACTTGAGATTTTTGATCGTGAAAGTGCGGCCGGATGATTCATTTTGCGCAATCGCTTCAACAATTTTGCCGATATATTTTTTATTTGCCGCCAAAGCGGTCTTTTTTAAAATTTCATTTAAAACATCCCAGCGCCTCTTTTTTTCTGACTGTGGGACATCATCTTTCATTTTTGAGGCGACGGTTCCTGGGCGGGGCGAGTATTGAGCCAGGTATACCATATCAAATTTCATTTCCCTCATCAGTTTGGCTGTTTTTTGGAATTGTTTTTTCGTTTCACCGGGGAAGCCGACAATAATGTCGGTTGAGACAGCCAAAGGAGGAAAGCTTGGCCGGTATTTTTTAAATGAGGCGCGAACATTCTTGATCAATTTTTTATAGTGTCCCACTGTGTAGCGCCGGTTCATGTTTTTTAAAACTTGATTATCTCCGGCCTGGACGGGCAGATGGATATAAGACGAAAGCTTTTCGCATTTGGCAATTGTTTCAATCAATTCATCGGACATGTCTTTGGGATGAGAGGTGAGAAAAGAAAAGTTAAAATCACCTTCGATTTTATTCACTTTCCGCAAAAGTGCGGGGAAATTAATTTTCTCATCGACATAAGAATTGACGTTTTGTCCCAGAAGCACGATTTCTTTATATCCTTTTTCTATTAGGTTTTTTGTCTCGGTAATAATTTTTTCCGCCTTCCGTGATCTTTCGCGGCCGCGGGTATAAGGGACAACGCAATAGGCGCAGAAATTATTGCAACCGGTCATAATCGGAACATAAGCTGTGGCCGTATTTTTGATCAGAGGCGTGCAGGAAAAATATGAATCCGGATGCCAAATTTCGCTGACCTTTTCTTTCAAAGCCTGTTTGTCTTTTTCAACCACGCATCCTGCCAGAATGATCTTTTTCTCCTGGTTCTTATTGATCTTTGAATAAATTCTATGGACAGCCGCCGCGCGGACCGAACAGGAATTCAGCACAAGCAAATCAGCCTCGGCTTCGCTTTTGGCGGGCTTATATCCTCGCGATTCCAGCACTCCGGCGATTTTCTCGCTGTCGGAATGGTTCATTTGGCAGCCGTAGGTGATGATGTGATATTTCATAGGTTAAATGCTAACAGAACGGAAAAAATATTTCAACAAAAAAACGGCTCTTGCGCAAGAGCCGTTTTTTTAGATTTAGATCGCTTTTGTTTTGATCTCTTCCATGGCTTTTTTCTTGAATTTTTCCAATTGCATCATTCCCAAATCTCCTTTGCCTCTTTGTCGCACCGCCACGGAATCCGCCTCAATTTCTTTGTCGCCGACGATCAAAAGATAAGGAATTTTTTGAATTTCGCCTTCGCGGATCTTTTTGCCGATTGTTTCACTTTCGTTTTTGACGACAACTCGGATATTTTCTTCCTTGAGTTCCTCGGCAATTTTAAGCGCGTATTCTTCATGGCGAGAGGCGATCGGCACGACCCAGATTTGTTCGGGAGAAAGCCAAAGCGGCAGCGCGCCGGCAAAGTGCTCTATCAGAACGCCCATGAATCTTTCAAAGCAACCCATGATGGTGCGATGCACGAGAACAGGTGTTTGCTCTTTGCCTTCTTTATCCGTGTATTTACAGCCAAATTTTTCGGGCATTTGGAAATCAAGCTGAATCGTGGCGCATTGCCAGGTGCGGCCGAGCGCGTCTTCTAGCTGATAGTCGATTTTAGGGCCGTAAAAAGCCCCATCTTTGTCTTTAATTCCGTAATTTTTACCATAAACCTCATCAAGAACTTTTTTGAGCGCCGCTTCGGCTTTTTCCCAGGTTTCTTTTTCGCCCATGAAATCATCCGGCCTGGTTGAAAGAAAAACGCCCGCTTTTAAGCCGAAGGGTTTGTAAATTTTTTCCACCAAGGCCACTACATTTTTTATTTCGCTTTCAACCTGGTCGGCCGCGATAAAAATGTGCGCGTCATCTTGCGTAAATTGGGCCATCCGGAATAGGCCGTTTAGCTGGCCTGATTTTTCTTTACGGGTGATAAGACCTGGTTCGGCATAGCGCAAAGGCAGGTCGCGGTAGGATTTTGTCGAATTGTTGTAGATTGTGATGGCGCCGGGGCAGTCCATGGGCCGTAAAGCGAATTCTTTTTCACCCTTCTCGGCTTTAAGAAAATACATGTCATCTTTGTAATGATCCCAATGGCCTGATTTTTTCCAGACTGCGACGTCGAGCATCGAGG
>JAQUNU010000001.1 GCA_028717445.1 Candidatus Portnoyibacteriota bacterium | reverse complement strand
CCAGACTTTCAATCTGGCCTCCTGGCTGATAACTCAAGGCGCCGAAAAGGAAAAAATCATCAAAGCCCTTTACAAAACCAAGCCGCTCAATCAGCTCAAGCTCTGGGGCCGGCTTCTGGGCGGCCTTGAATGGCAAAACGAAAAAAATATCGCCTGGCTGGAAACAAAAAATGAAGATTTCACCGAGACCCAAACCTCCCCCAAAGACCTGCTTTTCATCTTGGAGGAAGTAAAAGATCTTTTGCCTCAGCTTAAAATAACATTTATTTTTTACTACGAAGAAACGGGCATAGTTTCAATCTTGGCGCATTCGCCTAGAACGGATTTGCTTCAAAAGCTGCATCTTGAATTGGGCGGCACGATCAAAAACAGCCGCGGCCTGTTCAAAATCGCCGCCTGCGACGCTACGGAAGCAAAACAGAAAATTTCGGCCTTGCTAACTCCTTTGTTGTAAATTAGAATAGAGATATCCATTCAAATTTCATCTCGATATTCATCCGCCAGCCACGGATTGACATACCGATATGTTTCGGAGTTATGCCTACACAAAAAAATTTAAAAGTCAGCGAAAAAATTGAACAAATCCACCGGGATCAAGAAGAACAAGAGGCGGAGCGAAGCGCCAAGAAGAAAAATCTGCCTTATTTAAATCTGCAAATCTTTCCGATAAACGCCGACGTCCTCTCCACTATCCCGCGATTAGAAGCGCAAGAGGGAGAAATCGTGGTTTTGAAACGAAACAATAAAGATATAACCGTGGGCTTAGTCGATCCTGAAAATAAAACCACCCTGGCAAAAATCAGCCAGCTCGAACACATGGGCCTCTCGGTGACTAAAACGATCATCTCGGCCTCAAGCCTCAAGCGCGCTTTGAATTTTTATCAAAGCGCCGCCAAAGAAGCGCCTCTTGTCGGAAAAATCAGAATCGAACAGGAAAATCTTGAACAATTCAACCAAAGAATAAAAAAGGTCAGCGAGCTGAAAGACACCTTTAACTCGATCTCGACAACGGAACTTTTGGAGACCATCATCGCCGGAGCTCTAAAAGCCGAGGCCGGCGACATCCATATCGAACCGGCCAACGAAATCCGCTTACGCTACCGGATCGACGGCGTTCTGCAGAATATCTCCTCTTTTCCGCTCCGCGCCTACCAAGCCCTGCTCACAAGAATCAAAATTCTTTCTGACATGAAAATCAATGTGCATGACACCAGCCAAGACGGACGCTTCACGATCCAGATCGTCAAAAAACAAAACCAACAGATAGAAATTATCAAAGAGATCGAAGCCAGAATTTCTATTTTGCCGGAAGCGGAAAACGAAACCATCGTTATCCGGCTTCTGGGAATCGGCGTCCAAAAATTATCGATTGAAAACTTGGGGCTTGAAAGCAAACTGCTTGAAACCATAAAACACGCGATCAAAAAACCCAATGGCCTTATTTTAAATACCGGCCCGACCGGTTCCGGAAAAACAACCACGCTTTACGCGTTCTTAAATTATCTTAATGATCCGAAAGTAAAAATAATCACAATTGAAGATCCGGTTGAATATCGGATACCGGGCATCGTCCAGACACAAGTCAGCCAAAAAGACACGTCTTCAAGCCGACCAATCATGATCGCCTCGGGGCAGCTGCAAGCGACCACCCAAGAAAAATATAGCTTTGCTCAGGCGCTTCGGGCTATCTTGCGGCAAAACCCGAATGTAATCATGGTCGGCGAGATCAGAGACGAAGAGACCGCCAAGGTTGCCATCCAGTCCTCTCTGACCGGCCATTTAGTTGTTTCCACTCTCCACGCCAACGACGCCACCGCCTCGGTCCAGCGTCTTTTTAACTTCGGGATTGGACCGGGAGATCTGGCTTTGGCCATGAATTTTTTTATGGCCCAGCGCTTAGTCCGCCGGCTCTGTCCGAAATGCAAAAAACCGTATCATCCCGAAAAAAAAGTTCTGGACGCAATCAAAGAGAATTTGAAGGGCTTGGCGATTGAAAAGAATTTGGATAATTTAGAATTTTTCCAGCCGGGCAGCTGCGACGAATGCCAGGGCCTGGGATACCGCGGCCAAATCGCCATTTACGAAGTTTTTTTCAAAGACGAAAAAATTCAGGAGCTTATCGCCAAAAATACTCAAACGCTGGAAATAGAAAAAGCCGCCAAGGCGGCGGGAATGGTCACGCTGCGCCAAGACGGCTTGTTAAAAGCGGTTGACGGCATTACCAGTATTGAAGAAATTGAAAGAGTCACGGGCGAACTGTCAGAAACAGAAATATAATACAAAATAAAATAGCGGCTTTTAATCTGTAGGCAGTCTCCTCGCGTTAAACGTGAGGGTAAAAATTTTTCCGAGGAGCGATCCAGCCGAAACCAAATCGTCCTTTAGAGCCTAAGAAAAATCCCGATAAGTCCCCGCTTAAATAAGGACCTTGACCGCCTACAGGTTAAAAACCGCTATCTTTTAAAATACGCTTAAAAAACTGAAAGAATAAAGCATTTTATCATAGATTTTTAAGCTTGTCAACCCCTGCCTATGCCGATTATCTGCCCTAAATCTGTTCCCGAAGACGAGATTCTTGACCGAACCCTGCGTCCCAGGAATTTTGACGATTACCAAGGCCAGTCAAAAACCAAAGAAAGTTTAAAGATATTGATTCAAGCGGCTAAAAAACGCGGCGAGCCAATTGAGCATCTTTTGCTTTCGGGCGCTTCCGGATTGGGAAAAACAACCTTAGCTCATATTATAGCCAACGAAACAAAATCCTCAATTAAGGCCACCTCGGGCGCGGCCATTGAGCGCGTCGGCGACCTTGGTTCAATCCTGACCAATCTTTCGGATGGCGACATTCTTTTTGTAGACGAAGCGCACCGACTGAATAAAATGATCGAGGAAGTGCTCTATCCCGCGATGGAGGATTTTCGATTAGACATTGTCATTGGCAAAGGACCTTCGGCCAGAACTCTGCAGCTGGATCTACCAAAATTCACCTTAATCGCGGCCACCACCCGGCCAGCCCTTCTTTCTTCTCCTCTGCGCTCCCGCTTTGGCCTTTCTTTCCGGCTTGATTTTTACGAAACCGAAGATATCAAGAAAATTGTTGAACGCTCATCGAAAATTTTAAATATTGAAATTGATCACGATGCCGCTTCGGACATTGCTTGCTGCTCAAGGTTCACCCCCCGGGTAGCCAATCGCCTGCTCAAACGCGTCCGAGATTTCGCCCAGGTGAGAGGCAGCGGCAAGATCACGCGCGGAATTGTTAAAGAGGCTTTTAAAATGCTAGAAATCGACGTGCTCGGCCTTGAGCCCATAGACCGGCAGATCCTTTCCATTATCGCCGAAAAATTTGACGGCGGTCCGGTCGGATTACAGGCTCTCGCTGCCGCCACCTGTGAAGACGAAGACACTATCACCGATGTCTATGAGCCCTATCTTATGCGCATCGGCTTCCTGCTTCGCACGCCCCGTGGCCGCATGGCAACCAAAGAGGCCTTTGCTCATCTCTCCCTTAAATTTCCCGAGCCAGCGCAGAAAAAATTGCTCTAAACTGCTTAGCGCCCATAATAGCTAATACAGATTTAATTATTTTTTTGTTTCAGCCATGTCTTTTTCTCGCATAAAAATCTGGTTGACCGTTCTTGCAGCGGTCTTTTTTATTTGGCCTTTTCGCGTTCAGGGCCAGATCGTCATCAATGAAATAATGTATGACCTGGAGGACGCGGATGGCGACAAGGAATGGGTGGAGCTTTACAACAGCGGCCCGGCGGAAATAGATTTAACCGGTTGGAAAATCGATGACGGCCCGGATTCCGATCATTCGCTGATCGCGCCGCCGGACAACGGCAGCCGCGGTTCGCTAATCTTGCCGCCGGCCGGCTATTTGCTTTTGGCGATAGACGCCAACGCCCTGGCAAACAGCTTAACGGGCTATGACGGGGTAATAATCGACACGGCGATGAAATTGCCGAACACGGCCGCGACTTTAAATCTGCTTGATCAAAATAAAAATTTGACGGCCTCCGCCGCTTATGCTAAAGAAATGGGCGCCGGCGGCAACGGCAAAACGCTGGAATGGAACGGCAGCGTTTTTAAAGAAAGTTCTTTGGCTGGCGGCACGCCCGGCGCGCCAAACATTCCGGCCCAAGCAAAAGAGCCGGAAGACGACCTCTCCCCCGCTCCGGCCGGAGAAGAAAACGGATCAAACGCCTCTTCGACCGAAACGGCTTTTTCCTCTTTCAAAAATTTTTCCAATAAAATTTTTTTAAGCGAATTTCTGGCCTGGCCGGATGAAGGCAAGGAATGGGCCGAAATAATCAGCGCGGACAGCGAACCGGTCAGCCTGGCCGGCTGGCAGATCGATGACGAAGCCGAAGAAAGTTCCGGCCAGGAAATTCCCGAAACAGTCATCGCGCCCGGCCAGATCCTGGTCATTGAACTAAATAAAAATATCTTAAACAACGACGGCGATTCCATCCGTCTGCTCTGGCCGGACGAACAAGTTGTGCACGCGGTCGCTTACGAAAAAGCGCTGAAAGGAAAATCCTGCAGCCGTTTTAATAAGAGCTGGCTCTGGGCCAGCCCCACACCCGCCAAAGAAAACAAAAAAGACGCGCCGACCCAAAAGCCAAAGGAGACGCCGCCAGAAGACAAGCCTGTTTTGAATTCACTGATCGAAACAGCAGCTGCCATTCCAGATCAAACAGAAAACAATACCCCAAAAACCCCGGAAGCTGCTCCGGAATCGCAACCGGACAATAATTTAACCGCGGCCACAATTTCTTTCCAAAATCCAAAATTAATTGAAGAGACAAAAAATAACGAAAGTCAAAAAACAGAATCCGCCTTCTTTGCGCGAATAGCCGCCTTAATCGTTTTTGCCTCTTTGACCGCTTCGGGTTTTATTTTTTGGAAAAGAAAAAATCCGATTGACAACGGCAAAAACGCGGGATAATCTTAGAGTGAAAATTGGAAATTCGCCGTTAGCATTAGCGACTAGGAAGACCGAAACGTTCTGCCTATTTGCCATTTGCTATAAGCTATAAGCTTCTCATGTCTGGACATTCAAAATGGAGTCAAATCAAACATAAAAAAGCGATTACCGATGTAAAACGAGGGAAAATTTTCAGCAAGCTTTCGCGCCTTATCACCGTCGCCGCCCGTCAAAAAGGCGGCGCCCAGGCGACTAATTCCCAGTTGCGCATCATCGTGGAAAAGGCCAAATCCCTAAACATGCCTGGAGAAAATATCGAACGGGCCATAAAAAAGGGCACTGGCGAGCTTGAAGGCGCGAAGATGGAAGAAATACTGATCGAAGCCTACGGCCCCGGCGGCATCGCTCTATTGATTGAGGCGATCAGCGACAATAAAAACCGGACGCTTTCAGAAGTCAGATTTTTGGTCAACGAGAAAGGCGGCAAAATAGCCGAACCAGGAAGCGTCAACTGGCTCTTTGAAAGAAAAGGCGCTCTGGTCGTGAATTTGATTGAAGCCCAAACAAAAAAGGACGATATTGAGCTTTCAACGATTGACTGCGGCGCCGAGGACCTGAATTGGCAAGACGAAAATTCACTTGAAATTTATACAGCCCCGGAAAAACTAGACGAGGTAAAAAACAAACTCGAACGGAACGGATTAAAAATCAGTTCTTTTTCTCTTGAATGGAAGCCCAAAAACCAGATCGAAATAGTCGACGAAAAAACCCATGGCCAGATTGAGCGACTGATGGACGCGCTGGAAGAAAATGACGACGTCAGCGAGATATATTCCAATTTGAAATAAAAGTTCTCTTGTTAGTTTTCTGACAGCAGAAAAGCAACATAAAGACTGCTTTGCCGGGTATAAAATTTTAAGAAAGATCGGATTCACTCCGCTCATCTCGATTTTCTGATAAAATTTTTGCCAGGCAAGATTGAAGAAAAAGCCTTTTCCGAAAATCTTTCGTCTGAAAATTTATGATAATACTAGGCATTGACCCCGGCAACGCGCTCATGGGCTACGGGCTCATCGAAGACCTCGGCGGCAAAATAAAGTTCATTGAGTATGGCTGTTTTGCCACCGAAAAAAATTTAAAGCCCGCCCTGCGCCTTGAAAAAATTTTTAAAGAGCTCTCTGCCCTCATCAAAAAATACAAACCCGAGACGATCGCCATGGAGTCGCTCTTCTTTTTTAAGAACCAAAAAACCATCATTAAAGTCAGCCAGGCGCAAGGAATCGTGATGCTGGCCGCCGCCCTGGAAAAATTGCCGATCGTGGAGTTCACTCCACCGCAGGTCAAACAGGCGGTCACTGGATACGGCAAAGCTGAAAAACAACAGGTTCAAAAGATGGTCAAAGCCATTCTGAATCTAAAAGAAATTCCCAAACCGGATGACGCCGCCGACGCTCTGGCAATCGCTATCTGCGCCGGGCATTGCCGAATGACCCTGCCCAAATAAGCCATTTTTACGAATTTGGGTCTGGGGATTGACAAGCCAAAAATAAATTAATAAAATGACTTCACAAAAAAGATAAATTATAAGGTAAAGGTCGAGGCGAGAAATAAAATTAAAATTTTATTTTATGACTGCGAAACTCTTTTTAAACCTTGATAACGAAGAACTTCTAGACGAAGAGTCAGAAGAAGAAACGGACGTAGAAGGCGGAGACGCGCCAGCGGCTTTAGACGGCGACGAAACCGGAAGCGATGACGAACCCAAGGAAGAAGCTGCCGGAGAAGAAGAAATTTAATTTTTCTGATTAAACTATCTAAATAAAACAACCCTTTTTAAGGGTTGTTTTATTTAGATAGAGAACGAACGGAATAGAAATAGAATATTGACGCCCGCCTTCTCCCCGTCCCATCTTTTTCATTCTCTCTCAATAATCTCTCTTTAAACTTGAAAAATATTAGAATATTTGTCAAAATAAGAATTGATGAAATACTATCGCCCTTATTACAACGCGATTAAAAAAAGAAAGGCTTGTTTAAAAAGAATCCTGAAGCTCTCGGGATATTTTGTTTTTGCCGGCCTTTTGGTTGCCACGGCCGCTTTTGCATATTTTGCCAAGGATCTGCCGGATCCGAGCACAATTTCTCATCGACAAATAACCCAATCAACTAAAATTTACGATCGCACCGGAACAGTGCTTCTTTATGATGTGCATGGCGAAGAAAAAAGGACTATTGTCGCGCTCGATCAAATTTCACCAAATCTGAAAAACGCGACGATTTCAGTGGAGGACGCGAATTTTTATAATCACTTCGGCCTTGATTTCAAGGGTATCGGGCGGGCGATTATCGGCGTCCTGACGGGAAATCGTTCAGCCGGAGGCGGCTCAACCATCACTCAACAATTTATCAAAAAATCATTTTTCTCGGACAAAAGGTCTTATACGAGAAAAGTCAAAGAGTGGATATTGTCGCTTGAGCTCGAAGCTAAATATTCCAAAGATGAAATTCTTGGTTTTTATTTGAATCAAATTCCTTATGGATCTAATGCCTATGGCGCTGAAGCGGCCGCCCAGACTTTTTTCAATAAATCAGCCAAAGATCTGAATTTGGCCGAGGGCGCGCTTCTGGCTTCATTGCCCCAGGCCCCCAGCTATTATTCCCCGTTTGGCTCCCATCCCGAAGAGCTTAAAAGCCGGCAGGAGTATGTTTTAGACCGAATGGCAAAGCTGGGATATATCAGCGCCGAAGAAGCGGAGGCCGCCAAAAAAGAACAGCTTAATTTTTCAAAAACCGCCCAATCCATCAAGGCGTCGCATTTTGTTATGTATATTAAAGAATATCTGGAAGAAAAATATGGCCAGGAAACAGTTGAAAAAGGCGGCCTTAAAGTTTACACCACGCTTGATATCGAACTCCAAGAAGCAGCCCAAGAAATAATCAATCAAGGAGCAGCTGACAATCAAAAAAAATATGGCGCCTACAACGCCGCCTTAACTGCCGTTGACCCGAAGACCGGCCAAATTTTGGCCATGGCCGGTTCCCGCGATGACACAGCCGACTCCCTTCCGACCGGCTGTACTCCGGGCGATACTTGCCGATACGAGCCCTACGTCAATGTTTCAATCCGTGACCGCCAACCGGGTTCTTCTTTCAAGCCATTCGCTTTCGCCACCGCTTTTAAAAAAGGATTCACTCCCGAAACCATGCTCTTTGATTTAAAAACTGAATTTGCCCCTGCCTGCCCGGCTTCGGCCACGGCCCAAGAATTTGAGGGTCAACGCTGCTATAACCCCGACAACTACGATGGCAAATTCAGAGGGCCTGTTAGCATGCGCGAAGCCCTGGCCCAATCGCTCAACGTTCCCTCGGTCAAAACTTTGTATCTGGCCGGCATTAATCAAACCATTGAAACCGCCAAATCTATGGGCATCACCACCCTGAACGACCGCAGCCGCTACGGCCTGGCATTGGTTCTGGGAGGCGGCGAAGTCAAACTCCTTGATGAAACGGCCGCCTTTGGTGTTTTCGCGGCTGATGGCATAAAAAACAAAACGGCCGCCATCTTAAAAATAGAAGACGGCAAAGGAAAAATCTTAGAAGAATACGAGTCAAACCCGACAAAAATTATCGATCCGCAAATATCAAGAATGGTCACGGACATCCTGTCTGACAATGAAGCGCGCTCGCCGGTTTTCGGCGCAAACTCCCCCCTTTATTTAACCGAGAGGCCGGCAGCGGTCAAAACCGGAACCACCCAAGAATATCGCGACGCCTGGACCATCGGCTACACTCCTTCTTTGGCGGTTGGCGTCTGGGCCGGCAACAACGACAACACGCCCATGGCCAAAGCCGGGGCTGGCATGTATGCCGCCGCGCCGCTTTGGAACGCTTTTATGAAAAAGGCTTATCAGATTGCTTCCAGCCGCCAAGACGCGCCTGAAAATAGTTTTATACTGCCCAGCGAGCCCGAGGCCTTTACCAAGCCGGATTCCACCCCTGCCGCCAAATCAATCTTGAATGGTAGTTATGTTTTTGAAAGAATAGTCAAAATAGACAAGATTTCCGGCAAGCTGGCCACTGATATGACTCCGCCGGATTTAATCGAAGAAAAAGTTTATCCGGAAGTCCATACAATTCTTTTCTACATCGATAAAGACAATCCGCTCGGAGACGCGCCAAAAGATCCGACGGCTGATCCGCAATTCAACAATTGGGAAGCGCCGATCCGGGCCTGGGCTGTTTCTTCCGGTTGGGTCCCCCAACAGCAGCCCGACAGCTCCGACGATGTCCACACCCAGGAAAATATACCTTCAATAACTATCAACTCCCCCTTGCAAAACCAGGTCATCACCCAAAGAAGGATACAGGTTTCCGCTTCAGCCGTTTCAAATCTTGGCATAAAGCAGGTTGATTTCTTTTTTGACGATGAACTCATCGGCGCCGATACGAAAGACCCCTCTTCGGTTTCCTTCCGCCTCCCCTCCCGCCTTAACGGCAGCATGCACACCATCAAAGCCGTGGCTTATGATAGTTTTTGTAACCGCAAAGAGGCTTTAATTGACGTGCTCATCAATTCGCCAGAAATTCAAATCGAATAACGCGATGGGGTAATAAATTAAATTCGTCTGACCAAACAAAACCACCCTCGCTATAGGGCGGTTTTTTGATTTTTAAAATTTTAACCATGCTTCACTTGGCAATGGCCAGCAAAATAAATCTGACCTGAGAGAGGCCCGAAGCCGAAAGCCGCCAGGCCAAACCCTTGCGCACCCCCTGCGCTCGAAACCATTCGTGTTTTAAATTTTTGGAATACTTACTCGTGTCATAGAGCTTGGAATGCTTGGCCGCTTCGGCCAGAACGCTTGAGGCCACCCATTCCTGACCCAGGCCGTTGTGATAAGCCAGTAAAACCAGTGCGGCCAGGCTTCGCTGTTTCTCGCTTTTGCGCTCGCCCGGAATTTTTTCTTTATCGATCACCAGCCGGATCTGATCGCCGTCAACCGCGTAAATATCTTTCAGCTTTCTTTCCTCAAAGCCGGTGGAATTGGAAAGCGCAGGCCAAAAATCCAGGCCGCTCTTTTCCTTTGCCGGAAACAAACTTCCTTCCTTTTTTAGAAAATAATCAATCGCTTTGGCAAAAGCGATCTTTTTTAATTCCAGATCAGCGATCCCAGCCGACTCGATTTCGGCCTGGGCTTTTTTAAACGCTTCCTGTAGTTTAATATCCATTTTTATTCTCCCTTTTTAAAGGGAGTCCCGCCGCTTCGGCGGGGAGGGATTTTTACTATGACCTTTATTATTATAACAATTTCACTATCGTCATCAACCCTCTCTTATCCACCCTTTAAGAAGAATACCTTTATTTCTTCGTCTGTGAGTAACCTGCGGATTTGAGGACGAAGAAATATTTTCATACACCGCTTCATCGTCCTCGTTCTCAACATATTTATCCCCTTTTTCCATAATTGTCCCCTGTCTAAGGACAAAAAGAAGGCCGGCTCTTACGAACCGGCCCCGCAATAACCCGTGGCCGCTCATGATTCGGCCACTTCCTTGACGACCTGGAAATATGAAAAGAAGGCGATCTTCCCCGCCGAATCGGGCCTTTCCGCGAGCTTGGCGCCCACGGTCAGCAGCGCATCTTTGGCCGCGCAATTAGGACCGACACACACCGATTCATTCTCGCAATAGCGCGGCACATTTCTTCGACCATTCGGTCGAATCCGTCACGCCCATTTTCTCGAACAACCGATCCAACAAACTCCGTTTCGCTCTTGCCATTTCCATCTCCTTCACCAGACCATCCCTTTGAGTGTTTCGAAAAAACAGCCTTTCGGCCGTTCTTTTTTAGCTGATAAATCTAATCTGGCAGATTGTTTCTTTTTGAAGCAGCTTGTTGGCTCGTTCTTTGATAGGCTCACATTTGAATTGGAGTTCTTGCGCCCAGGTGGAGTTTAAGCAGTCCACTAGTAAAATTTTGTTTTTAAGCGAGATGGGTTTTGAAACTTTCCTGAATGGCTCGCCCAGTTCTTCGGCTAAAATGCCGTCCCAGCAGATTGTCAACTGATTAAATTCCAAAACCGGCCCGAGATTCAACTTTTGGACCGTTTCCGGCAACATTCTTTTGAGAGCCGTCCATGCCATAGAAAAAACGTCTATCTTTTTTTGTTTCAAAAATCCTATATCTGCATCTGGCCTTTTCTTCAATCTTGCCTGGCAAAAATTTTATCAGAAAATCGAGATGAGCGGAGTGAATCCGATCTTTCTTAAAATTTTATGCCCGGCAAAGCAGTCTTTATGTTACTTTTCTGACAGCAGAAAAGTAACATAAAAGAATTCTACGCCGTTTTTATCGGCATAATCACATACAAAAAACTGTCATCCCCCACCGGTTTTAAGATGGCCGGGCTGTTTTCGGCGTTCAGGCCGACAAAAACCTGCTTGGTTGGGATATTTGAAAGACCGTCCAACAAATAACGGAAATTAAAACTCATCTGCACGCCCTTGCCCTGGATCTGCGCTTCTAATTGGGATTTATTTTCTCCCAGATCCGCGTCCTGCGCGGAAAATTCAATCTTGCTGTCTTTGAGCGTAAGCTGGATATCGTTGACCTTGCTTGAGAAGATGCTGGCGATCCGGACGTTATTGGTAAATTCATCTTTTAAAACCGTGGCCTTGGTCTCAAATCCCTTGGGGATAATCTGCTGGTAATCCGGGTATTGGCCGTCTATTAAGCGGGAAATCAGCTGAACGTCGCCCATATCGAACAGGATCTGGCTGCTGCCCAAAACCATATTCATTTCCTGGCCTCCCTTTTCGCTTAAGATCCTAATCAACTCCTGGATCGTCCGCTGGGGAACAATAAAGGAAAGAGGGCTGGCCGGCCCGTTATTTTGCCGAATGGTTTTCTCGGCCAGGCGGAAACCGTCCGTGCCTACTATTTTGACCGCTTCTTTATCCAGACTAAAAAAGATGCCCGATATCTCCGGCCGGGATTCGGAAGCAGCCGCCGCGCCAATAACTTGGGCCAGATCGTTTTTAAAAATTTCGTTGTTTTTAAATGAAAAGATCGGCCTTTCTTTTAGTTTAGGGATTAAAGGAAAGTCGTCCGCGGGTAAACCCTTGATGCTGGCCTTAAAAGTTTCGCATTTGATCGACAGGTTGTCGCCTTTTACTTCCAGCTCGATCTTTTTATTAGGCAGGCTGTTGATAAAAGTGGTTAGGGTTTTGGCCGGACAGGTTATCGCGCCGGTTTTTTCGATTTTTCCGGAGGTCCAGGTGTTGATCCCTATTTCAAGATTGGTAGAGGAAACTTTCAGCCGGCCGTTCTCAGTTTCAAGCAGGACGTTGTTCAAAATTGGCAGGGTTAAATTCCGGCTGACGACATTCTGCGCGATATTTAAACTGGTTTTTAAATTTTCCTGAAGGCAGATGATTTTCATACTGATTAATAATTCTTTATATGTCTATTAAGAAAAAAAAGAATTATTATTAAGAAATTATATTCTGTGGAAAAGTAAAAATATCTTTTACTGAAGCGGAAAAATTAATGAACGGGTCTGTGAATAAATCGGTGGAGAATATTAGGATTTTGTTTGTATCTTTTTTTATCCTGTTTTGTTCCCGTGGTTTTTAATGTTTTATCCACTGGGTTATCCCGATCCTTCGGCCTTCGTTTTTGCTTATCTGTTATACATATGCTCTTTGATGAGATTAATCTCTTGTTGGAGGGATTCGTTTGTTTCCACTTCGCGGATCAGCTTTTCGCAGGCATACATAACCGTGGTGTGATCCCGGCCGCCAAGTTTTTCACCGATGAAAGGAAAAGAGCTTTTCAATTCCTCGCGCATGAGAAACATGGCGATCTGTCTGGGGTAGACCAATTCTTTTTTCCGGCAGCGGTTGATTAGCTGGCTGGTGTTGATGTCGTAGAACTCGGCCACAGCCTGTAGGATGGTCTTAAAGCTGATCTTTTTAGAGGGGCTGGAGTTGATGCCGGTCAGAATCTTGGCGACCTGGTCAATGTCAACGCTTGAACCGCTAAGCTTTTCGGAGATAACCAAGCGGTTCAGCGCCCCCTCCAGCTCTCTAATGTTTTTTTGGATGTTATTAGCCAGATAATTAAGAACTTCTTCCGAGAGTTGAAAGTTCTTTTCCATAACCTTGGCTTTTAAAATCGCGAGGCGCGATTCAAAATCCGGGAAAGAGATATCGGCGATCATGCCGCCTTCAAAGCGGGATTTTAGCCGCTCTTCGAGTGTTGCGATGGCCTTTGGAGGCCGGTCGGAGCTGATGACTATTTGTTTGTTGCTTTGATAAAGGGCGTTGAACGTGTGGAAGAATTCTTCCTGGGTTTTTTCTTTGCCCGCTAAAAACTGCACGTCGTCGATAATTAAAAGATCGATTTGGCGATAATTGTTTTTAAATTCTTCAACCTGGCCTTTATAAAGAGATTCCACTAGCTCGCTCGTAAATTTTTCCGAACTGATGTAGCAGATCTTCTTTTCATTCTTATAAAGGCGGACGGTTTCGTTGCCGATGGCCTGGATTAAGTGGGTTTTCCCAAGACCCACTCCCCCATAGATAAAGAAGGGATTATAAAGAGCGCCCAAATTCTTGACCACGCCCTGGGCCGCGGCCCGCGCAAGTTCATTGAATGAGCCGACAATGAAATTATCGAAGGTGTATTTGGGATTAAGGTGGGTTTCCTTGTTGATCTCAAACTCCTGGAAGGGCTGGCCCACGAGAACAGTTTCTTTCTTTTTAAGCTTGAGAGGCCTGTCGCCTGAATCCGGAGAAGAAAAGGCGCCGATAATGAATTCGATTTCCTTTGTGTCTGGCGAGATATTCCTTAAGGCCTTTAAGATCAGCTTGTTATACTTATTTTCCAGCCATTCTTTAGCAAAGCCATTGGGCACGCCAACGGTCACCGCGCCATCCTTTATTTTGACGATCTCGGTGCTTTTGAACCAGGTTATGAAGTTGGTCTTGGAAATATTTAGTTCGATTTCTCCTAAGGCCGCCTGCCAAAGTTCCTGATTGGTCATATGATTTTTTTGCGGTGCGTGCTTTTAAATTTTAGGCCACGCTTTTGTTCAAGGCCTCTTTTCGCCGTTTATAGAATTATATCAAAAATAAAAAGTTAATGGGAAGTAAATTTAAGCCCGTTAAATAACTTGTTTTGTTGATAAGTTGTGAAAATATTGTGGAGGAGCGAATTTTTACAAATCTCTTTTTTGTATTCAAAAAATTGACTTTGAGGTTATTTAATACTATACTAAACTTAATTTGGTGTCAAAGCAGCTAATATTTTTTATTTTTATGAGCCAAACTTATAAACCAAAAAAGAAAAAAAGAAAGAGAACGCACGGATTCTTGGCGAGAATGGGCAAATTTGGCGGTCGCCGCGTTTTAAACAAAAGAAGAGCCAAAAAAAGAAAAAGATTAACCGTCTAAGATGCTCCCTAAAAAAAACCGTTTGAGCCGGGAAAAAGAAATTAAGAATTTATTGAAAGCCGGCCGGTCAATCAAGGGCAATTTAGTTGATATCAGATATTTTAAAAGCGGCCCCGGCCAGACCCGCTTCCTTTTTTTGGTTAGCGCTAAAACAGCTAAAAAAGCCCACGAACGCAACAAGATCAGGCGGTATTTAAGTGAAATTTTTTTTCGGCTTTTGCCCCGGTTGAACGAATATGACTATGCTCTTATCGCCAAAAAAAATATTATTGGAAAAAACCAGCGGGACATTGAAAATGAAATTCTCGGCCTTTTGGAGGGGGTTGGTCTTTTGGCCAGCTAAACCATTTATGATTCTGATTAAATTCTATCAGATATTTTTATCTCCAGAGAGCGGGATTTTCAGGAATCGAAGACAAACTTGCCGGTTTTGGCCTTCATGCTCGCATTACAGTTATCTTGCATTTGAAAAATTTGGCATTTTTAAAGGGTTCTGGCTTAGTTTTAAAAGGATCATCAGATGTCATCCTTTTAATCATGGTGGCCTAGATCCCCTCCCTTAATGGAATTTCTTAGCTATCTTTTTAATGAAGTTCTTTATCGGCCGCTTTTCAACAGCCTTATTTTTTTATACAATCAAATCCCGGGGCATGATTTTGGGCTGGCCATTATCATTTTAACGATTTTGATAAAACTGATACTTTTTCCAGTTTCGCAGAAGGCCATAAAATCCCAGAAAGAGACCCAGGCCATCCAGCCGAAAATAAAAGAAATTCAGGAGAAATATAAAAACGATCGGGAGAAGCAGGGCCGGGCCATGATGGAATTATATAAGGAGCACAAGGTTAATCCAGCCGCCGGCTGCCTGCCGTTAATCATCCAGTTCCTTGTATTAATCGCGATGTTCACCGTTTTCCGCACCGGTCTTGATCCCGAAAAACTTAAAAGTCTTTATTGGTTTATTGAACGGCCTGAGACAATTAATCATTTTTTCCTTGGGATAGTGGATTTGGCCAAGGGCAGCATAATCTTTGGAGTGCTCGCTGGCATAACTCAATTTATTCAGTCAAAAATGATGATGACGAACAAGCCGGCTTCCGGAAAAAACGATTTTGCCGGCCTGATGAATAAACAGATGCTTTATGTCTTTCCGGTTATGACGGTTTTTCTTGGAATAAAATTTCCAGCGGGATTGGCGCTTTATTGGACGCTCAGCAATATTTTAACTATTATTCAGCAATATTTTTTTCTTAAAAAAAATGGAAAGCAATCTTAAAGAAAATTTAAAAACTTTGGTTCATGATCTTCTTTCCCGGATGGATTTTGAGCCGAGAGGCCCTGTTCAGATAGATGAAGGCGATTTTTTGACGGTTAATATTGAAAGCGATGAGGCGGGATTTTTAATTGGCCAGGGAGGAGAGACCTTGGAGGCTTTGCAATATCTGGCCAAAATAATGATGGCTAAAAAAACCGGGCCTGAATGTCCTCATTTTATCATTGACATAAATAATTATCGATCTGCCCGTCTCCGATTTTTAAAAGAGATGGCCTTGCGGGTGGCTCAAGAAGTGAGAGACGGGAAAAAAGAAAAAATCTTAGAAGCAATGTCCGCTTTTGAGCGGCGGATTATTCATTTAGCCCTGAAAGATCAGGAAGGTGTCATTGCGGAAAGCTCGGGCATTGGACCAGACAGGAGGATTATTATAAGGCCTGTTCTATAGTTTTATTTCGATGTTGGCAAAAAAGATCGCCTACAACACTCTTCTTTCGGCCGCTTCCCGGGTGCTTTCAACGGCTCTGGCGCTCGTGGCCGTGGGTCTTATTACCAGATATTTGGGTCAGGGCGGGTTTGGTAATTACAGCACAGTTTTGGCCTTTCTTTATATTTTTTCTGTTTTGGCAGACTTAGGTCTTTATTCGATCGCGGTCAGGGATGTTTCTAGGGACGGAGCGGAGGAAAAAGAAATCATCAGTCAGGCCTTCTCGCTTAGATTCTGGGCGGGCTTTTTTATTTTTGCCGCGGCGCCTCTGATTGCTCTTCTATTCCCCTATTCATCTGAAACGAAAGCCGGGATTGCTTTGGCTTCGGCTGGCTATTGGTTTCTTTCAAACGCCCAGGTTTTGATGGCTATTTTTCAGAAACATTTAAAAATGGACCGGGTGGCTTTGGCGGAATTAGGCGGCCGCGTGGCCCAGCTTTTGCTCCTGGCCTTTTTTATTTGGCAGAAGGCTGGCTTCTTGAGCATTGTTATCGCATTCAGCGTCAGCAGTTTCGTCAATTTTATTCTGGTCTGGTTGTTTGCCCGTCGCCAGGTCGATTTTAAGCTTATTTGGGATCATCGCGCTTGGAAAAAAACCTTGGCTGAAAGTTTTCCGCTGGCTATTTCCGCTATTTTGGTAATGATTTATTTTAAATTAGACACGGTCATGCTTTCCTTGATGAAGGAAGCGGGCGATGTCGGTATTTACAGCGTCGCCTATAAGGTCCTTGAAAGCTTGATTTTTTTCCCGTCGATGTTTGTCGGTCTGGTTATGCCGCTTCTTTCCAAATACGCCTGGACTCAAGAGATAAAATTTAAGCTTGTCTCCCAAAGAGCTTTCGATATTCTGATGATTTTTGTCGTTCCGCTTGTAGTGGGCACATTTTTTCTTTCAGACGGCATTATTTCGCTTATTGCCGGTCAGGGTTTTTCTCAATCTGAAGGCGTTTTGAAAATTTTGATCTTGGCAACCGGCTTTATTTTTTTTGGCGCTCTGTTTTCAAACATAATTATTGCTTTAGGAAAACAGAAGGCTTTGGCAAAAATCTACAGCCTCGGAGCGGTCATTAATGTTTCGGTTAATATTATTTTTATTCCGCGATTTTCTTATTGGGCGGCCGCTTTTTCAACTCTTTTAACCGAGGCGTTGGTGACTGTCTTTATGGTTATTTTTGTTTTTAAAACAGCCCGATATTTCCCCCAACTAAATATTTTTTTAAAATCTTTGGCCGCTTCAGCTGTGATGGCTTTGATTCTTTGGTCGCTTTCCGGATTCGGCCTGATCCTGCCGGCTTTGGCTGGCTTTATTTTATATCTTTTGTCTATTTTTGTTTTCCGCGGAATTTCATTTTCCGAAATAAAAGCCTTGTTTAGGAGAGAAATATGAAATCAGAAACTTATCTGCGAGACTTAAACATCAGGCGAAAGACGAAGCCGGATTTTTTTGATATTTCTTTTTTTGTTTTAATTTTCCTTTTATTTTTTCAATTTGCCTTGAATTTGAGCAGTGACATTGATCTGGTTTCTGGACGAGTGCTGATTCCCGTCTTTTTTCTTTTTTGGCTAGCCGGCGGCTTCTTTTTTAGGTGGTCTCTCCCCTCTTTTTTTGTTTCAGAAACGCTCTCTTTCCAGGGGTTTGGTTTGTTGTTGTTTTTTATTTTTGCCCTTTTTTCTATAATGGGAGCGCAGGAATTTCTATGGGGAATCAGGAAATTATTCTTTTTTGCCTCAGTCTTTCCTTTATTCTTTTTTGCCTCGGCTTTTTTAAGGGATAAAAATCGATTTCAGAAAGTGCTTAAAATAATTTTTGGATTGGGTTTTTTGGCGGCCTTAGCCGGAGTGATGCAATTTTTAGCCCAATTCGTGTTTGGTCCGGAGGTTTTATCTTCTTTTTATTTGCAAAAAGCCGGGCCTTTTTTATGGGGGAATAATTTTTCCCTCATGGTTGGCCAGCATCCAAGCTGGTTTGTTGCTTTGGCCGGCGGAGACATAATGCGGGCATTCGGTTCTTTTCCTGATCCGCATATGCTTTCATTTTTTTTGGGAATGATTTTGCCGCTTGTCGTGGCCGGAGCCATGGGATCAAAAAAAAATCAACTTCTTCTTTTCTTTCTGGCTGGTTTTATTTTTTTGGTTCTGCTGGCAACCTTTTCACGGGGCGGTTATTTAGGGATTGTGGCGGCTTTTGTTTCGATGATCTTTCTGGGCTGGCGATCTTTTAGCGGCCCAGTGAAAGTAAAAATAATAATGGCCGGAATATTGATTTTTTTTCTTATCATTGCCCTGGCGCAGCCGGTTCTTGAACGCTTTTTTTCCAGTTTCTTTTTATCGGAAGGTTCTTCCATTTCTCGTCTTGAGATTTGGCGAAATTCTTGGCAGGTTTTCATTTCAAATCCGATTTTAGGCGTAGGTTTGGGCAATTATCCTCGCTATGCCGATCCGCTCGCTTCCTACCGCACCCCGATCACCAGCCATAATCTTTATCTTGATCTTTTAGTTGAGACCGGGATTCTGGGTTTTTTTGCCTGGTTTTTACTCCTGGCGGGAAGCTTTTATCAGCTTCTGAAATTTATCAGGAGCCGAAAAAGCGAACATTCCTCTTTTTTGGCAATCGGTCTTTTTGGTTCGCTTGTTTATTTTTTTTCCCACTCCCTTTTTGAATCGGCGGTTTTTAATCCTGTGATTATTTCCTTTTTTTTAATTATTCTAGCCTTGGCAAGGAACGTTAAAAATCATGAATATTCTGCTTAATTCATTTTGGGAAATATTTTTTCTGGCGCTCGGTTTGGCCAGTTTTGTCTTGGTTGGCGTCAAGAGATTCGATTTGGCCCTTTGCTCTATAATTTTTTTGGCGCCTCTTTATCTTCTCAAAATTAGAATCTTTTTTATCCCCTTTTCGGTTCTTGAGATTCTGATTTTTTTGGCTTTGGCGATTTGGATCTTTAAAAAGCAATACAGGTTTTTGGCATTGGCCCAAATAAAATTTTTTATCCTGCCCGCGCTTTTAATTTTTATCGGCGCGGCCGGCTCGACCTTGTTTTCGAAAAATATCAATATAAGCGCCGGAATTTTAAAAGGCTGGTTTTTGGCGCCGGTTCTTTTCGCGATGATGTTATTCGTTTCCGCCAGATGGCGCGCTTTTTTTGAAAAAGCTGTTTTTTCTTTCATTCTTTCGGTCGGCGCGGTCGGCTTGATCTCGTTGTGTTTTTTCCTGGCCGGGCAAAAGACCTTTGACGGCCGTCTGGCCGCGTTCTTTCTTTCGCCTAATTATCTGGCCATGTATCTGTCGCCCGGTTTTGTGGTCGGGTTGGCTTTTTGGGATTCGATTTTAAAAAAAGGAAAGATGACGCTGACACTTTTTTTGCTTTCCCTTGTTTTTTCCGGCGTCGCTTTGTATCTGACCTTTTCCTACGCGGCCTGGCTGGGAGTTGCGGTTGCTGTTTTTTTCTGGATTATTATCGCCTCCGGATATCGTTTTAGGATTGGAGCCATCCTTCTTTTATTAATGTTTATATTTTTTCTTCAGGTCGGAAGTTCTAAGCTAGATGATCTTTTTTCGTCACCCCGCTCCTCGTGGCAATCACGCTTGATGATCTGGAGAGCCGCCTCGGAAATTATAAAGGAAAATCCGTTTTTGGGCATCGGGCCCGGGATGTTCCAGGATTATTATTTGAAATATCAGTCTAAATTTCCCATTCCCTATCTTGAATGGGCCGTGCCCCAACCGCATAATATTTTTTTGGCCTTTTGGCTGCAAACCGGGATTCTGGGTTTGGCGGGATTCGCTTGGTTGCTGATATCCTTTTTCAAAAAAACGCTTTTCCTTTTATTTAAACAGAAAAATCAGCTGGCGCTGATTTTGCTGTTGCCTATGGTTTATTTTATCGTTCACGGTTTGGCTGATACGCCTTATTTTAAAAATGACCTAGCTTTGATTTTTTGGGTTTTGATCGCTTTGGCCGCGGCGTTAATTATTGGGAATGGCGACGCTCCAAAGCAGGCCATCGCGGCGGCTGGTAAATAGAACGTAGTCGCCTTGGGGAGAAGCAATAATTTCATTTACATCAAAAGATCGCGCTTCGTCAGAAGCGACGATTTTTGTTTTTTCTTTGCCGTCGGCAGAGAGCTCATAGAGATCGTCTTTAACGGAAACGAGTCCATCTAGCCAATCCTCAGGCCAAGTTGCGTTATCGGAGATATTTTGGGGCGCGGCGCAAAAGATTTTCTGGCTATTCGCGGACCAAGCGCATTTTTCAACCAGCGTGATCGCGGGCAGCTGGAGGCTGTTTTGGCCTTGGCTGTCGGCGACGAAGAGCTTCAAATCTTGGCCTTTGGCGTTTGTTGTCTGATAAAGGATTTTTTGTCCGTCCGGCGACCATTTGGCCGAGAAGCCGTTTAAATCATCCAGAACCGCGACTATATTTTCTGTTTTTTCTTCAAGGACAAAAAGAAAGCCCTTGGTTTGGCTGTTTGGCACGCTCCGAAGGGAAATTTTGCCGGGCGTCGGACATTCGACGACCAAATTTCCCAGCCGAGTCTGCAGAATATTATGCCAACCAGAGCCATCCTGGTTGGCCGCGCTGATGTTGTTATTCCCCTGATTATCGGAGTATTGATAAATAATTTTTTTGCTGTCCGGCGACCAGGCGATCGAGCGGATGTTGGCGTCGAGCGGGTATGATTTTTTTGTTATGTAATCAAAAACGGATTTTTTTACCCCGTTGCCGGTTGTTTCGCCGTAAAAACCGATGACTTTTTTGCCATCAGGAGACCAGGCCACTTTTTTCAAATCTTTCAGATCTGTCGTGGAAATTTCCTTTTTTTGGGTGCCGTCAAATTTTGACTGAACGACGTGGCCGTTTTGGGCCAGATAATATTTGACTTGGCCGTTCTCCAAAAAAGGGGCAAACGCTTGTTTTTCGCTGATCGCTTTTATCTCGGCTTTTTCTTTATTTTCCTCGATTTTTGTCTCCGTTTTCTCTTTGAAAAAGAAATTATAAATCAGCAGCGAGCCGCTGCTTAAGACGAAAAATATTATTAAAGCGACAAAGATTTTTTTCTTCATTTAAAAAATAATAGGCGGTTTATTTTAACATGTCGTCTTTTATGTCTTGGTTGGTTGCGCCGGCATCTATTTTTTCGGTCATCGATTGCGGGAGCGGTTCGTCCGTCGTTTTTGTCGGTTGCGGCGCTTCATTAAATTTTTGCATATTCTTTATCTCGCACTTCAACTGTGCCAATTCCGGATTAATAGTGTAGAGAATCAGGTAAGCGCCAAAAAGCAGCAGTATTCCCAAAAACGCCGAAGTGATGTAGTCTTTGCCCTGCTCCACTTTCCCCACCATGTAAAGAAAACCGCCAAAAGCGATCACGGCCACCGCCAGAGTGCCGACAATCCCCAGACCCCAAATGTATGCCGTTTTAATATATTCGCAGGGAGTGGGATTGGCCGACAGATTGCCGAAGGGATATTCCAGGGCAAGGGAGAAAATCGGAAAGGTTAGGCCGATCAAAGAAAAAATTATTTTAAAATATTTTTTCACAATATTATTAGATTTTTCCGAATTTGATAATTTAAATTTTCCGGACAGCCACGTCCCAGTGTGGTCCGTTAACCGTTCCTACAACGCCCATTTCTTTGGCATAAGTGGTTCCGGTTTTTGGGTCCATCCACATTTCGGCGCCATCGTATTTTCGATTGGGCATTTTTACAAAAGCGTTTTCGATATAATTATTAACGGTGTTATTCTGTCTCATGTCATACTTATCGCCGGAACAATGGCTGACTGAGCCGGTTGAATGAATTGTTGAGCCAGTGGCGCCGCACCCTTCGGTGCCGCCTGAAATGTAGATATTTTCAGGCCCAACTTTGCCGGCTAAATCATTTATTTCGTTAACGGTTGTATCCTTCATCCCCTCCATTCTAACGCATCCGGTCGCCTGCCCAGGCGGACAAGCGTCTTTTACGCCTACGCCGCTGGCCAAAGCGCCCCGAGCCGCCTGTTCTCCAAGCGAAGTGCCGGTGGTTGAGCCAGGTGTTATTGGCACCGAAGCGCCGGTGGGCGGAGTTCCCAAGGGTTGCATATTCTTTATCTCGCACTTCAACTGTGCCAATTCCGGATTAATAGTGTAGAGAATCAGGTAAGCGCCAAAAAGCAGCAGTATTCCCAAAAACGCCGAAGTGATGTAGTCTTTGCCCTGCTCCACTTTCCCCACCATGTAAAGAAAACCGCCAAAAGCGATCACGGCCACCGCCAGAGTGCCGACAATCCCCAGACCCCAAATGTATGCCGTTTTAATATATTCGCAGGGAGTGGGATTGGCCGACAGATTGCCGAAGGGATATTCCAGGGCAAATGCGGTCGAGCAGGAGAGAAAATAAAAAGCGGGCAAAATATTTGCGAAAAAAAATTTAGTGATTTTCAAATTTTCAATTTATTTTTTTTCATCTTTCGAACCCGGAATATACTTTGAAAGATTGGGAAAGTTTTGTTGGATATAAATAAGAATCAGGAAAGCCGTCCAGAACGGCAGTGCGTTCAAAAAAGGCAAGAATTCCAACATGGCGGAACCCGCGAATCTTTTGGTTGGGAATTCTTTTAGCCGCATTACGCACCAAAGCCACAAAATCATTATCGCGCCGATATTTAATATGGGCGTTAAAGGCACTCCGATGATCGAGAGTGTCGCTCCGGCATCCAAGCCGTCTTTGCCTACGGCGACTAAGGCGATTAGGGCAAATTCGATACTCGTGACGTCGGATTTCGGGCTATTGATGTTTGTTTCTTTTTTTTCCTTGCTATCATCCCTTCTTATTTTATTTATTTCATTGGCCATTTTAAATAATGTCCAAGTTGTTATCGGTTGGTTGGTTTTCTTCCGCTGTTAATTCTTCTTTAGCCTTTTCTATTTCAAGCAGCTGGGCCGGGTCGGAGGTGATAATCTGATCTTCGGTGTAGGAGGCGATAACTTTGATGGCCACGTGCTTTAAGCCGGCAAAAAATATTCCTTCTCCGACATTGCATTCCAGCAGAAGATACTTTTCTTGGTCGGTCAGATTGAAGGTGTTTTGGATAATTTCGATAGTGGCTGGCGATTGTTTCATCAGGAGCTGGATGGAGGAGTTGGTGACGATTGGCTTGCCGTAGGTTGAGGCCATGAAGTCGGCGACATCTTGGGTGATCGTGGTTAGGCCAAGAAAATATTTACGGCATCTTTTGGCAATGCCGAACATAAAAGAACCGGCATCTTCGTAACGCATCATGACCCAGGCCTCGTCCACGACGAGAATTCTTTTTTTCATCTCCGAACGGATCAGGTTCCAGATATAATGGAGCACAACATACATGGCCATCGGCCGGAGATCTTCTTCCATATCGCGGATGGAAAAAGCAACCAATCGGTTTTTGACCGCCACGTTCGTGGGCCGATTAAAGAAGCCGGCGTATGAGCCGCTGGTATATTTTTCGAGCCGCTGCGCCATGGATTGGCCGCCCTCCATGTTGCCAAGGATGGTTTTAAGATCGCTTAAGAGCGGCGGCGTAATGTTCGCAAAATCAGATTCAGGAGTAATATCCCGCGAAGCATAAGTTTCTGTCAGGGCTTTATCCAAAACAGCGTCTTCCTGCGGGGTCAAGCCGCCCAGCATTATTCGGATAAGGCCAACCAGGTTGATGATGTTTGAGCGTAAAATATCGCCTGGCCGTTCATCTTTTCTGGGAATCGGCAGGTCAAAAGGATTAATATGATGCGGCGAAGTCAGCGAAATTTTTATATATGAGCCGCCCACTGTTTCGGCAAGATACTGATATTCGTTTTCCGGATCGATCACAATAACGTCCGATCCCATCATGAGCGATCTTAATATTTCAAGCTTGACCGCATAGCTTTTTCCGGCGCCGGACTTGGCGAAAATAACCATATTGGCATTTTCCAAAGAAAAACGGTCAAAAAGTATCAAGCTGTTGTTGTGTCGGTTAATGCCATAAAGAATGCCTTTGTTTTGAGAAAGATCCGAGGAGACAAAAGGGAATGTGCTGGAAACCGGGGCCGTGTTCATCGGCGTCGAAATCGAAAGAGCGTCTTTGGCCAGCGGCAGAATTGAAGTGAAGCCGGCTTCTTGTTGGAAAGTGGCGGGCTTGACATAGACTAATTTTGATTCCATCGCGGCCCGGAGTTCATTCTCAATCTGGTCAAGCTCCTGGGGCGAATTGCCGAAAGCGGCGATATAGAGACCAAAATTAAAAAATCTTTCTGTCCCCTGCTGGAGCGTGTCGCGCATCGTTTCCATATCCTGAAGCGCGGTTTGCAGGATGGGATCTCTGATTTTCCCTTTTTCCTGCTGGGCTGAAATCTGTGATTGCACCTGGGCGACTTTTTTTCTTAATTGTTTTAGGATGAGATGCGTTTCGGCCGGCTTGATGAACATCGAAATATTTAACTCCTTATCCATGGTGAGAACCGGCGAGAACCAATTAGTCGAGAGATTCCTTGGATAGGTAAAAACAAAAAGAACCCGGCATAATTTGCCGCCGAGCTGGATGAAATTGGCGTTTATTTTCATGGCTGAGGGCGCCAATATTTCCGCAATCTTCGATTCGGGCGTTTGTTTTGTTTTGTTTTTTTGTTTTGAAAAAAATGGTAAATCCATAATTTATTTTTGGGTGAAATTAAATCCTGGATTGCTTGACGGAGATTCTGTTTCGGCTCTTTGCTCTGATTGCGGATTGTAAAGCTTGTAAAAAAGCTCTTTTAATTCCAAGTCGTCTAAAATGGCGCTTTTCAAATTGCACATGGTCAAGCCGGAGATTATATAATTTACGCGCTGCCAGAGCCCGGTCTGCATTTGTTCTAGGGATTGTTTTTCTTGATTTTGACTCGTTTCCTGGCTGAAAATCTTTCTGGTTATTTTGTCCGCAAAGCCCATGGCCGCTTTGGCCGGTTCGCTTTGGGCGTAAGGGATGATGATATAAAAAAAAGTGCTCATAATATTGACGACTTGAGTCAATCCTTTGATGAAATCAATATATTCACCGGTTTGGATCCGCAGCAGTTCGTTCTCCTGTTCTTTTTTCTTTTGGTCAATCAAGGCGATGTAGTCGGAGATATCAAACCGCCGCGTCATGATCAGGATTTGGATGGGAAAATCGAGGGAATTCAAAAATTGCTGATAGCGAAAGGTCAGCGCGTCCTGTTCGTCGGTTGATTTCAGGGCAAAGTTTACGGAAGAAACCATTAAAACTCCCCGAAGCGAACCGTCTTTTAAGAAGACGATTCCATTCTGAATGTCGGCGATTGGTATTTTGTTTAAAATGTTTGATTGTGGTTCGGGCATATGTTTTTACAGCTCATTTTTCTTTTCTTTTCCAGACAAAAAGCTTCGGCTTGACCATGTAATTTACAAAAGCGCCAAAGATTGAAATAAATGGTCGGCCGTTGACCCGGATAAAGGCCAGAGCCATGCAAAACGCGGCCAAAGGCGCGGCGATTATCAAAAAAAGCCATAATTTTACATAATTAGACAGAATAAAAAGCAAGACTCCCCCGCCGGCTAGGTAGGCGAATTGTTTAAGGGTTAAAGGGCCGATAATTTTGTCTTCAATATCGAGGAATTGAGGAACGTGAAATTGCATAATTCTTCAATAAGGGTTAATTGGATCGGTTAAAATCTTTAAGGTTGACTACATTTCCATTTAGTTTTGGCCCTGTTTTTCGGGGCGTCTGCGGACCGTCTAAATCTTCTGGGGTGATCGTCTCGCGGTAGGTGCTTTTTTGTTGTGGGGTATTTGGCCGGACCGGAATTGGGGGCGGAATTGGAGCTGGCCTGAAAGAAGCAGGTCCGGTCACTGGTTGGGTTTGAGGCGGAGTGATTCTGGAAAGAATTGGCTTTGATGGCGTTGATGGCGGCTGGATCGGCAAAGAAGGAGGCGGGCTGGCGGGCCTGGGTTGGTAGGAATTTTTTTCGGGTGATGGCGGCCAGGCCGGTTGCGGCCGAGGAGCTGGCGGCGGGGGCGGAGAAAAAGTCCTGGCTGGGTTGGAAAAAGATTGTTGCGGCGGAATCGGGCGCGGCGATGGTTGTTGGGTTTCGTAGAAAGCGGACATGGACGGCCGAGGCCGTTCTTCAAAATGAAATTCATCTCCGGTTTGCTGGCGCAAGGGAGCGATCAGCGGGCGTTCTTCGGCGGCGCTTGGAGGCATAGTTTCGGACATAGCCACCTCCTTTGAGAGTAAACGCATTGTATCGTAAAAAGCTAAAACCTGGCCGAGTGTTTTTTTATCTTCTTCCGAAAGAGCTTTGGCATTCGGATTGTTGAAAAGATAGTCGGTTTCCTGGACTTCGCCTGGATTTTCCGCAGAAGAGCTTCTTAAAAAATCTATCAGCCAATGGCGGACAGTCGGCCGGACGGCCCGGGTTTCATTTTTGACCATGATCGGATTCGCGCCGATGGTTTGATTATTTTCTCTTGTTGCGGAAAGTATATTTTGCGTCATTTCCTGCAATCCTGATCCGAAAAGATTAGCTAATTTGCTAAAAACAAGATCGCTGAAAGCGTCAAATTCAAAGCGTCTGTTTAACTCGAATCCTTCTAGTAGATGATATTTAACAAGGTCATAAAAATCATTATCATCTCTGATTATGCCGCAGCCGACCCATTTTAATTGGAAAAGCAATTTTTTTGCTTCAGACAGATTGTCGTAGCTGCCCCCTGATTGGGTTAAGATTAACGGTTCCATTTCCATGGCCAAAAACAGCGATTCCTTCCGGAGAAGAGAATCAATATTGGCATTGGCCTGGTATTGGAAAAAATCAAGTTGTTCGCGGGTTAAGGGCATCTAGGTGTTTATTCTTAAGTTTAGGGATTAAATCCAGCGGGCCCTCCTTTTGGCTTGGCGTTGTCTCCTTTTTCAGCCTGGGCGTCTTCGATCATTTTTACGAAATTAGCCCTTGCTTCATCGGCGCTGACCCGGCGGACCTCCTTGCCGTTTTTGTCCCGAATGACGCTGGTTATATGCGCAATGGGCTGGGTAAAATTGGCGACGAAGTTTTCAATCCCCGGTTTGTCCATGCCTCTAACGGCTGCGGTCATGTCTTCCATAATTTTGTTAAAAACGCCGGCGTTGGTCTTCTTGAATTCATCGGCATGGAAGGTCATCAACATGGCTTTGCTGTGAGTGTTTAATCGATTTGCCTGGCTGGGTTGAATCATTGAGAGTTTCTGAAGGCCAGCCGTGGTAAGGCCACCGTCGATTGTATCAATTTCCCCATTTGCCCCTAATTCATATTCTTCGTCGATGTAGCTAAACCGCCCTGTGTTAATAGACTGTTTTTGCGGATCCTGTTTGGTCCATTCCACGTGGGCGTTTTGGGCCGCCAACTCCATGACCGCTTTCTTTTGCTCCTCGTTCAGGTCGCCCCAGGCGGCTTTTTTGCCGGCAACTCCCTCTACGCCTGAAAGCTCGTATTTGCCTGAGGCATTGGCCGCGAAAGGCCGGCCGATCCACTGGCCATTGCTTTCCATCATCCTGATCATGTCATGGCCGAAGCGATAAGCCTGCTGTTCGCCCATGGCCGGTTTTAATTGCTCCTCGACAAAGTCAGTAACGCCGCGGGCAGTCATGGCATAATTTTTGCCTTCGGTTTTGTTCAGAGCCTTGAACAATTCGTTTTGATCATTCTGCTCGGATAAGGCCTGGACATAAGCGTTCATTTTGTTGGCGTTGCCGGATTTTTTTGCGTCCAAAAACCCCCTGATTAATTCCTCGGCGTTATTGGTGTAAATATTTTTGCGTTCTTCGGCGCGCCTGGATCTGGCCGCTCTTTCGCGGTAGTCGGTTTTTTCGCCGGGCTGGCCCTTAAACCAGCTTAACGAAAGCACTCGGTTGAGCAAATCCTGCCGCCGGCCGGCGGCAATTGGGATGCTCTCTCTTTTGGTCTGTTCTTGCCGTTGTCGCCAAGCCGTTTTCCAGGCTTCGGGTGATAAATAAGAAATGCCGCGACGAAGCCCCGCTCCAGCGCCTCTAATAAATCCTTTTCCGGTTATATCTTTTTCCGCTCCCCTGGCCGCCCAGTTGCTTACTGCGCCTCCGACCGCTCTTGACATCCCTCGGCCTACGGCTATAACGCCGTGGCTTCCGGCCACGCCGGCTTTTTGGGCCACGATGAGCGAGGCGATCAAAAATCCAATCAAAATTATATAGCTGATAATAACTTCAAAACTTTTGCCGATGAATGTTTGGCCTGATTGATCCATGACAAATCCAACCTGCGAAACAAGCGCCCCTTTGCTCACGGCCATTAAGCTTAAATAAAGAAAAAAAGTATAAGCCGGCGCGAAAAAAACCCATTTCATAAATGCCTCCCACCACTGGTTCCAATATTTGCGGGTATTGGGGAGAATATAAAAAAGCCAGACAATGGGCGATAACATAAGCAAGAACCAGATGGCTACAAACCGGACAATCAAAAAAATTACCGCGGCAAACATCGTGAAAGCCGCCACCAAGACAAATATCGTCTGGCCAAAAAGGCCAAGGCCTATAGTCAGGAATCCTTGGAACGTATCTTTCAACTCAAGATCTCGGGGCGCTTTTGAAGGATCAAATCCCGAGGTTATATTCAGGCCGTTGGCCAGCATCGCGGTTATGCTGGCGTTGTCGCCTTTGGCGGCGGTCACAAAATAATTTGTCAAAACTTGGGCAAAATCAATAATTACCCCGGCGATAACCAGGCTGAAGTTTATTAAAAGAGCGATAAGAATTATGTTTTTCAGATTGTTTTTAACGCCATAGGTGTCGATTTTCAGGATTGTGGCAAAAGCGATGGCGATTAAAATCAACGAAAAGAACATATTAGCCAAATCGCGCGTGATTTTCCAGCCGTCTTGGACAAAGGGAGCGCTGGTAAATTTTTGCAAAGTCGGATTGGTCAGAACAAAATCAAGCAAACCAGCGGCCAGCCAGAGCAGCCAGCCAAAAATATAAAAAGTGTAATAAAGCAGAGAGCTGATTGCTTTTAAGACATTGCCGTATATCCATTCTCCAACAAAAGATTGAGCCTGTGCGGCTGCGGGCATCAAAAAAATCATAAACGCAAAAGCGGCTATGCAGGCGATTCCCAATATCTTTTTTTGTGTCAATTTATGCATTAATTTTTTGCGCGCAAGAAGCTAAAATAAAATACTCGGCGTTGTGGTGGCGATTGGTTCCGGACAGGCCAGAAGCAGCTGGTTTTCCGCGGCGCGGCGGCCCTCCAGGCCTGTGCCTATGCTTGCCATGCCACGATTGGAGGAATAAGTGTTGGCCTGGCGGTTGACAGCCAGAAGATAGGAATTCATTTCGCTGAAAGTAGTATTTAGATCTCGTTGAGTGCTGCCCAGAAGAGCGCTGAAAGATTGGACTGCTTTTTCTCTGGTTGTTTGATAAACAGTCGAAGCGCTTTCGAGCGCGGCTTGATCCCCCGAATCTTGCGCTGACTCTATCGAAGCGATGGCGTTGATTAAAGCGTCATTGTCGAGAGCCGCTTGCTGGGCCTGGCTGATTCTTGTTTGTGTTTGGTTGATTTGGTTTGTTAAAGCGTTGAGCTCGTTATCGATGGGAAGAGAGGCTAGCGCGCAGTCGCGCGAAGCCAGAGTATTTTGGATTGTTTTAATTGACTGCATGAGGGATAAATTTTGATTTTGCTCATTCAGGAGCCCTTGCAGAGCTTCCGTGAGCAGGGCTAGCCGGTTTTTCATTTCATCGATCGTTTCTTTTTCGCTGGAAGCGTTGATATAGGTGTTTGTTTGGGGAGTGACGCTTACGGGCTGTCCGGATGAATAGTCATAGTCGTTTGTTTGCAGGGCGCTAACGCCGCCTCTGATAATGCGAATTATAAAGGCATCAGCCAAAGCAAAAACGAATTCTTCAAACTCTTGGGAATTCATAAGATATGTCCATTCCATCATTGCGGCCTCATTAACCGCGTGCGCTTGCAAAATGCCTGGCGTGGTCGCATTTCCTTTGTATCCCTGATTGGCAATGAGTTTGGACGTTTGCGCTTGGCGTTCTCTTTCTTCTTCTTTGAGGATTTCGTCCGAAACGATCATAAAAGAGCCGTACATATTTCCCGAAGGGCTGATGAAGCTCTTCCAGGAGTCCCAGCCGCCTCTCTGAAAATCGGATAAAAAGTTCTGCAGAACAAACGGCGTCATGGGGCAGGCCAGCTGGTCATTTAGATTTATATCCTGCCAGTTTATCCAGGCTTTTAGGGAGAGACTAAAGTTGAAGCACATCGCAATGCTGTTGATTTGGTCATTGATCAGTTTTGTGACGGCATTTTTGCCTAAATTCGATAAATAACCCTTCCAATCCGTGACAAAAGCAGGAGTTCCGTCTTCCCCCTTGGCCCAGTTGAGAATGGCATTGGCCAGGTCCCGCAGAATTTGCCTCTTCATTTTATACCAGGCCAATCTTAGGGCTCTTTCCATCAAAGTGTCCCATTTAAACCAGCCATCAATGGCGGACATGATTCCCTGAAATGAAAGCTGGCCGCCTTGAACAACTTCGTCTTCCACGGTTGAGGCAACGTCAGAAAAATAAAAAACTCCATCCTGAAGCATTTGGGCGGCTTGCGTCGCTTCGGTGGCCAGGGCCGCTTCCGCTTTTTTTTCAGGCAAAGCCATTCCGGCAAAACAAAGAATGAGCGTGGTCAGGATCAGCCAGCCGCTGATAGCTTTTTTAAAAAATATTTTTAGCTCAAACTTTTTCATCAATTTGTCTTTTTTATTAATTCCGTGCCTCTGACAATAATATTTTTCATTTCGCCGCCTAAATTCTGATAATGGATCAGCGCGACAGCGGTTTTTAATGGGTCATCTTCGTAGGTTTTGACGGCCGAGTAGATATTATTTACTATCCAAAGAAATCCCATCATGTTTTTGTGGATTTCGGTCGCGTTCGCCGGCACGGTCATATTTTTCATTCCCTGGTATGCCTCAACATAGCTTTGCTGATATTTTTCCAATTCGGCAAAATCGGTTTTTTCAATGGCCTCGGCAAAGATCTCCAGCTCCGGTTTTTCGGTTTTTTCTATCTTGTTTAGGATCTTAGACATTTCTGAAAAATAGGCGGCCAAGTCGATCCTTTTTGAGGCAGCTGAAATTCTCAATTCTGAGTTGGCTATTTTGGGCATGGCAAATTCATCGGATTGCTGGCCGAGCGCTTGGGCAATCGCTTCGTCGATCCCGGCTTCTTTTTCAAACTCTTCCGGTTTAAGCGTTTGGCCGGTTTCCGGATCGATTGTTTTGATTTTGCCTTCCAAAATTCCCTGCGCCAGCTGATTTGTGAGCGCTTTGGTCAGGTTTTGCGGCAGGGGCCGCGGGGTCTTGGCATTGCCGCCGGCTAGTTCATCGCCCGGCGCTTTTTTAGCCGGATCATATCCAGCCAGGACTTCCTCGCCGTCAAGGTAGCCGTCGCCGTCGGTGTCGTCTTTATTTTTATCTGTGCGGTAATTTTCTTCTTCCCAATTTTTGAGCCCGTCGCCGTCATCGTCCGCGTTGGGATCTTGCTTCAGGCCGGTTTTTTCAAGAGCGGATTCCAGCTGCGAGGCGACATCAGCGGAGCCGACTTTTGTTTTTAAGACCAAATAGCCGCCCAAAAACAGACCGGCGAACAATATCAAAACCGCCACAAAAACCCCTAATTTCCCGGCTTGATTTCGGGCAAAATTAACTCTTTTACGGCTCATTAAATTTAGGCAAAAAATTTAGTGTTTTCTTAGTTTAATTATACCTTAAATTTATCCACAAAAAAATAACCGATTTTCCATCAGTTATCCACACAAAAAATATTAGATTTCGATATCAGAAAGAAAGATTTATATTGGTCCAGTCATCGATGTTTAGGGTTTCTGCTCTTTGTTTGGGATCGATTTTTTGCTTTTTAAGCGTTTCCTCGACGATCTGGCGGCTGATTTTTAATTTGGAGGCCAAATTCGGGGCAAGCTGTTTTCTTGGCGCTGAAAAACCGGCGCGGACAATCGCAAAAAATTTCGGCCTATCAATTTTGCTGAATTTTGAATGCGGCAAGATTTTTAAAATTGCCGAATCAACTTTCGGCTGGGGCCAGAAATTTCCTTTTGAAACATATTCGATTATCTTTGGTTCGCCATGAAATTGGACCGAGACAGCCAAAAGCGACATTTCCGGCGGTTTGGCGCAAATTCGTCTGGCCACCTCTTTTTGGATCATTAGAACCATTAATTCGGGTTGATTCTGCGTTTCCAAAAATTTCCTGATAATAGGAGATGTGATGTTGTAAGGAAGATTGGCGACGATCTTATATCTTTGATTCGGCTCGATCAAGCTCGAAGCGTCGATATCAAGCGCGTCCCCATGAATTATTTCAACATTTTTAAAGTCCGCAAAAATATTTTTTAAAATTTCAGCGTATTTTCTATCTTTTTCGATCGCAAAAACCTTTTTGGTTTTTTTGGCCAATTCGCGCGTCAGCGCTCCCAGTCCGGGCCCGATTTCTAAAACAATGTCCCCTGTTTTTAGCTCCGCGGCTTGAATGATTTTTTCAAGCACCTGGGCATTAATCAAAAAATTTTGGCCCAAGCTTTTTAAGGGTGCGGCGCCGTATTCAGCCAATAATTCTTTGATTTTCGAAGGCGAAAATAAGTCCATGTTTATAAATCGTTAAAATCATAGTATTTTAAACTTTCCGTTTGCCCCTGCATTTTTGTCAGATTTTGCGGGATGTCGAACAGAAACCGCGATGGCGGATTGATCTGGATGCTGCCGTAAAGATTCCTTTGGTTGGCCCAGGAAAGATACAGTCTGATTTTGGCGCGCGTCATGCCGACATAGCAAAGCCGGCGTTCCTCTTCCATTTCCCAAGCGTTCAGCATGGCCCGCGAATGCGGAAAAAGACCCTCTTCGCAGCCGACCATGAAAACCACGGGAAATTCCAGGCCTTTGGCGCAGTGGACGGTCATTAAATTGGCCAGATCTTTTTCTGTTTCAACATCATCTTGGTTTGAAAGCAGGGCGACTTCCTCGAGGAAAGCGCTGGCGGCTTCTTCGGGCGGCAGAGGATCGTATTTTTTAATGACCGTAAAAAGTTCTTTGATGTTTTCCCATCTTATCTCTCCTTGTTCGGAACCGTCGCGCAGATACGCTTCCATGCCGATTTTTTTGATAATTTGATTCATGACCTGGGAAAGCGGCAGGATTTTTGAAATTTCCCGAAGTTCCGAAATCATGTCTTGAAATTTTTTCCAGGCGGCCAGGCGTTTGGG